>NZ_JBEPPY010000011.1:0-147220 GCF_040547575.1 Marinobacter sp. MBR-99 | reverse complement strand
CGCCCGGATACCAGCCTGAAGACGGGAACCGCCGGAATCTCTTTCAGCAACACCAGCTCGCCACTGGCAAGCTGGTCTCGTAAACGGGCAGGGGTAAAACTGGAGCTCGAAAGGTAGCTGGCCAATTCCCTATCGGAGTATTGGTCCCAACCACCCTCGATCATCAACGCTTCATGAAGCGCAAGCGAGTGCGGGTCGGCTATTTTGGTCACATCCGTGTATCCACAAGGTGTTAATCGGCACAATCCATGCCTGAAGTGTTGGCAAATGTACCGGAATTGCCGTGCAAGTCCAAGTCTGCATCGAGTATGTTTATGGAATCGACATGGGCCTAATCTGTGTCGATTTTTCGGTGTTTTTTCGACATAGCGCGGTCTTGGCAGACTCTGCATACACATAGAATTTCTTATTATCTATGCATGTGACCTTCGATATGCATAGGAAAACGCGGTTTCCTTTGCATATTCACCAAGACATGTATAAATTTCTTGTTTTTCTATACATGAATTAAGAAAGGGACTTTTGTGCTGCCAACATTACCCCTAGAACACCTGGAACAGTGGGAATCCCGTGCCGTGCTGAAAAAAGCGGCAGAAGCCCACCGCTACCTGGCGGAACTCAAAGGCGTGGCAGCCACCATTCCCAACGAAGAAATACTGATTAACACGCTGACCTTGCAAGAAGCCCGGCACAGCTCTGAAATCGAAAACATCATCACCACCCAAGACGACCTTTATCGGGCTGTGGTGGCCGATGAAGCCAGTGTTTCGCCAGAAACCAAAGAAGTTCAGGACTACGCCACGGCATTGCGGGCAAGTTTCCGAAGCGTTCGAAAGTCACAGCTAATTCGCCTGAACGACATTCTGTTAATTCAACAAACCCTGGAGAAGAACCGGGCAGGCCTGCGCAAGCTCCCTGGAACGGCTCTAAAAAACCAGGCCACCGGTGAAGTGGTGTATGAGCCGCCCCAGTCAGCCCGAGAAATCGAGGACTTGATGGGCAATCTGGTGGCCTACATCAACGATGACGAACTGTGCGATGCCGATCCACTGGTAAAAATGGCAATCATTCACCACCAGTTTGAAAGCATTCATCCGTTCTACGACGGCAATGGCCGCACAGGGCGCATCATCAACATGCTGTATCTGGTAGCGAAAGGCCTGCTGGATCTACCGGTGCTTTACCTCAGCCGTTACCTGATTCAGACCAAAGCCGGTTACTACCAGGAATTACAGGCCGTGCGAGATACCGGCAATTGGAAGCCCTGGTTACTCTACATGCTGGAAGGTGTCAGCCAGACGGCTCAACAAACCATCGCACTGATTGGCCAGATTCGGGAGCTGATGCAACACACCAAGCACCGAATGCGGGACGAATGCCCGAAGATCTACCGCCAGGAGCTGCTGAACAACCTGTTCAATCATCCGTACACCAAGATCGAGTTCGTGATGGAGGACCTGGGCGTCAGCCGAATCACCGCAACCAAGTATCTGGATGAACTCGTCAGCATTGGTCTGCTGGACAAGACCAAGGTAGGCCGCAGCAATTTCTACATCAATTCACCGCTGATGGCGCTGTTCCTTGAGCGCGCCTAAAGACAACCGGAAGCACCCATGACCAACAACGACATCGTCCAGAAACTCTGGAACCTCTGCGACGTTCTGCGGGACGACGGCATCAACTACTCGGATTACGTCACCGAACTGGTGCTGCTGCTGTTCATCAAAATGGTGCACGAGAACACCCAAGCCGGCACCCTTAAAAAACACCCGTTGCCGGAAGGCTGCCGCTGGAGTGACCTCAACGGCAAATCCGGCATCAACCTGCTGAACGACTACAAACGCATCCTGCTCAGCCTGTCCACCGGCAAGGACGGCGACGGCACGCTGGTACATGACGACCCGCTGATCAGCGCTATCTACGCCGACGCGCAGACCCGCCTGCGCGAGCCTCGCCACCTGGAACAGATGATCAAAACTCTGGACCAGATCGACTGGTTCAGCGCCCAGAAAGATGGCTTGGGTGACCTGTACGAGGGCCTGCTGGAGAAGAACGCCAACGAAACCAAATCCGGCGCCGGGCAGTACTTCACCCCCCGCGCCCTGATCAACACCATGGTCAACTGCCTGAAACCGCAACCCGGCGAGCGCATTCAGGACCCGGCCGCAGGTACGGCGGGCTTTCTGATTGCCGCCCACGAATACATCAAAAGCCAGACCGATGACCTGTACGAACTGAGCGACAAGGACAAAACCTTTCAGACCACCAGGGCCTACGTGGGCATCGAACTGGTGCCCGGCACCCGCCGTCTGGCGCTGATGAACTGCCTGCTGCACGGTATGGAAGGGGACGCCGAGGGCGTTGTGCACCTGGGCAACGCTCTGGGCCAGACCGGCGCAGGGCTGGAGAAGGCCGACGTGATCCTCGCCAACCCGCCCTTCGGCACCAGCAAGGGCGGCGATGCCAGCATCACCCGGGACGACCTGACCTACAAAACCAGCAACAAACAACTGGCCTTTTTGCAGCACATCTACCGCAACCTCAAACCCGGTGGCCGCGCCGCCGTGGTGCTGCCGGATAACGTGCTGTTCGAAGCCGGCGTCGGCACCGATGTGCGCCGGGACTTAATGAACAAGTGCAACCTGCACACCATCCTGCGCCTGCCCACCGGCATCTTCTACGCCCAGGGCGTGAAAACCAACGTACTGTTCTTCACCAAAGGCAGCACAGCAGACAAGCACCAGGAAGAAAACTGCACCGAGAACGTCTGGGTCTACGACCTGCGCACCAACATGCCCAGCTTCGGCAAACGCACACCGTTTGGCGACCAGCACCTGAAACCGTTTGAAGATGTGTATGGCGAAAGCCCCAACGGCGACGGTGAGCGCAAGGAAGGTGAATACAGCTTCCATTCCGAAGACATAGAACTGCCCGAACACAGCGACGAGAACGAAGGCGTGGACCCGCGCCTGGCCCACAGCCGCTGGCGCGGCTTCAGCCGTCAGTGGATTGCCGAGCACAAGGGCGACTCACTGGATATTTCCTGGCTGAAAGACAGCGACAGTGTGGATGCGGCCAATTTGCCGGAGCCGAGTGTGCTGGCGGGTGAGGCGATGGGAGAGTTGGTGCAGGCGCTGGGCGAGCTGGATGTGTTGATGCGTGAGTTGGGGGCTGAGGAGGAGGCTGATGGGGCTAGGGTTTTGTTGGATGATTATTTCGGCAGGGGGCTAAGATGAGCAAAAGCTTTGCCCCAGAATACTGGCACACCACCACCCTTGGGTCAGTCATAGAACTAACCTATGGTAAATCTCTACCCGCAAAAGTGAGAGACGGCGTATCGTTTCCCGTTTTCGGTTCAAATGGCGAAGTCGGCAAACACAGTATTCCTTTAGTGACGAAGCCTGGACTCATCGTCGGAAGAAAGGGCTCATTTGGCGAAGTACATATTTCAGAGGAGCCTTTTTTTCCTATCGACACTACATACTACGTCGATAGTTTCCATGGTCAGCCAATTCGTTATTGGTTTTATCAGCTTCGGTTTCTGCCTCTAAACCAGCTGAATAGGGCTACTGCAATTCCCGGCTTAAACAGGGAGGATGCATATTCTCAAGAAATAACGCTCCCACCGCTCGCCGAACAAAAAGTCATCGCCGACAAACTCGACACCCTGCTGGCCCAGGTGGAAAACACCAAAGCCCGCCTCGAACGCATCCCGCAAATCCTCAAACGCTTCCGCCAGTCCGTGCTGGCTGCAGCGGTGAGTGGGCGGTTGACGGAGGAGTGGCGTTCAGGTGATAACCCCGAACGGAACTTCAAGAAGCTGGGGGAAGCAGGAGTAGAGGTCAAGACCGGCCCATTTGGCAGCGCTCTCCACAAATCCGACTATGTGAATGGCGGAATTCCAGTCATCAACCCGATGCACATATCAGAAGGGATCATTAGGCCTTCCGATTCCATGACGATTTCACACCAAAAGTACAATAGTCTTGAAGCTTGGCATCTTCGCAAAGGTGACGTTGTGGTTGGCCGAAGGGGGGAGATGGGGCGGGCATCTGTCGTCGAGAGTGACGAGCCTCAGCTATGCGGTACAGGTTCAATGATCTTGAGGGTTAGCGAAGACGCACTGCCCAAGTATCTTGAGATCATTCTTAGATCGCCAACTGCTGTGAGCTATTTCAATTCCGCTTCCGTGGGATCAACCATGGTCAATCTCAATCAGAAGGTTATAAAAAACCTTGAGGTTTACTTCCCCTCACTGAGTGAGCAAACCGAAATCGTCCGCCGAGTAGATCAACTCTTCGCCCACGCCGACCGCATCGAGCAACAGGTCAACAACGCGCTGGCCCGCGTCAACAACCTCACCCAGTCCATCCTGGCCAAAGCCTTCCGGGGCGAACTCACCGAGCAATGGCGCAAGGACAACCCGGAGCTGATCAGCGGGGAGAACAGTGCGGAGGCGTTGCTGGAGCGAATCAAGGCGGAGCGGGCGGCGGTGAAGCCGGCTAAACGGATACGGAGGAAGACCAATGCCTGACTTGGACGATCAACAATTACCACTGTTTTCCGATGATTCATCGGCGGAGGCCAAGAATGGTAAATATTCCGGTGCTTCAGCCAATGCGGTGGCAACTCCATTCAGCAAATACATTGTCTACGTTGATGAGAGTGGGGATCACAGCATGGGCAAGATTGACCCCCAGTACCCGTTGTTCGTGCTCGCGCTCTGCGTTTTCCATAAACGACACTACAGTGAAAAGGTTGTGTCCGCCCTGGAGAAGTTCAAATTCAACCACTTCGGCCATGACCAGGTCGTCCTTCACGAGACTGAAATCCGGAAAGAAAAAGGCGCTTTCAATATTTTTCGTAGCCGTGACGAAAAGATTGAATTTCTCGATGAGCTGACAGAGATCATCGAGTTCAGTAACTTCATTCTGATCAGTTGTGTCATCGACAAGCGTCACCTGAAAAGCCACGGCGGCTCTGATAGCAATCCTTACCACATCGCTCTGGGCTTCTGCCTTGAAACTCTCTACGAATTCCTGGAAGAGAAACATCAGCACGAAAAGAAAACTCACGTTGTTGTGGAGTGCCGGGGCAAAAAGGAAGACAACGAACTCGAACTGGAGTTTCGGCGCATTTGTGACGGCTCCAACCAGTTGAACCGTCAGCTGCCGTTTGACGTGCTCTTTTCCGACAAGAAAACCATGTCTTCCGGCCTCCAGCTAGCCGACCTCGTGGCCCGGCCTATCGGATTGAGCGTGTTAAAGCCCGACCAGTCAAACAAAGCCTTCGAGGTACTGAAGAAAAAGTTCTATTGCGATGGCGGAAGGGATTGCGTGGGGCAGGGTTTCGAGGGTATGGGCCTGAAAATTTACCCGCCTTTAGAAAGCGAAAAGCCCCGGTGAAACTCACCGAGGCTATAACGCCGACCGGGCACCCCCAATCCACTTGGCAAAGATTATAGTCACGCCTGTTGCACCTGGCAACACCAATCAGTAGGTTTGCATATCCGCCCATTCCAAACCACCAATTGGCTGGAGCGGACCGGGAACCCCCCAATCGATTTGGTCTAAATGGTAGTCATAAACCAGAAAATCGACAACCACATCAAAGACGAAGCGTCGGGATATTCGCGATCAGGCCGTTACTGACGTCTCGCCCCCAAGGAACTCGGCTACAGCGCCGTCAGGATTCTTTGCTTCAACGATCTGGCCATCGGTTTGGAAGCCGCGGGTAAGCAAATTCTGCTCTCGCCACTGGTTGCCGTTAACGCCTATCGCGATAGCAATACCCAAAGCAATAATGTTGGTAACCAGATTGGCCGTCTCCGGGGGCATGATGAAGCCCAGAAGGAAACCAATGCTAAAGCCGCCAATCAGAATCAGCGCAGCCATGCCCCATATTTTCTTGACCAGCGCCCAGAATCCGCCAAAACAGAATCCCGGCCAAGACCAGCCCTGTTTTACCGCTTCTTGTTGGCCAGAGGGGTGCGTGAAGATTTTGTACTGCTTCATATCCTTATCCTTTTAATGTCTTCCATGTTTGAAAACCAAGGCTTCAACCAACCTCGGTCTGGCACTCCAAAGTGCCGGCGGAATATACAGTTGGCACTCCGTGTGAATCAACTCCAAAGCCCAACGCTGTGAGCGGCATCAAGAATTTGGCGCATCACGACTCACTGCTCCACCACAATCAACTCCCCAAGCTCAAACCCCTCCGCCGCAGCCCGCGCCCTGAACGCCTCCAACACCTCCTTACTCACCTCCGGCGTGCGCGACATCAGCCACAGGTAGTTTCGGTTGTAGCCTGTGATATAGACCGTGGAGTAGTCTTCATCCAACTCGAACACTACGTAAGACGCGTAAAACGGCCCGAAGAACGACACTTTCAAGTGACCCACATCGCTGTCACCCACAAACTTTGTCCGGCCCTGGGCTTCTTTCCACTCGCCCTTTTCTGCGTTGTAGCCGCGGTTGATGACCTTAATGCTGCCGTCGTCGTTCGGGATGTACTCGGCGCTCACCTGGCTAAGCCCGCGCTCGAAGGAGTGGTCCAGCCGGGCGATCTCGTACCAGGTGCCAAGGTAGCGGTCCTGGTCGAAGCCGGTCACCGGCTCGATGTCTTTAGGCAATCCGGTACAACCGGCCAGCAACAGGAGTAGGGTGGTGAGCAGGGCAAAGGATTTCATCAGGCGCTGTCCTTAGTTCAGGGAGTTACACAAACAACCATAACAAAGCGCCGGCGAAAACACTGCTGTGATTGCCTGAGCTCTGAACTGCGGAAAGCGACGTATACTGAACCTCAACCAACCACGGAGAACAGGCATGATCGGATACGTAACCATCGGTGTCAGTGACATGGGCAAAGCCAAGCAATTCTACAGCGATCTGCTGGGGGAGCTGGGCGGCAAGGTGTTGCTGGATATGGAGCGCATTGCGTTCATTGGTGAGAGCATGGCCAAGCCCATGTTGGCGGTGTGCGTACCGTTCAACGGTGAGCCCAATCATCCGGGCAATGGCAACATGGTGGCCATCCCGGCGGGATCCAAAGAAGCTGTGGATAAGTTTTATCACAAAGCCATTGAACTGGGCGCAACCTGCGATGGGGAGCCTGGGCAACGTATTCCGGATATGTTCTACGGCGCCTATGTGCGGGACCCGGACGGTAACAAGCTGGCGTTCTTCGAGTTCGGCTAAGCGTGCAAAAGGCCCCACATCGGGGCCTTTTTACTGGTTACCCCGTATCGCTGGAGAACCACCAGCCGGGCAGTAAGCGCTTTACTGGGTGCTGCAGAAACCGGTCATCAATCAGCCAGATCACGCCCCGGTCTTCGGGGGTGCGGATCACGCGGCCGGCGGCCTGGGCCACTTTCTGTAGGCCAGGGATCAGGTAGGTGTAGTGGTAGCCTTCACCAAAGCGTTGCTGCAGGCGGTCTTTGAGGATTTCGTGCCAGGGGTCGAAGGGCGGCAGGCCGAGGGTGGCCACGAAGGCACCGATCAGCTGGTCGCCAGGCAGGTCGATGCCTTCGCTGAACACGCCGCCGAGTACCGCAAAGGCGACACTGCCTTCGGGCTTCTGGAACTCTGCCAGAAACTGCCTGCGTTGGTCCGGGCTCATGCCCGGCTGCTGGGAGCGCTGGGGGATGTCCGGTGCCTGTTCCGCCAGCGCATCACTCACCTCTTTGGCGTATTTGAAGCTGCTGAAAAACGCCAGGTAATGGCCGGGGCGTTCCCGGTACTGTTTGGCAATCAACTCAGCAATAGGCTGCAGGCTTGTCTCCCGGTGTACCTGCCGGGTGCTGATGCCAGGGGTGAACTGCACCTGTAATTGCTCGGCGCTGAACGGGCTGGGCAGGGAGGTGAAGCGGGCGTTTTCCGGCAGGCCAAGTAGATCCCGGTAATAAACGCCGGGGCTGAGGGTAGCGGAGAACAGCAGTACCGAGTGGGCGGCCTTGAAGCGCTCTGTCAGGAAATCCGCCGGGATCAGGTTCTGGATGGTCAGGCTGGCCCGTCCCCGGCCGCTGAGCTGAAACTCACACAGGGAATGGTCACCGAAGCTGTCTGCCAGTTTCATAAAGGCCACGCTTTCGAACATCACTTCCTGCAGGGCCAGGTCCGGTGGGTTGTCGGCCAGGTAGTCTGTAATCACGGAAACCATGGCCTGCAGTGCCCCCAGCAATTGCGGCGGCAGAGTGGCCAGGAACACCGGTTGCGCCTGCTCGCCGTGGTCCCGGATCAGCGCCTGCCAGGCCCGGGCGGTGCGGTCCAGGGCCGCTTTCACCGGTTTCGGCGCGGTCTTCTTCAGTTTCAGTAAGCGCTGTTGCTCCAACTGCACCGAATACATGCCCCGGGCACGATCCACCAGATTGTGGGCTTCGTCCACCAAAACGCCCGCCCGCCAGTTGTTCTGGCGAATAAGGCCGTGCAACAGGGCAGACTGGTCGAACAGCCGGTTTACATCACCGATCACCAGGTCACTCCAGCGGGCCATTTCCTGGGCCAGAAAATACGGGCAAATGTCGTGAACGGCGGCTATTTTCGCCAAATTCTCCTGATTTAATGGCTCTTTGCTCTGAACTGCTTCGGCCCGGGCGTCGGGCAGGCGGTCGAAAAAGCCTTTGGCCAGGGGGCAGGACTCGCCGTGGCAGGCTTTGTCCGGGTGTTCGCAGGCGTCGTCTTTTGAAACCAACTCCAGAGTGCGCAGCGGCCAGGGTTGCAGCTCATTCTGGGCCTGTCGCAACCTATCCACCGCATCCAGCGCCAGTTGCCGGGCGGTGTTGCGGCACGTGAGGTAGTACAGCCGGTCCTGCCGGGCGGCAGGCATCGCCATCAGGGCCGGGAACAAGGTGCCCAGGGTTTTGCCCAGGCCGGTGGGCGCCTCCAGCAGCAAGGTGCCGGCTTTCACCGAATTCTTGTACACCGTCTCCGCCAGTTGCCGCTGCCGGGGACGAAAATCCGGGAAGGGAAAGCGCAGGTTAGCGAGCAGGGCATCGCGCTGCTCCCGATGGTGCTCTTCCTGCTCGGCCCAGGCCTTGTAAAGGCCACACAGGGTTTCCAGTTCCTGCCAGAGCTCGTCGGCCTTGGCGGTTTCGGTGAGTACGGTTTCCTTGTCCCGGCCGGTGTCGTAATACACCAGAGCCAGCTCCACGCTTTTACGGTTTTCCTGCCGGCACAACAGGGCGCCGTAGGCTCTTAACTGGGCCCGGTGCAGGGCGCGCTGGTGGGGGCGAATACGTGACACATCGCCCCGGTGGGTTTTGATTTCTTCCAGCCGGTTCTTGTGCGGATGGTAGCCATCGGCTCGGCCGGATAGCGCCATTCCCATAACGTTTCCGGTAAGTGAATACTCGCTTTGATAGCCAAAGCCGCGTTTTGACTGTATCGCCTGGTGGCCAGCAATGCCCTCCTCGCTACTGGGGGCCGGGGTGTAGCGGAAGTCCAGATCGCCGTGTCGGGCGGCGAATTCACACAGGGTTCGCACGGCGACTTTCACAGGCTTGCCTCGTTGTCCTGCCAACGCACATAACAGACGCTGGCCGGGATACCCTGCCTGGCGAAGAACTGAAGCCAGCGAACCTGGTGGTCCTGCAGGCGGTCGCCGGGGCCTTTCACTTCGATCATTTCATAGCGCTGTTCGGGTTGACCGGCGTCCGGCACAAACCGGATCAGGTCCGGGAAACCACTGCGGTGTTCCTTGATGTTGTTGAGCAGGCGGCGGAACAGGGCATCCAGATGACCCGGGGGAATGCAGTGCAGAGCCAGTTCCAACAGAGCTTCATCCAGCACCGGCCAGACCACGAAAGGGTTGGCAATGCCCTGCTTGGTCTGAAAGGTGTCGAGAATGTCCCGGCGATGGGCGCCGGTTTCCAACAAACGGAAACGTTGCTCGAATGCCTGTTGGCGCCGGGCGACAAAATCGTCTCGGGCCAGGTCCGCCGGGCCGATATGAAACGGATGGAAGAAGGCGCCAGGCAGAGGCTTGAAGATCACCGGCCAGCACAGCAGCCCGAACAGGGCGTTGATCAGGGTGTTCTCCACATAGAGCACCGGCGCGTCATCGGTGCCCAAATGACGCAGGGCCGCCAGCTCCACGGTGCCGGTGCCTGGCTTGGGCAAGGTCAGGGTGAATTCTCTGAGGGTGGGGTTATCCACAGGCTCGGGCTTGTCCGCCCCCACCTTGGGCGCCAACCGCTTCAGCAGGCGGTTCAGGCCCTGGGCTTCAGCGTCGGTCAGCTCACTGGTCCGCCACTGACAGGCAATGGCCCAGGCTTCATCAAAACGCTTCATACGCTCCAGCAACCGCAGCTGTTTCAGTCGCGCTTCCCGGTGGCCACTGGCCGCCCATACCTGCAATGCCAATTCCTGCTCACCCTGGCGCTCCGCCTGCCGGCCCAGCTCCAGTAACAGCCGATCCCGGCGGCTGGTGAGCCAGGGGTTATCCACAGGGCCGGGTACCTCTGCCCAGACCTCTGTGGCTGGCTCTCCCTGATCGAGCCGTTCCCGGCACTGATGCATTTGCAGGTAACCATCGACTTCCGAGCGATGCTGAAAGGCGCGAGATTCCGGGGTAAAGGGCACCGGCTCGAACTGCTGCACGCCCAGTTCCACCAGCACAAAGTCCGTCCAGCTCTGGCGCAGGTTGCCGAAAAACATCAGACGGATGCGGTCGAACAGGGCCATGTCCTGGAGCTTGACCACTTCCGGGGCCTGTCCACCGACAGCCTCTGCCAGCCACTGCCGCAGGGGCCCTGGTTCACTGAACGCTTCCGCCAGCAACTCCCGCATCTGCGCTTTTCCCAGCGTTTTCGGGTGGCCCTGTTGATGCAGCCAACCGCCAAAGACCGGCCTCAGTTCAGCCAGGGTAAACAGCCGGAACAAATCATCCAGGCTCAGCTCCGGCGAGTTATCCAGCCAGCCCTCCTGCACCAATAACTTGAGCGCTTCAGCCTCCGGCACCGGCAGTTCCGGATAATGCAGCTTGTCGGCCCGGAAAAGCTCACCGGTACGCATCACCATGCGCGTGAGTATCGCTCTTGGTCCAGTCGCCAGTTCGGCAAACGTCGCCAGCCGGGTTTGCTCCCGTTCGGTCAACAAATCTGCGTGATGATCGGCCACCCAGGACACGATGGTGTCCATATTGCTGAGGTAATACAGGGGGTCTTCAAGGTTTGCTGTTTGCGGGCGCTGGCCCGTGAATTCTGTCGTCATAGGGCTGGAACTGTAATCCATGCACAAAAATTAATCATCACACACCTTGCCAACCCTTCTAATGATAACTATTATCATTTGCATCAAGACAAGGAGGACGCCATGAAATTTCTCTGCCCGCGCCATCGCCAGATGTTTGCCCGACTCTCCATCAACGAACAGAACGATCTTTGGCTGTTCTGGATGGAATACGCCTTCACCTACTGCGAAACGGACCAGACCGAGAAGATGATCTCCGCCACCGGAAGTGCCTTTGACCTGGCCTGCCTGGCCAGGGCGGACCACCCGGAATGCATGCACGTGGAACTGACACTTTCCGCCATTCTGGTGTGCCGTGCCCTGCGGGACCGTGGTGATCACAACGCGGCAGACTACGTGCTGTTCAGTGCCCTGGAAAGCCTGCAATCTGCCGAATCGTGTTATGGCAGCCCCAGCGGCGGTTGCAGCGCCGATCAATGCATTGAGGTGCTGTTGGATACGTCCCGGCAAGCCAGCTTTTTCACAGAATACCTGAACTGGCCAGCCACGCCACTCGCCCCCCGGGGACGGCGTCCGGCAATGGTCGCTCACTAACGCTAAGGAGGGGTTATGGGAATGGTATTCAATATCCCGCAAACGTCCCGGACGAATCGGGCAGAACAAGTACCGTGGCTGGATTGGAAACCCGGTAGTCAGGTGTGTATCAGTATCGATGCCGACTGCCTGGCCAGACTGATGGCAAAAAGACAGCTGCACATTCAGGACTTTTCCTGCGTCGACGAGGCCTCAAAAAAGATTGTCAGGGGCCTGCTGCTGGATTGTCTCCGGGTACGCTGAGGTCGTCAGATACCCAGGTCCGCAGGCTGCAAGCGAACTCCGGCGATCTTCCAGGCGCCGTCGGTCATCTCCATGCGGTAATAGGCATCCCAGCGTTTGCCCTCAGGGCCTTGCAGTCGAACCACCTGAATATCAAAGCCATCATGGGGCACCCGCTGGGCAAACTCGATGGCGGTGGCGCTGTGAACGGCGGGGTAAGCCTCGCGCACCATGGCCAGAAACCCTTCGGAGGTGCCGAATCGCCGCTTGATCCCTTCTGAGGCATACTCCCAGGCTTGTGCCTCGTCGTCGTTGGCAAACGCCTCTATCTGACTGAGGATGGCATCCCGGATATCGGCATCCGCGTCGTCCGCCAGCGGTCTGGAAGACCACGCAAGAACCAACACCAACGCCACGGCGAGCGCCAGGATGATGCCCGTTTTGATGTTAACGCTGCTTAGCCTCATGACGGCCACCCATACTTTGTTCAACTTTTAATCAATACGATACCGCTTTGTCTGTGGATTTATCCAATGCAGATGGTCATTAATTAACCCGCCCATCGTTTTCAGTCGTATCAGTTATCACGACAACAAAACCAATGGAGACTGCCATGCAGATGACCGAGCTTGAACTCAGATCTCACAAACACGACACGATTTCATTGCTGGAGCTGGTCTCCATGGAAGGGCGTTATTACATGGCCAGGTTCTACCTGGACGGTCAGGGTTATGTTTTGAGCGACCCATACGAAAAAGCCGTTCTGTTCACCGGGGCTTCAGCCGCACGAGACTTCTTCCGGGAGTTTCATGTGGAGACTGTGGAGATCATTCCGCCTACCGGCACCGACGAGATGATCGGCATGCCGGATAGCCACGGTGAAACCATGAGGGTGCCGTTATAAGCGAGCAACATCCGCCAACTGAGCTCCCTCACTGACCTCCCGACAACCTGCGACACAGGTTGTCGCCCCCGCCATCTATAATTCCCTGCGTTCTGCCGTTACAGACTGTCCGCATCTGTGGTCACATACGGTAACCTGTACCCTCAGGACTGACCCGAACACCAGACAAGGAATCCCATGGCGGCTGCACCCTCCATCGAACCCGGCTTTCACGCCATCCATGCCAACCACCTGGAAGACCTGCGCCGCGCCGTGGTCTACATTTGCCGTCAGAACCCTATGCCGCCTCTGCAGAGCGAAACCTTCCTGGTGCAGAGTAACGGCATTGCCCAGTGGCTGAAGCTGGCGCTGGCAGAGAAACGCACTGAGGACGGTGTGGAAGGCGGCCTCGGCATTGCTGCCGGTATGGATTTCCTGTTTCCAGCGCGCTTTATCTGGCAGGCCTACCGGGCCGTGTTGCCCGACGGCGAAGTACCGGAGCAATCCCCCTTCGACAAGCGCCGGCTGGTATGGCGACTGTACCGGTTGCTGCCAGCTCTGGTGGGGCAGGATGAGGCGTTCACGCCACTGGCGCGATTCCTGGATGGCAGCGACACCGACTTGCGCAATTTCCAGTTGGCGGAGAAAGTGGCCGACCTGTTCGACCAGTACCAGGTGTTCCGGGCCGACTGGCTGGCGGCCTGGGAGCAGGGCAAGGATGTGGTGATTACCGCCCGGGGTGAGGAGAAAGCCGTGGATGCGGAAACCCGGTGGCAACCGCTGCTCTGGCGCAAGCTGGTCGAGGACGTGGGCAGCGAGGCCCACACCAGCCGCTCGCAGATTCACACCCGCTTTATGGAGCAGGGCCAGCGCATCAGCCAGCCCGCCAATCCGGGCCGGTTGCCCAAGCGCATTGTGGTATTCGGGGTGTCATCCTTACCGAGGCAAGCGCTGGAAGCGCTTTACGTGCTCAGCCGGTTCAGCCAGGTGGTGCTGTGTGTTCACAACCCCTGCCAGTTCTACTGGGCCGACATCATCAGCGACCGGGAGCTGTTGAAAGCCGAACGCAAGCGGGGCGCTGCGCACCCGGTATTGTCACAGATTGACGACCCGGATCAGCTGCACCAGCACGCCAATCCCCTGCTGGCCGCCTGGGGCAAGCAGGGCCGGGACTACATTCGCCTGCTGGATGAATTCGACAACCCGGACGACTACCGCGCCAGTTTCCAGACCCCGGGGCAGAAAATCGACATCTTCACCGACCATGGCGATGTGGATAACCCCTGCCTGCTGCACCAGTTACAGAACGATATCCACAACCTGACACCACTGCAGGAAATCCGCCAGCAGCAGCGCACGGTGGATCTGGCCAGCGACCGTTCGGTGGTGTTCCACGACGCCCACGGTCCTCAGCGGGAAGTGGAAATCCTGCACGACCAGCTGCTGGCCGCGTTCAATGACGATCCGACGCTGCGGCCGCGGGACGTGATTGTGATGGTGCCGGACATCAACGTGTACGCACCCCACATCAAGGCGGTATTTGGCCGCTATTCGCCCGGGCGCAAGCGCCACATTCCGTTTACCATTTCCGACCAGGGACAGCGCTACCACGAACCAGTTCTGATTGCCCTGGAAACCCTGATGTCGCTGCCCCGAAGCCGCTTCGGCGTGAGCGAAATTATCAGCTTGCTGGAAGTACCCGGCATTCGCGACCGATTTGATATCAGTGAAGACGACATTCCCCTGGCCCGGCGCTGGGTGGAAGGCGCCAACATACGCTGGGGTCTGCACGGCCAGCATCGGGAGAGCCTGGACCTGCCGGCAGAGCTGGATCGCAACACCTGGCAGTCCGGCCTGCGGGCCATGTTGCTAGGTTACGGCATGGGCGATGACGAACCCTGGGGCGGGGTAGAACCCTATGGCGAGATCGGCGGCCTGCAAGCCAGCCTGGCCGGGCGCCTGGGCGAGTTCGTGCACCAACTGGAAACGCTTTGGCAGGCCCTGCAAACCACCCGCACCCCGGAGCAATGGGAAGCCCTGTTCTCCACCATGCTCGAGCAGTTTTTCCACAAAGTGGAAGGCCAGGACCTGTTATTACTGAACCGCTTCCGCCGCCAGCTCGAGCAATGGTTGGAAGACGCCCTGGCCGCCGGGCTCGACCAGCAACCGCTGCCCCTGAACATTGTCAAAGACGTGCTTCTGCAGGGCCTGGATGAAGGCGGCCTGAACCAGCGTTTCCTCGCCGGCAAGGTCAACTTCGCCACCCTGATGCCCATGCGCGCCATTCCGTTCCGCAAGGTGTGCCTGCTGGGTATGAACGATGGCGACTACCCCCGCTCCCGGCCACCGGTGGATTTCGACCTGATGGCCCAGGACTATAGGCCCGGGGACCGTTCCCGCCGGGAAGACGACCGCTACCTGTTCCTGGAAGCCCTGCTCTCTGCCCGGGAACAGCTGTACATCAGCTGGGTGGGGCGCAGCATCAAGGACGATTCCGAACGGCCCCCCTCAGTGCTCATCGGCCAGTTGCAGGACCACCTGGACAGCCTGTGGACGGTGGCGGGGCAACCGGATCGTTCCATTACCAAAGCCCTGACCACCCAGCACCCACTGCAACCCTTCAGCCGGAGCTATTTCCCGAAAGCCAATGGCGTCGGCGAAGGCGAAGAAGCCCAACCCAAGCCGCTGGCCGAGGTGTTGCAGGCCCGTGGCCTGTTTACCTACGAGCGGGAGTGGCGCAGCGCCCATGCGGTGGATAACTCGGAACAAGGCCGGGAAGCCCTGCCATATCAGCCCCCGGAAGAACCCATCAGCCTGAACGACCTGGCGAACTTCCTGAAAAAACCCATCGACACCTTTTACCAGCGCCGGCTGCAGGTGCGTTTTGAAGACGTGGAAGACGACGACACCGACAACGAGAACTTCGACCTGAACGGCCTGGACCGCTGGCGCCTCGACAACGAACTGATTCAGCAGGGTGTCGTCAAAGCCGCCAGCGAAGAAGAATTGCACGAACGGCTGCAAACCACCCTGGACCGCATGGCCCGGCGGGGCGACCTGGGGATGGGCGTCACCGAACATCGGCTGCGCACAGAGCTGGCGGGCCGGCTGCCAGACCTGTTCGAGCGCTATCGCAGTACCCTGGCCGAGTGGCCGGAAGCGGTGGCCGAACCCTTGCCGTTCGAGTTTCGGTATTCGGATAGCACCGGCGCGGTTGAGGTAGTGGATTTAATCGACAACCTGCGTTGCAACCCCGCAGGGCAGCTGTGCCGGCTGGTGATCGCCAGCTCCGGTCTGCTTACCGGTTCCGGCTACTCAAAAAAGGTCCGCTACGCCAACCTGCTGCGGGGGTGGCTGATTCACCTGGCCGGCCAGCTCAGCGGCCAGCCGTTTGAAACCCTGATTCTAGGCAAAGAAGAAGGCCGCAAGTTCCACTTCCCGGTGATGGCTCCGGAGCAGGCACAACCGCATTTTGAAGCCATTCTGAGCCACTGGATGGAAGCCACCACCCGGGCCCTGCCGATTCACTGTGAGGCCGGTTTCGCCTGGATTACCAGTTACTACGGCGGCAAGAAATTCATCGGCGACCACGAACGGGCCATCAGTGAAGCAGAACAGGCCTACACTACGGCCCTGGAACGGGACACCGGCTACCTGCTAGGTGCCTTTGAAAGCCCCGAGCTACTGCTGGCCAGTGGCGAGTTTGAAGCCCTGCTGCACCAGCTTTATGTGCCGCTGTGGGAAGCTGAGCAGGGCAAGTCAGCGGCGGAACAGATCGGGAGCATGGAATGACCGACCAGATGACCAATCACACCCCCAACCTGGACCCGCTGGCCCTGCCCCTGAGCGGCAGTGCCCTGATCGAAGCCAGTGCCGGCACCGGCAAAACCTTCACCATCGCCATCCTGTATGTGCGCCTGGTGCTGGGCCATGGCCAAAGCGAAGACAGCCCGCTGCAGAACCTGCTGCCGCCCAACCTGCTGGTGGTGACCTTTACCGATGCCGCCACCAAGGAGCTGCGAGACCGCATCCGCACCCGGCTGACCCAGGCCGCCGAGGTATTTTCCGAGGCCGCCGACTCACTCGAACCCACCCCGGAAACCGCACTTATCCACAAGTTGCGGGATGACAGTTACCCGGACCGGGCGACCTGGCCCGACTGCCGCAAGAAACTGCTGCTGGCCGCCGAATGGATGGACGAAGCCGCGGTATCCACCATTCACGGTTTCTGCAACCGTATGCTCAGCGAACACGCCTTCGACAGCGGCAGCCTGTTCAAGCTCAGCCTCGAAACCGACCAGAGCGAACTGCTGGACGACGTAGCCCGGGACTACTGGCGCACCTTTGTGTACCCGTTGCCGCCCGCGCTGATGGACGAAGCCCTGAGCCACTGGAAAACCCCCACCGACCTGCGCAAAGCGGTGCGTAACCTGATTGACGACCCGGAGGCCCTGGGCACCCCGCCCCAGAGTGTGCATCAGGCCATCAATCAGGTAGTCAGCGAGCGTCTGGCAGGGGCCAATGAATTGAAGTCACACCCTTGGGCTCAGTGGCAGCAGGAAGTCACCGACCTGCTGATCGATCTGAACAAAAGCAAACGCCTGCACGGCGGCAGCAAGAACGCCATGCTCAAGGTGTGGGAATTCCTGCTCGCCTGGGCCGAATCCGATGACCTGCTGCCGGAGAAGCTGGACAGCGCCGCCGGTTACAAGAACCAGACCCCCGAGGGCCTGGACAACATACTGAAAGGGGACGGCCCGGCGCCCCATCACCCGGCGTTTGACGCCATCGAAGCCTTGCTGGACTTCGGACAGAATCAGCCCAGCGCCAAGTCCGATATCCTGCGGCACGCCAGCCACTGGATTGCCGAGCGGCTGGAAGCGGAAAAGCAGCAGCGTTCGGAAATGGGCTTTGATGACCTGCTCACCCGACTGGACGACGCCCTGCACGGCCCCCGGGGTGACCAACTGGCCGCCACCATCCGCCGCCAGTTCCCGGTGGCGCTGATTGACGAGTTCCAGGACACCGACCCGGTGCAGTACCGTATCTTCAACCGGATTTACGCGGTGCAGGACAACAGCGCCAACACCTGCCTGTTGATGATCGGCGATCCAAAACAGGCCATCTACGGCTTCCGGGGCGCCGATATCCACACCTACCTGCAGGCCCGCCTGGGTGTTCAGGCCCGCACTTACACCCTGGGCACCAACTTCCGCTCCGCTGAGACCATGGTCAGCGCCGTCAACCGGGTTTTCGAGTACAGCGACCAACACAGTCCGAAAGGAGCCTTCCTGTTCGGCAAGGGCGACAGCACCCCGCTGCCATTCCAGGGCGTAAAGGCCAACGGCACCAAGCGGCTGTGGGCCGTGAACGGAGAGGTTCAACCTAGCCTGGCGTTCTGGACCCTCGAATCCGATGAAACCGACAAGGACGGCAACCCCAAAGGCCTTGCCAAGGGCACCGCCACCGCCGAGGTGGCCGAAACCTGCGCCAGTGAAATTGCCCGGCTGCTGACCCTGGGCCAGGCCGGGCAGGCGGGCTTTGTGCTGGCGGATAACCCGACTGACCTCGAGCCGGTGGAGCCCAAAGACATCGCCGTGCTGGTGAACAACCGGAACGAAGCGGCTGCGGTGCGGGACGCCTTGGGCCGCCGACGCATCAAGAGCGTGTACCTGTCCGACCGGGATTCGGTGCTGACCTCCCGGGAAGCCAAAGAAGTGCTGTGCTGGCTGCGGGCCTTCGCCGAGCCCCGGCAACTGGCGCTGATCCGCGCCGCCCTGGCCACACCCACCCTGGGCCAAAGCTGGCAGGCGCTGGACCTGCTGCTCACCGACGAGCTGGTGCTGGAACGGGAAATCGAGCGCTTCGAGGGCTACCAGCAGCAATGGCAAAGCCAGGGCGTGTTGCCCATGCTGCGCAGCTTTCTGATGGACTTCGAAGTGCCGGGCCGGCTGCTGCAACGCCCGGATGGTGAGCGACGACTGACCGACATCCTGCACATTGCCGAACTGCTGCAACAGGACAGCCTGCAACTGGATGGCGAACATGCACTGGTGCACCACTTCACCCAGATTCTGCGGGCCGCCGATGAAGAAGACGAACACCGCACCCTGCGCCTGGAAAGCGACGCCGGGCTGGTGAAGGTGATCACCGTGCACAAATCCAAGGGCCTGGAATACCCGCTGGTGTTCCTGCCCTTCGGCACCGCCTTCCGGGCAGAAAGCCAGAAGCAGGCGTATGTTCGCTATCACGACGACACCGGCAAGCTGGTCACCGTGTTCGATCCGACCCCGGAAGACCTGGAAAAAGCCGATCAGGAACGCCTGGGCGAAGATATCCGCAAACTCTACGTGGCACTGACCCGGGCCCGGTTCGCCACCTGGGTGGGTGCGGCGGCTGTGGATAACTGGCACAAGAGTGGCCTGGGCTATGCGATTGCCGGAACAGCGGAGCAGCCCATCAGCGAAACCCTGGCCCCGCTGGCGCAAGGCCGCCCGGAAATCCAGATTAGCCCGCTGCCGGAAGCCGAAAGCACGATATTCACCGAAACCGCCCCGGAAGCCCTGGGGCCGGCGCTGCTCTCCACCCGGGAAGCGAAAGAGGACTGGTGGATTGCCAGTTACTCCACCATCGAATACACCGGCATGGCGGGCACCGGTATTACCTTCACCGGCGAGGTGGAAGACGCCCAGACCCAGAACCTGCTGGAAGAAAGCGCCCAGGATGACACCGGGGAGGCCCCCGCCGTACCCGCCATACGCAACCACCATCATTTCCCCAAGGGCGCCGGCCCCGGCACCTTCCTGCACGAATTGCTGGAGTGGTGCACGGCCCAGGGCTTCCAGCGGGTTGTGGATAACCCCGAGCTGCTGCACGAGCAGCTGACCCGCCGCTGCGGCACCCGGGGCTGGGGCAACTGGGTGGAACCCCTGCAGCAATGGCTGCTGGCATTGATCGACAAACCGCTGAAGCTGGACCGGGAAGGGCAGCAAAACGCCAGCCTCGCGCAACTGACCAGCCTGCGCCCGGAGCTGGAGTTCTGGTTTGAAAGCCGCAACGTCAGCATCCAGACACTGGACAAGCTGGTCACCGACCACACCCTGAACGGCGCCGACCGGCCCCGGGCCGAGGCCAACCGCTTCAACGGCATGCTCAAGGGCTTTATCGACCTGGTGTTCGAACACAAGGGGCAGTATTACGTGCTGGACTACAAATCCAATACCCTCGGCGAGGACGACGCCGCCTACACCGACCAGGCCATGGGCCAGGCGATTCTGGATAAACGCTACGACCTGCAATACGTGCTCTACCTGCTGGCCCTGCACCGGCTGCTGAAAGCCCGGCTGCCGGGGTACGACTACGACCAGCACATTGGCGGCGCGGTGTACCTGTTCCTGCGCGGGGTGAATTCCCCCGGCGGCGGCGCCTTTACCGACAAGCCACCGAGGAAACTGATTGAGCAACTGGATGCCCTGTTCGATGGCGAGCCAGTTTCCGGGGAGGTGGCCGCATGAGCCGTACCCGCCATACTGACAGCCAGTTTGCCCTGGACCTGGGCGACGACGCGCCGCTTAACCAGGCGGCCACGGAATCACGGGAGGCTGTGGATAACTCACACCTGTTGACTAACCTTGACGAAACCGAGGCCCTGCTACTGCAATGGCAACAGGCCGGCTGGATTCGCCCGCTGGATACCGGCTTTGCCCGGCTGATCCGGGAGCTCAGCGAAGAGCAGGGCGAAACCCCTCAGCCGCTGGTGCTGCTGTTGGCGGCGCTGACCTCCCACCAGGTGGGCCGGGGCCACGTGTGCATCGACCTGGCCACACTGCTGGCCGATGCCGGCCATACGTTGGCGCTGCCGCCGGAAGAACCGGCCAACACCGGCCTCTCAGAAGCCGAGGTGGCCAACCTGCAAGGACTTTATCCACAGGAACTGCTGTCACGGGTTCAGTTAGCCGATTGCCTGGCAGCCCTTCAGGGTTCCCTCGCCGTGAGCGAGGGAACGGTACCGGCCCCGCTGGTGCTCAACGGCAACCGGCTATACCTGCGCCGATTCTGGCGTTACGAACAACGCATCGCCGAAGGTATCCAGCAACGACTGGCGTTGCCATCGCCCCTGGCCGTCCCTCAATCAGCCTCCGCGCAAACCCTGTCGCAGGCCCTGGACAAGCTGTTCCGGTCCACCGAACCGGTGGATTATCAGAAACTGGCCTGCGCCCTGGCCGCCCGTAACCGCTTTGCGGTGATCACCGGCGGCCCGGGCACCGGTAAAACCACCACCGTGGTGAATCTTCTGGCGGCCTTGCAGGCGGTAGCCGGGGAAAACCCGGAACGGGCAGGGCGCAAGTACCGCATTCGCCTGGCGGCGCCTACCGGCAAGGCCGCCGCCCGCCTGAACGAATCCATTGGAGGCGCGGTCAGCAAACTGCCACTGGCAGACCTGCCCGGTTCCGTGCAACTGGACGACATTCCCACCAAGGTCACCACCCTGCACCGGTTACTGGGCAGCCGCCCAGACACCCGCCAGTTCCGCCATAACCGGGACAACCCGCTGCTGGTGGATATCCTGGTAATTGATGAGGCCTCCATGGTGGATGTCGACCTGATGGCCTCGGTGTTCGACGCCCTGCCCGTCAGCGCCCAACTGATCCTGCTGGGCGACAAGGACCAGCTGGCCTCGGTGGATGCCGGCGCCGTGCTGGGCGAGCTGTGCCAGCGCGCCTTCGACGCCCACTACACCCCGGATACCGCCCGCTGGCTGGCCGCCATCACCGGCGCCCAAATACCGGATAGCCTTGTGGATAACTCCGGCCAGCCCCTCGACCAGGCCGTGGCCATGCTGCGCAAGAGTTACCGCTTCGGTCAGGACAGCGGTATTCGGCAGTTAGCGGAAGCTGTCAATACAAGTGCTATGACGGGCACCGTGATCAAACAAATCCGGGATGCTGAGTTTGAGGATGTGATCTGGCTGAATGGCGATACGCCGAAACCCGATCCGGAACAGACGCTTGAGCTGATCTGCCACCACGCCATCACCGGCACCCCGGATAGCTTCCGCAACGCCGGGCAGGGCCGGGTAGTCAATGGCAAAGCGCTGCCACCGCCGGTGGGCTATCGCCATTATCTTGAAGTTATCCACAACTCCGGTTTAACCGCCGACAGTCCCCGGGAAGCCTGGGATGCCCACGCCTCAAACGTGCTGGAAGCCTTCAACGACTTCCAGGTTCTGTGTGCCCTGCGCAGGGGCCCATGGGGTGTCGAAGGTTTGAACCAGAAGATCGCTCAGCAGCTGCTGGCCGAGAAACTGATCGACCAGACCGAAGGCTGGTACCCCGGCCGCCCGGTGCTGGTCACCGGCAACGACTACAACCTGGGCCTGATGAACGGGGATATCGGCATCACCTTCCGCGTGCCTTGGGATAAAGCCGCGAATGGCGAGCCCAAAGCCACCCTGCGGGTGGCCTTCCCCAGCGGCGACAGCACCGGCGGTATTCGCTGGATTTCCCCCAGCCGTTTGCAGCAACTGGAAACGGTATACGCCATGACGGTGCACAAATCCCAGGGCTCAGAGTTCAACCACACCTGCCTGGTGCTGCCGGACCGCCTGAGCCCGGTGCTCACCAAAGAGCTGGTTTACACCGGCATTACCCGGGCCAAGAACTGGTTCAGCCTGATCACCGGCGATGCGCAGGTATTCAAAGACAGTGTGGGGCAACAGGTGGTGCGGGCCTCGGGTCTGGCGCTTCGGCTTGTGGATAACTAGACACTGGAGCTCCAAACTTTGGCGGCTCCGGGACGCCAGTAAGCGGAGGGCCTTGCCAAAACACGCTCCTTCGGCACATCCCTGTGACGCTTGGGCTCCGCCATCCCTGGCTCCGCACAGTTTTGGCAAGGCCCTCCGCTTACTGGCTCAGCTAGGAGTCATCCTCACTCCGGTGCTGCTGTTCCCACAAATGAGCATAGTGACCACCCGCGGCCAGCAACTCGTTATGACTTCCGCTTTCGACAATTCTGCCACCGTCCATCACCAGAATCGTATTCGCGTCGCGGATGGTGGATAACCGGTGGGCGATCACCAAGGTGGTTCTCTGCTGGCTGACTTCTTTCAATGCGCCGAGAATTGCCTGCTCAGATAGCGAATCCAGAGACGAGGTAGCTTCATCCAAGATCAGCAGCGGCGGGTTCTTGAGGATCACTCGGGCAATCGCCACTCGCTGTTTTTCGCCACCGGACAACTTCAGCCCCCGTTCGCCCACCTTGGTGTCGTAACCTTCCGGCAGGCTGTGGATAAAGTCTTCGAGGTGGGCCATGCGCGCGGCACGATAGACTTCTTCCTCGGTCGCTTCGGGTCGGCCGTAGGCGAGGTTCCGGTACAGGGTGTCGTTGAACAGCACGGTGTCTTGCGGTACCACGCCAATGGCTGAACGCAGGGAGTCCTGGGTGACTGACCGGATGTCCTGGCCATCGATACGGATAGCCCCCTGATCCACCTCATAGAACCGGAACAGCAAGCGGGCGAGGGTAGATTTGCCGGCACCGCTGGCGCCCACCACCGCCACGGTATGGCCGGCGGGGATGGTGAAGTTCACATCCTGCAGGATTGGGCGGTCCGGCCGGTAGGCGAAGTGGATATGTTCGAACCGCACCTCGCCGTTATCTACAGCCAGGGGTCTGGCATCCGCTGCATCCAGGATCTCCGGCTCATCACCCAACAGTTTGAACAACCGCTCCACGTTCACCAGGGCCTGGCGGATTTCCCGGTAAACGAAGCCCAATGCGTTCAGGGGGATGAACAGCTGGATCAGGTAGGCGTTGATCATGGTGAAGTCGCCCAGGGTGATTTCACCACTGGCCACTTCGCCTACCGCCATGGCCATGATCACGATCAGGGCCACGCCGATGATAAGCGCCTGGCCGGCGTTCAGGGTGGCCAGGGACAGGCGGTTCTTTAGCCGGGCCTTTTCCCAGTCTTCCAGGTCCTGGTCGTAAAGCTCGGCCTCGTAGCGTTCGTTGTTGAAGTATTTGACCGTTTCGTAGTTCAGCAGGCTGTCGATGGCCCGGGAGTTGGACTGATTGTCCCGGGCATTGGCCTCGCGCACGAACTTGGTTCGCCACTCGGTGATCTTGATGGAGAACACCACATACACCACCACGGCCACCAGAATGGCGAGGACGTAGCCGACGTTGAACACCACCAGCAAGATGGCTGCTACCAACAGGATTTCCAGGATGGTGGGCACAATATTGAATAAGGTGAAGCGGAGCAGGAAGCTGATGCCATTGGTGCCCCGTTCAATATCCCGAGCTAATCCACCGGTTTTGCGATCCAGGTGAAAACCCAGCTCCCGCCGGTGCAAGTGCTCAAATACCCGCAAAGACACCCGCCGCATGGCCCGTTCCGCCACCCGGGCGAAGACGGCATCCCGTAGTTCACTGAACAAGGTCGCGCCAAAGCGCAGGCTGCCATAGGCCACCACCAGCACTACCGGAATCCACAGCAGCATGTCGGCGCCGCGGTTCTGGTCGAGGTAGTCGACGATGTATTTCAGGGCGACCGGTGTGGCCACCGTGGCCAGTTTCGCCAGTACCAGCAATGACAGCGCCAGCACAACGCGGCCACGGAATTCCAGCAAATAGGGCCATAATCCAGAAATGATCGACCAATCGGGTTTGTGGTCGGCAGGGTAGTCGTTGTCGGCGTAGGCGCGCACTCTGTCTTCCTTCGGTTTCGGAGAAGTCGAACGCACGGGTGGGTGGGCCTGCCAGGACACGCTGTAGATACATCCATGTACGCTCGGCAAAAGCCATCCCTGGCTTTTGACGGTCCTGGCAGGCCCACCCACCCGCACGCTCTTACGTAGCTGTATGATAGGTCTTGTCAGGAGAACAAACCGTATTGAAGCTGGAGTCTACAGCAGCTAACACCTTGGAGGCACATTATTAACACTCGTCACCGTAAGGCCCTGAAACTCGTCATAGAGTTTATCAGCCCCTACCGCAGCGCCGTGGCCGGGGCACTGCTGGCACTGGTCATCACTGCCGGCATAACCCTGGGTTTGGGCCAGGGCCTGCGTATTCTGGTAGACCAGGGCCTCGCCACGCAATCACCGGAAAATCTCGCCAAAGCCATCGGTCTGTTCTTCATCCTGGTGCTCGGCCTGGCCTTTGGTTCGTTTGCCCGATTCTACCTGGTGTCCTGGATTGGCGAGCGGGTGGTGGCGGATATCCGCAAGAAAGTATTCAACCACCTGATTGATCTGCACCCCGGCTTTTTTGAGCAGAACCGGGCGCTGGAAATCCAGTCACGGTTTACCGCCGACACCACGGTGCTGCAATCGGTTATTGGCTCCACTGTGTCTATTGCCCTGCGCAACACGCTGATGCTTATCGGCGGGTTGATTCTGCTGTTTGTCACCAATGCCAAGCTGGCGGCCATCATCCTGCTGGGTTTCCCCCTGGTGATCGCGCCGATCCTGTTCTTCGGGCGCCGGGTTCGGCAGTTATCCCGGCTCAGCCAGGATCGGGTAGCGGATGTGGGCAGTTATGTGGGGGAGAACCTCACCCAAATCAAAACCGTGCAGGCGTTCAACCACCAGCCCCACGACCGGCGGTTTTTCTCAGAAGTGTCCGAGAAGGCTTTTGACATTGCCCGCGAGCGCATCCGGCAGCGGGCGTGGCTGACCACGCTGGCGATTTCCCTGGTGATGGGGGCGGTCGGCATTGTGATCTGGATCGGTGGGCTGGATGTGATTTACGGCCGGATATCCCCCGGCGAACTGGCGGCGTTTGTGTTCTACAGCCTGCTGGTTGGCGTAGCGGCGGGCGCCATCAGTGAGGTGATTGGCGAACTGCAACGGGCTGCGGGGTCGGCGGCCAGGCTGTTTGAGCTACTGCAAACCGAACCGGCGTTTGTGCGGGACGGGGCAAACCGGTCGTTTGCCGGGCCGGTTACCGGTGAGATTACCATCGAGCATCTGGGCTTCAGCTATCCGGGCCGGCAGGCCCTGCCGGCGATCTTGGATCTGTCGCTGCATATCCGGCCTGGAGAGACTCTGGCACTGGTTGGTCCCTCCGGTGCTGGAAAGTCTACTCTGTTTGACTTGTTGCTGCATTTCTACCAACCAGATTCCGGGCGGATCCTGATCGACGGGGTAAACACCGCCGATTTGTCTTTGGAAGCGCTAAGACGCTGCTTTGCCCTGGTACCCCAGAACCCGGCGTTGTTCCATGGCACCGTGGCGGACAACATCCGCTATGCCCGGCCCGACGCCGAGCAATCCGAGGTAGAGCAGGCAGCGCGGATTGCTCATGCCGATGAGTTTATCCAGGCACTGCCAAAGGGTTACGACACGCCACTGGGCGATGCCGGACTGGGGCTGTCAGGCGGGCAGAAGCAGCGCCTGGCCATTGCCCGTGCGCTGCTGGCGGATGCACCAATTCTGTTACTGGATGAAGCCACCAGCGCTCTGGATGCCCAGAGCGAGCACCTGATCCAGCAAGCCATGCCGGCACTCACTGCCGGGCGTACCACGCTGGTGATTGCGCACCGTCTGGCAACGGTGAGAGACGCCGACCGCATCGCGGTGCTGGAGCAGGGTCGGCTGCTGGCCGTCGGCAGCCACGACGAACTGATGCGTGATAATGAACTGTATCAACGCCTGGCCAGACTCCAGTTCCGGGACACAGACACCTGAGTGCCCCATTGGTCGGTTTGTGTGTTGGGTGCGTACTCCCTACACTGTTAAAAGAATTTCTCAATCCTGAACCAGGGAGAACAGCAAAGTGAGCAACAAAGAATTGCAGGCACTCAAAGAGCGATACGTCGCCGCGGGCGCAGCAAGCCCCAATGATCAATTTGCAGACCACGCCCTGAATGCCGAAGTCTGGGACGCAGACGGCAAGCGCATGATCGATTTCGCCGGCGGTATCGGTGTACTGAACATTGGCCACCGGCACCCGAAAGTGGTTGAGGCGGTTAAAGCCCAGCTCGACAAGCTGATGCACACCTGTCAGACGGTAATGCCCTATGAGGGCTACGTGAAGCTGGCACAGAAACTCAGTGAAGCGGTTCCAGTCAAGGGACATGGCAAGGTCATGCTGGCTAACTCCGGTGCCGAAGCACTGGAAAACGCAGTCAAGATTGCCCGTGCAGCCACTGGCAAGAATAACGTCATCTGTTTTGATGGTGGCTACCACGGCCGCACCTTCTTCACCATGGCCATGAACGGCAAAGCCGCCCCTTACCAGACCTCCTTCGGCCCCATGCCCGGCCTGGTCTATCGTGCGCCGTACCCGGTGCCCTACCATGGCATTACCGAGGAAGACGCCCTGCGGGGTCTGGCAATGACCATGAAAGCCGATTCCCCGGCCCACGAAACCGCCGCCATCGTGCTTGAGCCAGTTCTGGGCGAGGGTGGTTTTTACCCGGCACCGACAAGCTTCCTGAAAGCCATTCGCAAGATCTGCGATGATAACGACATTCTGATGATCGTTGACGAGGTACAGAGTGGCTTCGGCCGCACTGGCAAACTGTTCGCCATTGAACACAGCGGCGTTGAGCCAGACATTATGACCATGGCCAAGTCCATGGCAGACGGTATGCCGATCTCTGCCATCGTTGGCACCGACAAGGTGATGGACTCCTCTGGCCCGAATTCCCTCGGCGGCACCTACACCGGCAGTCCCACTGCCTGTGCAGCCGCTCTGGCGGTGTTTGATGTGATCAAAGAGGACGACATTCTCGGCAAGAGTCAGCGTCTGGGTGAGAAACTCCGGGCACGGTTTGACCAATGGCAGGAGCAGTTTACCCACGTGGATAACGCCCGCAACATGGGGCCGATGGCCGCGTTTGAACTGGTGGAAAGCAAGGAATCCCACAAGCCCATGCCGGAGCTGGTCGCCGCGATAACCAAGAAAGCCAAGGAGAAAGGTCTGATACTGCTTAGCTGCGGTATGTACGGCAACACTCTGCGGTTCCTGATGCCAGTCACCATTGAAGATGAGGTACTGGAAGAGGGCCTGAACATTGTTGAGGAATGCCTGAAGGAGGTGGGTGCCTGATATTGGCGCTTTCGTTCAGTTCCAGAGAGCCGGGCTTGTGCCCGGCTTTTTTTTTGTCTTCTGGTATCGGGATCAACTGACATCACCTGGTGTTAAAGGCATTCGAATCAGCGCCGGCGAGGGCGCGGAAACTGGATTCAAGCCATTATCCAATCTGGTCCGGTAGCTTCTGAGTCCGGTTACGTTCGGCCTTCAATTCGTCGTATACTGCCGGAAGCTCTTTCCGGCAGTGCCTTTTAAGGCGCCTGCCGTCGATTCATCGATAGGCGGTAACCATGACGTCCCAGACTAACCCTTCCATTCCCGACCACAAACCCAGACCGTGGATTGACCTTCTGGTCAGTATCATCATTCCCTCGGTCATTCTGATGAAGTTCAGTGGTGACGAGCACCTTGGCAGTGTCAACGCGCTGATCATCGGCCTGGCGTTTCCTCTTGGCTGGGGATTGTTCGAACTCATCCGTTACCGCAAGAAAAACTTCATCGCCCTGCTGGGCCTGATCAGCGTTGGCCTGACTGGCGGTATCGGGTTACTGGAGCTGGATGCCGGCTGGCTGGCCATCAAGGAGGCGGCGGTGCCTGCGGTGATTGGTCTTGCGGTATTGATATCCACACGGACCAAGTACCCACTGGTACGAACGCTGCTGTACAACCCGAACATTCTGGATGTGGATAAGATCCACGCCTCGCTGGAAGAGAAGGGCTGTGTTGACGAGTTCGAGGCGCGGCTGCTCAACGCCAGCTATTTCTTTGCCGGTACCTTCCTGTTCTCCTCGATCATGAACTATGTGCTGGCCAAGTGGATCGTGGTCAGCCCCTCGGGCACTCAGGCGTTCAACGAAGAGCTCGGGCGAATGACCCTGGTGAGCTATCCCATGATCGCCATTCCTTCAATGATCATGATGATGCTGATCTTCTACTACCTTTGGCGCACCATCCGCCGCCTGACCGGGTATACCCTGGAAGAGGTGATGGCTCAGCACCTGGTGGAGAAGGAGAAAGAGAAAGAACAGAAACGCGCGGAATCCTCGAAGTAATCTCTCGGAATAAAAATTCCTGACTGATAACAAAAAACGGTGGCCCCGTTGGGTGCCACCGTTTTTTTTATGCCAGTCTGTCAGTGTGATTACACGTCCAGATTGGTCACTTCCAGGGCGTTGGTCTGGATGAAGACCCGGCGCGGCTCTACGTCATCACCCATCAGGGTGGTGAAGATCTGGTCGGCAGCGATGGCGTCTTCAATGGTGACCTTCATCATGCGGCGACTTTCCGGGTCCATGGTGGTTTCCCACAGCTGTTCCGGGTTCATCTCACCCAGTCCCTTATAGCGCTGGATATTGAGACCACGCTGGGCCTCTTTCATCAACCAGTCCAGTGCCCCTTCAAATGACAGCACGGCCTGTTTGCGCTCACCACGCTGTACGTAGGCACCTTCGTCAATCAACCCTTCCAGGGTCTCACCCAGGCGGGCGATCGCCTTATAGGAAGACGACTCGAAGAAGTCGTGACTGAAGACATGCTCATGGGGAATGCCATGCACATAGATGGTAACCATCGGCAGGTAAAGACCCCGCTCTTCATCCCGGGTGACCGAGAACACATATTTGGTGCCGGTACGGGTATCCAATTCCAGACCATCGCCCAGATGGGTTACCCACTTGGCAACAGCGGCTTCGTCTTTCAGCTGTTCGGGCTTGAGAGTGGTGTTGTACACCATTTGCTGCAGTACCTTGGCAGGGTACGCCCGTGACAGACGTTCAATCATCGCCATCACCGCCTGGTAGTCCTTGACCATGGTTTCCAGGGCGGAATCCTTGATCGCCGGAGCCTCCGGGTTCACATACAGCTGGGCGCCGTCCAGGGCGGTCTGGGTGAGGTAGGCTTCTTTTGCCTTCTCGTCTTTCAGGTACTGTTCCTGCTTACCACGCTTGACCTTGTAAAGCGGCGGCATGGCAATGAACACGTGGCCGCGCTCGATGATTTCCCGCATCTGGCGGAACAGGAAGGTGAGCAGCAGGGTACGGATGTGCGAACCATCCACGTCCGCATCGGTCATGATGATGATCGAATGGTAGCGCAGTTTGTCCGGGTTGAACTCTTCCCGACCAATACCGCAACCGAGCGCGGTAATCAGGGTTCCCACCTCCGCAGATGACAGCATCTTGTCGAAGCGGGCTTTCTCCACGTTCAGGATCTTACCTTTCAGGGGCAGGATGGCCTGGGTTTTTCGGTCGCGACCCTGCTTGGCACTGCCACCCGCAGAATCACCCTCCACGATAAACAGTTCAGACAGAGCCGGATCTTTTTCCTGGCAGTCCGCCAGCTTGCCGGGCAGGCCTGCAATGTCCAGGGCGCCTTTACGGCGGGTCATGTCCCGGGCCTTGCGCGCAGCCTCGCGGGCGCGGGCTGCCTCGATCATCTTGTTGACGATCAGCTTGGCTTCATTTGGCTGTTCCTGCAGGTATTCTGCAAAGCTTTGGTACAACTCCTGCTCGACGGCTGTTTTCACTTCCGAGGAAACCAGCTTGTCCTTGGTCTGGGAGGAGAATTTCGGGTCTGGCACTTTAACGCTGATGATGGCGGTAAGGCCTTCCCGGGCGTCGTCACCGGAGGTGGCTACTTTGGCCTTTTTGCCCAGGCCTTCATGATCGATGTAGTTGTTCAGGGAACGCGTCAGGGCAGCACGGAAGCCGGCAAGGTGCGTACCACCGTCCCGCTGGGGAATGTTGTTGGTGAAACAGTAGAGGTTTTCCTGGAAGGCGTCGTTCCACTGCATCGCCACCTCGACGGAAATACCGTCCTCCCGGTCACGGTTAAAATGAAATACCCGGTTGATCGGCGTCTTGTTGGTGTTCAGGTGTTCTACGAATGCCCGCAAACCACCTTCATACTCAAACACCTCTTCCTTGCCACTGCGCTCATCGGTCAGCCGTATGCGCACACCGCTGTTCAGGAATGCAAGCTCGCGCAGGCGCTTGGCGAGGATATCGTAGTGAAACTCGATGTGGGTAAAGGTTTCCGGTGAGGGGATAAAGTGCACCTTGGTGCCAGAGGCTTCTGTCTCACCAACCTCTGCCAGGGGTGCATTGGGCACGCCATGGGTATAGGTCTGCTCGTAAACCTTCCCCTCACGACGGATGGTCAGGGTCAGGGTAGAGGACAGGGCATTTACAACCGACACACCCACACCATGAAGACCACCGGAGACCTTGTAGGAGTTATCATCAAACTTACCGCCGGCGTGCAGAACGGTCATGATAACTTCAGCGGCGGAAACACCTTCTTCTTCGTGGAGATCCACCGGAATGCCCCGGCCATTATCTTTGACGCTGACCGACTCGTCAGGGTGAATGATTACGCCAATCTCGGAACAGTAGCCCGCCAGAGCCTCATCGATGGAGTTATCCACCAACTCAAAGACCATGTGGTGCAAGCCGGTGCCATCATCGGTATCCCCGATGTACATGCCCGGGCGCTTGCGCACCGCATCCAGTCCTTTCAGGACCTTGATACTGGAGGAATTGTAATTCGATTCGCTCATTAATGAGACTCCTGAAGGTGATAACGGCCGGGTTCAGCGGAAAAGCGAACAACGCCGCCGCTCCCTGTGCCGATCTATTCTTCCGTCAATTTTCCATGTTCCACGTGGAACATTCTGTATTCAGGTGCATCACGGTCGCCCCAAAGCACATCAGGTTCCGGGTGCTCAATAGAGGTGATAAACACCTGACAACGCAAATCCTGAAGCTTGTGCGCCAGTGTGATCCGATGGCGCACATCCAGTTCGGCATTGATATCGTCCAGCAGAAACGTTACCTGTTTACCGAGGTCGCTCAATACCTTTCCCTGGGCTATTTTCATCAGAATAACCAAGGTCTTCTGTTGCCCCCGGGAAAAGGTTTCCGCGACCGGGCGACCGCCAAACTTGAGCCGGATATCCGCTCGATTGGGACCGTACAAGGTGTGCCCCATCCGGCGTTCCTGCTCCCGGTGGCTCGCCAATACCTCAACCAACGAGTGGGAACGATCCCAACCTGGATAAAACTCAAGTTTCAGGCCATCCGTCCAGCTGGCGTCCAGTTCCTGAAGCACCGCCTCAAACGCCACTTTGAACTTCCTGAAAACCTGCTCCCTGATATCACTCAGGGATTCCGCCAGGGCGCCGAACTGACTGTCCCAGACCCGGAGCAGCGATTCGTCCAGTCTACCATTTCTGAGCGTTTGATTCCGCTGTGATGTCACTCTCTGGCACTGTTGCCACATTACCGAAAAAGAAGGTTCCACGTGGAACACTAACCAGTCGAGAAACTGTCGACGTTTTCCGGGACCACCGGCCACAATGTCGAATACCCCCGGGTCAATCACCGACACAGGCAGATGCATAGCCAGGAAGGACAAACTGCGTACAGCTTCGCCATCAACCCTTAACGCTGTTTCCTTGGCAGATACATCCCGGGATATCCCCAGCCGATGGGCGATACCCTTGCTGCCATCCGCCGAAGTACTTTGGTCCTCATTGTTGCTGAGCCCACTGTCCAGAGCGCCAAACACCGTTAACTTGCTGTGGCCATGGCTGACCACGGCCTGATGCCGGCTCACCCGAAACGATCGCCCCAAGCCAAGGTAGGCGATGGCTTCCAAGGCACTGGACTTACCGCTGCCGTTAGCGCCGTACAACAAATTAAAGGAAGGTGAAAAACCGACAGGGTCCGGCGCCAGGTTTCGGAAATTCTGGGTCTGGAGTTTCACAAGCGCCATAAAGGAGGAATTCTCATCACCGGGGTCGGAGCACAAAAAAAGGCAATGCCGGAACGCGACATTGCCTTAGTGTACAAGATGCGTGGCGGCGACGCTCGTTAATGGAGCATGGTCAACCGTTCATCCATAAACACATCCATCTCCGGTGCCAGGATATGCACATACCGATCGAAATAGAGGAACTGTTTCAGCAACAGCGCAAATTCCCGGGGAAAGTGCAGGCCATGGCTTTCGCCCACCTTGACCATATCCATCAGTATGTTGTTGACGTCATCTTCCGCCTGACCCATTTCATAGGGAACGTCGTCCGGGACCATCCGGTCCATCTGGCGATACAGGCGTTGAAGATCTGAGGAGAGTTCATTCACCTGCACGGTGCGGCGGGTGACCCCAATCCGGATCATGGCATCGGCCATGCCATCGAAGTTACCCACCATAATGGCGGAGATAAAATCGCTCACCGCCTGCCAGGTATCCGGCCGGATACGCCCGACAATACCAAAATCGATAAACCCGACGCGGCCATCTTTCAGCACCATCAGATTGCCAGCGTGCACATCCGCGTGGAAAAACTCACACTGGGTCAGGCTGGCGAACCAGGTGTTCATGGCGGTGATCAGGGTACGTTCGGGATCCTTGGAAAAACCGCGAATGCTGTCGAGATCCGTCAGCGGAACGCCGTAGAAACGCTCCATGGTCAGCACTCTGCGAGTACTGCACTGTTCATACACCCGTGGCACGGTCGCGTCGTCGTTATGGGTATTCAACAAGAATTCCCGGAACACCTTCAGATTATTGGCTTCCTTGATGAAGTCGCATTCCTCCATCATGGTCTGCTGAATTTCTTCAACAATGCCGGACAGGGAGGTCCAGGACAGCTTTGGCGCCAGGGTTTCCAGAATCCGCGCCGACAGGTACAGGAAGTTAAGGTCGGTCAGCAGAATGTTCTCCACGCCCGGCTTCTGAACCTTGATCACCACGTCTTCACCGGTCACCAGTTTCGCCGCATGCACCTGTGCGATCGATGCGGACGCCAAAGCGACCGGATCAATTTCCGAATACACCTGATCAATCGGCCGACCCAGCTCTTCGCGAATAATTCGCTTGATCACGCCAAACGGAAGACTGGGAGTTCTATCAAGACAATACTGAAACTCTTCCACGTATTCTTTTGGAAAGAACGTAGGGGAGCTCGCAATAAACTGGCCAAGCTTGATGTAAGTAGCCCCAAGGTTCTCAAACGTCTGGCGCAGCAGTTTCGGGGTAGGGGGGCGATCCCCCCGAACCCAGTTCAGACCAGTCCGGCCAAGCACCGACAGTGTCTGACCAACCCTGAAAGCACCTTTGATTCCGTTCGTTACGGCACCCATTAAATTCCTCCGGAAAGATTACAGCCGCATCGGCATGACCACATACAGGCAGCTGTTGTCGTTCTCTGCTTCGATCAATGCGCTGCTGTTGGGATTGGACAGGGTAATCTTCACCTGTGCCTCATCCAGCGCATTCATCACGTCAATCAGGTAGCCTACATTAAAACCAATCTGAAGGGATTCGCCCTGATAATCCACTGGCAGTGCATCTTCGGCCTGTTCCTGGTCCGGGTTGTTGGCGAATACCTGCAACTCGCCCGGTGCCAGGTTCAAACGCACGCCACGAATGTTCTCGTGAGACAGAATACCGGCTCGCTGCAAGGTGTTCTTGAGGGTGGACCGATCGGCAAGTACCACTTTATCCCCACCCCGGGGAATAACCCGGTTGTAGTCCGGGAACTTGCCCTCAATCAGTTTGGAGGTAAACGTGTAGGCTCCGACTGTCGCACGCAGGTGGTTATCACCAATGACCAGGGTGACCGGCGATTCCACATCGTCAAGCAGCCGGGCCAGTTCAAGCACACCTTTTCTGGGCACAATCACCTGCCGTGGTTCAGGACAACCGGTTTTCAGGTCGGAATGCGCCATGGCCAACCGGTGGCCATCGGTCGCCACCACCCGCACATGGCCACTGTCAACTTCCAGCAACAGACCGTTAAGGTAATACCGAACATCCTGCTGTGCCATGGCAAACGCCGTGGCGTCCAGCATACGGCCGAGTTCTTTCTGCGGCAGCTCCAGGCGAAAACTTTCCGGCTCGTCTTCCACATTGGGGAAATGCTCAGCCGGCAGGGTCGACAAGGTAAAATGAGAATTGCCGGCGCGCACGTGCAGCCGGTCGCCTTCCAGCGCCAGATCGATCGGGGCTTCATCACCCAGTGCCCGACAGATATCTGACAGCTTCCTGGCCGGTACCGTGATCCTGCCCGGTTGGTCCACATGGACCGGCGTTACCCGCCCGACCAGCTCAACTTCCATATTGGTACCGGTGAGTGTCAGAGTGTTGTCTTCAGCTTCCAGCAACACGTTGGACAAAACCGGCATGGTCTGTTTCTTTTCCACAACGCCAGCAATGCTTTGCAGGGGAGTCAGAAGGGATTCACGGCTTATGGTCAGTTTCATGGCACTCGGCTTCAGTTGTCGGAAGTGAATGTTGTTGGTTGATGCCGCCCGGTCAGGTGGTCAGCAATCGCATAAAGTTCTGGTAGTCCTCACGGATTCCAGGGTCCGTTTCCTGGAGCTCCACAATCTTTTTACAGGCGTGCAACACCGTGGTGTGGTCCCGGCCGCCAAAGGCATCACCAATCTCCGGCAAGCTGTGATTGGTCAGCTCCTTGGCCAGCGACATGGCCACCTGCCGAGGCCGGGTGACCGTCCGGGTACGGCGTTTGGACAATAGATCGGCCACTTTGATCTTGTAGTACTCCGCCACCGTGCGCTGAATGTTATCGATACTGACCTGCTTTTCGTGCAGCGCCAGCAGATCCTTCAGGCTTTCCCGGATAAATGGCGGGGTAATCTCAGAGCCAGTGAAGTGAGCATTCGCTATCACCAGACGAAGCGCGCCTTCTAACTCTCGTACATTAGAGCGAATCTTCTGGGCAATAAAAAATGCCGCCTCGCTGCTCAGTTTCACGTTGGCCTGCTCAGCCTTTTTCATCAGGATGGCAACGCGGGTTTCCAGCTCTGGTGGCTCCACCATTACCGTCAGGCCCCAACCAAACCTGGACTTCAGGCGTTCTTCCATGTCCACGATTTCTTTCGGGAACCGGTCGCACGTCACAATGACCTGCTGGCCCCCTTCAAGCAACGCGTTAAAGGTGTGGAAAAACTCTTCCTGGGAACGTTCTTTGCGGGCAAAAAACTGAATATCATCAATCAGCAAGGCATCCACCGAGCGGTAGTAACGCTTGAACTCATTAATAGCATTCAGCTGAAGCGCCTTGACCATGTCGGCAACGAAGCGTTCAGAGCGCAGGTAAGCAACCTTGGCCTTGGGATTACGACGAACGATTTCGTTACCAATGGCGTGCATCAAGTGAGTTTTACCAAGACCGACGCCACCGTACAGAAACAGCGGGTTATAGGCGCCACCGGGGTTCTCTGCCACCTGCATAGAGGCCGCCCGGGCCAACTGGTTGGACTTACCCTCTACAAACGTCTCAAAGGTAAAGGTCTCATTCAGAAAACTCTGGTGCTTGATATCACCTTCCACCTGCACCGGCCTGCGCTCACCATTAACTTTCTGCGCGCTCCGGCTGACACCGGCAGACGTAGAACCTGCAACAGTGGCCGCTACACTCTTTTCTTCCTCTGTTACCCGCTGTCCGGTTTCCTCGGTAAGGTTCGCCTTCGGCTCGGCCACTGACCGCACCACCGGTTCACTTTCCCGGGGTGCAGACCCCACCTTCATCTGAACCCTGGGCGCCTGGCCACCGTTAAGGTCTTTGAGTACTTCCTCTATACGGCGCAGATACTTTTCGTTCACCCAGTCCATAACAAAGCGGTTTGGCGCAAACAGCATCAACTGCCCCTCTCGGAGATCCGACTGAAGGGGTCTTAACCAGGTATTGAACTGTTGCGCGGGAAACTCATCCCGGAGTACTTCAAGACATTGATGCCACATACTGTTAGGCACGACCGCCCGCTCCCGAAACCTGACTGTTCTCACATCGGAAAAGGCTTTTCCCGACGCTCAAGGTGACCCCGGATTCTACCCCGCCGCGGCCCGCAGTAAAAGGCCAACAATCACTGTCATAAACAGCCTGTGGAAACATTTCTCCTTTTCATTCATAAGGTTCCAAACCTATCTACAGGCTTGTGTACAGAAACGCCCTGAAAAAAAGTTACCCACAGGTCCTTGTGCACAGACCGTCATCAACCCTGTGTGAAACCCTTGGACCAAACCATGAATAACTCAAGCCTCATTCGGAACACCGGGTTATTCACAATTCCACCGGGTCTCGTCCACAGGGCTCATTGCCACCTGTCACCGTACTTGTCATTCATTCAACTCTCTGTTGTAGATGAAAAAAATAGACTTTCCCACAGAAAACATGGTGCCTAATAACAGTAATAAATAATCTTTGAAAGAATTTAAAAAAGACCTATAGATTCTATTAGCCAGCACCTCGGGTATTACCCATACCGAAAAATTCACTTCCCAAGTGCACAATCATTGAACTTACAGGCAGATTTGACTAGAATGCCGCTCCTGTTTTGGCTGTCTATTTTCCAGCCAACGACCAATGTCCATTGACGAATTTGTGAGAACATCACCATGAAAAGAACATTCCAACCGAGCGTCCTGAAGCGCAAGCGTGTTCACGGCTTTCGTGCCCGTATGGCAACCGCTAACGGCCGTAAGGTAATCTCTCGTCGCCGTGCCAAAGGCCGCGCACGCCTGTCAGCGTAACTTGATGTTTGCCTCATGAAGGCCTTGACGTTTCCGAAGTCACACAGACTGTTGCGGCCTTCGGACTACAGCAAGGTCTTCGATGATGTGCAGCTGAAAGTTCCGCACAGGAATTTTCTGATCCTGGCAGCTCCAAATAATCTGGGCCACGCCAGGGTCGGACTTATATTCTCCAAAAAGAATCTCAAACTGGCGGTCCAGAGAAACCGGATAAAACGCCAGGTACGAGAAACTTTCAGGCATCAGACGGATCTACCGGACCTCGACATTATTGTTCTTGGTCGGCAAGGACTCGCTCAACTGGATAACGCCTCAGTCAAATCGTCGCTTAACGATCTTTGGCGCCGTCTCAGAAAGAAGTACCATCAGTCCTCAGTTGATCAAACAACTGTGAATTCAAAAGGTACGGGTTAATGCGACAGATTCTGCTACTGCCTATCCGGTTCTATCAGTACGCTATCAGTCCCATGATGGCCAGCCATTGCCGGCATTTCCCAACATGCTCCCAATACGCAGTTGAAGCCATTCAACAGCACGGAGCAGCCAAAGGTTCCTATCTGGCAACCCGCCGATTGTTAAGGTGTCATCCCTGGGCCGAAGGCGGTTATGATCCCGTACCGGGCACAGAGCCCCAACATTCTCCGACCAACACTCAAACCAGACACTAACGTTTATGGATATTCAACGCATCGTTTTGTTTGCCGGCCTGGCTATTGTCAGTTATCTGATGGTGCTTGCCTGGAATGAGGACTACAACCAGCCCCGTACTGAACAGGTCACCCAGGTAGAAACTTCCGGGTCAAACGGATCTGCGGATGATATGGTTCTGCCGGAAAGCACTTCCCGGACAGGCGAGGAATTCGTCACGCCGGAAACGGGCGAACTCCGGTCCACCACAGCGGACGGTGAACAAAGTGTCAGCGATCAGTTCATCACTGTTGTGACCGATGTACTGGAGCTCACCATCGACCGTGTAGGTGGCAATGTCATTGCCAGCTCTCTGCTTCAGTACGATGAATCGCTAGACAGCGGACAACCCTTGACCCTTCTGACCAACACTCAGAATCGCACCTACATCCTGGAAAGTGGCTTGATTGGTCGCAACGGCCCCGACGGTCGCAATGCGGGCCAGGCACCGGTTTACCGGGCAGAAGCGTCCCGTTTTGAGCTCACCGACGGCCAGGATGAACTGATCATTGACCTCAAACTGACCACAGAGGATGGCGTTGATATCATCAAACGCTACCGTCTTGCCCGGGACAGCTATGAGATTGATATTCGTTACCTGATCACCAATCAGTCCGATTCCGACTGGCAGGGCAACTTTACCGGCAAGATTGTCAGGGACGAGGCTCCAGATCCAACCTCCCAAACCACCATGGGTATCAAGGCGTATCTTGGCCTGGTCATCAGTACTCCTGATGATCCTTATGAAAAATACGATTTCGGTGACCTGAGCAAGCAACGGGTCAACGAACCGGTCACCAATGGTTGGCTGGCGTTCCTGCAACACTACTTCATTACCGCCTGGGTTCCCGACCAGGATAAAACCGCCCAGTTCCAGACCACCCGCCGGGATCATTTGCATGTGATGGGGTTTGTCTATCCGGCAACCGCGGTCGCCCCCGGGCAAACGGTTGAGGTGGGTGCCACCGCCTACGTCGGACCCAAGATCATTGATCGTCTGGAGGCCCTGGCCCCTAACCTGGACCGGACCGTTGACTTTGGCTGGCTGTTCTTCATCTCCCTGCCGCTGTTCTACATCCTGGAATGGTTCTATGGCCTGGTGGGTAACTGGGGTGTCGCCATCATCCTGCTGACCGTTCTGGTAAAGGCTGTGTTCTTCCACCTGTCTGCAACCAGCTACCGTTCCATGGCTAAAATGCGGGCTGTGGCCCCGCAACTCACTCGCCTTAAAGAACTTTATGGTGATGATCGCCAGCGTATGTCCCAGGAAATGATGGCCCTGTACAAGCGGGAGAAAATCAATCCGCTGGGTGGCTGTTTACCGATTCTGGTACAGATGCCGGTATTCATCTCACTCTACTGGGTATTGTTCGAGAGTGTGCAGCTTCGCCACGCGCCGTTCATGCTGTGGATCAACGATCTGTCCCAGATGGATCCGTTCTTTATCCTGCCAATTCTGATGGGCATCAGCATGTTCATCCAGATGAGCCTGAACCCGACACCGCCCGACCCCATGCAGGCGAAGATCATGAAGCTGATGCCACCAGTCTTCACTGTGTTTTTCCTGTGGTTCCCGGCTGGTCTGGTTCTGTACTGGCTGGTGAACAACATTCTCTCGATCTCCCAGCAGTGGTACATTACCCGGAAGATCGAAACAGAGATGGCAGGCAAGAAACACTGAGTTATCAGTTGTACTGACCTGGCAAAGGCTCCCTTGTGGAGCCTTTGTCATTTCTATTCAGGGAAAAAACCATGCAGGCAACCACAGACACCATTGCAGCCATCGCCACAGCACCGGGCCAGGCGGGTGTGGGTATTGTTCGCGTTTCGGGGCCAAAAGCCCTGGATATCGCCCGGAGCATACTCGGCTATGAGCCCAGGCCCCGCTACGCTCATTACGGTCCCTTTCGAGACACCAGCGGCGAACTGATCGACGAAGGCATCGGTCTGTATTTTCCCAACCCCAACTCGTTCACCGGTGAAGACGTGTTCGAATTGCAGGGCCATGGCGGCACGGTCATCCTGGACATGCTGTTGCGTGAAGTCTGCAACCTCGGCGCCCGCCTGGCCCGGCCCGGCGAGTTTTCCGAGCGGGCCTTCCTCAATGACAAACTTGACCTGGCCCAGGCCGAAGCCATTGCCGACCTGATTGAAAGCAGTTCCGAGCAGGCGGCCCGCTGCGCCGTGCGTTCCATGCAAGGGGTATTTTCCCGGCGCATTGATGACCTGGTCGATGCGGTGACTCACTTGCGTATCTACGTGGAAGCGGCGATCGATTTTCCGGAGGAGGAAATCGATTTTCTCGCCGACGGCAAAGTGGCGGTCGATCTGCAAGGTCTGCTGCAACAGGTGGAGCAGATCCTGTCGGAAGCCCAGCAGGGCACCATTCTGCGGGATGGCATGAAGGTGGTGATTGCCGGTCGTCCCAATGCCGGAAAATCCAGCCTGCTCAATGCCCTGGCCGGCCGTGAAGCGGCCATTGTCACCGCCATTGAAGGCACCACCCGGGATGTCCTGCGGGAACATATCCACATTGACGGCATGCCGTTGCACATTATCGATACCGCCGGCCTCAGGGACAGTCCGGATGAAGTGGAGCAGATCGGCATCGCCCGGGCCTGGGATGAAATCCGCCAGGCAGACCGCATCCTCTTGATGGTGGATGCCACCACCACCGATAAAACCGAACCCCATGAAATCTGGCCGGATTTTATTGACCAGCTACCAGCCAGCGCCCCGGTCACGGTGATCCGCAACAAGGTGGATTTGTCGGGAGAACCCGTGGGCATCAGTGCCGAACCGAACCAGACCGCGCCAGTCATTCGCCTTGCGGCAAAAGCAGCAGACGGGCTGGACATTCTTCGTAACCATCTCAAGGACTGCATTGGTTTTGCCAGTACCACCGAAGGTGGCTTCCTGGCTCGCCGCCGCCACCTGGATGCGCTGGAGCGGGCCAGGGACTCCTTGATTCAGGGGCAGACCCAACTGGAGGGTTATGGTGCCGGAGAACTCCTGGCGGAGGACCTGCGAGCAGCCCAGGACGCCCTGGGTGAAATAACCGGCCACCTCACGCCCGATGATCTGCTGGGCAAGATTTTCAGCAGTTTCTGTATTGGCAAGTAGTCAACGAACTAACGATTCCAATTTCAGGGACAGGTGCTTAATTAAATAGTTTTTATTATCAAATGAGAAGTAGTATCATTCGCTCCTGATTTTCAGTCTAGATCTTCAAGGAGTGACTCATGGCATTCAGGCCCTCAATTCTGGCCGCATCCGTTGCGGCTGTTACCGGCACCCTCTCGCTAAACAGTGTTGCCCAACCGATACAGCTGGACGAGCTGGTCGTCTCCGCCTCCGGCTTCGAGCAGAAAGTGACCGATGCTCCCGCCAGCATCAGTGTGATCAGCCAGCAGAACCTGCAACAAAGCCAGTTCTCCAATCTGGCGGAAGCCCTGGAAACTGTGGAAGGTGTGGATGTGCGCCAGAGCACCGGCAAGACTGGTGGGCTGAACATCAGTATTCGAGGCCTGCCGAGCGAGTACACCCTGATCCTGATTGATGGCCGCCGCCAGAATCCTCCGGGCAACGTCACTCCCAATGGCTTTGGTGATACCTCCACCAGCTTCATTCCGCCTTTGTCGGCGATTGAGCGTATTGAAGTGATCCGCGGGCCCATGTCAACGTTATACGGTTCCGATGCCATTGGTGGCGTGGTGAATATCATCACCAGGAAGGTGTCCGATGAGTGGAATGGCTCGGTCACGCTCGAGCACACCTTCCAGCAACACCGGGAATACGGCGATAACGGTAAAGCCAGTTTCTACACCAGTGGGCCGCTGATCGACAATCTGCTCGGGCTAGCAGTACGCGGCAGTGTGTTTGATCGATCGGCGGCCGATCTGAGTTTCGACGACGGTAGCGAGGCGCCCAAGCGGGGTGTCGCACCGGTGGATGGTCGTAACCATAACCTTGGTGCACGGTTGACGCTGGTGCCGGTTCAGGGGCAGGAGTTTTATCTGGATGCCGAACAGGGGCGCCAGGTTTACAACAATGACAGCTGTCAGTTGGGCACCCTCGATGGGCAGAACCGGGCCTGCAACGCTGACACCAACACCGCCAACGGCTATCGGGACGAGTTGCGGTTCAACCGCGACCAGGTTGCCCTGGGCCATACCAGTCAGCTTGGGTTTGGCACCTGGAGCAGTGATCTGACATATAACGTGACCGAAACCAAAGGCAGGACCATTCCGGGTACCATAGGTACGCCTTACGATGCGCCCTACCAGAATCTGATTGGCGGCCAGGATCGCAAGCTGGAATCGGAAGATACCGTGTTTGATACCCGGTTGGTGGCGCCGGTTACCAGCAACCACATCGTGACTCTGGGCGGCCAGTACAGAGATACGCGCCTTGAAGACGGTCTTGCCAGTACGACCTTCAAGCAGGATTCCTGGGCCGTGTTTGCTGAGGATGAATGGTATCTGAGGGATGATCTGGCTCTGACCCTGGGGGGGCGTTACGAAGACCACGATGCCTTCTCCGGCCATTTCACGCCCCGGGCCTATCTGGTGTGGAACACGTCACCCAGCTGGACCTTCAAGGGGGGCGTCAGCCAGGGGTACAAAACGCCGGATATCAATGACCTTCACAATGGCATCAACGGCGTCACCAGCCAGGGAGAGGTGCTGACCATAGGCACACCGGACCTGGAGCCGGAAAAAAGCACCAACTACGAGGTAGGGGCCTACTTCGACAACCTGCAAGGTTTCAAAGCCAACGCCACGGTGTTCTTCACCCAGTTCAAGGACAAGATCGACAGCGGTGCGCCGGTGACCATCAGTGGTGATCCGAGGATTCCGGACGGCACCTACGATCAGCTGGATAACATCGGCAAGGCTGAGACCCGGGGTATCGAGCTGGCGTCCAGCTGGCGCTTTGCGCCGGACTGGAGTATTCGCGGCAACTATACCTATACCGACACAGAGCAGAAGAGCGGTGACAACAAGGGCGCACCTTTGACCAACACGCCGGAGCATGTGGTGCATGCGCGGCTGAACTGGCAGGCTTCGGCACAGCTGGATCTCTGGTTGTCCGGCGAATACCGGGGTGAGCGTACCCGCTACCTGAAGAACCGGGACAATTTCACCGCCGAAGAAGCGGCTGTGTTTGACCAGGTGGGTGACCTTAGCGCCTACGCGCTCTTCCACCTGGGAGGCGCCTATAAGGCCAGTGAGCGGGTAAAACTCACCGCCACCATCTACAACCTGTTCGACAAGGAGTTCCTGTCTGGCAGCGAGTATTCTTATGTGGATAACAACGGCAATCAGGTGGATGCCTGGGCTTCGGATTATGTGTATATCTTCCGTGGTATGGCCAGCGGTGGAACCGTCGAAGAGGGCCGCCGCCTGTGGCTCTCCGCCACCGTCGATTTCTGAGTTATCCACAATTATCCACAACCCCAGGCCGCTGGCATTTACCTGGCGGCCTGGGCCACTTTCCTTACGAAAACAAACACTTTAGTTGTAAAACAACGTCAAAGCGTCCGGTAAACTCCGCTCCTGTCTATTGGTGCCGCCATCCTGGCGGTTTCACGCCCTTCGAGTTAAAGGAGATAACCTGTGCGTAACCTGCTGTACGTTACTGCGGTCGTTTTTGCCCTGTTTACGGCCCCATTGCCGGCCGTGGCGTCTGAGCGTATCTATATCTATACCGAGAACTTCCCTCCCTACAACATGAGTGCCACGGGTCGTGCCTTCGAGCATAACGAAGATGGCATTGATGGTCTGTGCACAGAAATGGTCAAGGCCATTCTCGAGCACTCCGGGCTGGATTACGTGATCAAGCTGCGCAACTGGGATTTCGGCTATAACCGTGCGCTGAACAAGAAGAATCATGGCATCTACTGCACCACCTACACGGAAAACCGGGCGTCCCAGTTCAAGTGGGTAGGGCCGCTGACCACCAACCTGTGGACGATTTTTGCCCCCCCAGGTACCGATTTGAAAATTGACAGTCTGGAAGATACCCGCGGCATGCTGTACGCCGGCTACCGTGGTGATGTGATGACCGAGTACCTGTTGGAGCGCGATTTCCGGGTATCAGCCATGGACAGCGATGACCTCAACCCCAAGCGACTGGAACTGGGCCAGGTTGATCTGTGGATTGCAGACCGGCTGGCGGGACCTTACTTTGCCTCTCAACAGGACGTTGAAGGCCTGGAACCGGTGTTTTCGTTCAATAACACCGAACTGTACCTGGCAATGAACCTCGAGACTTCAGAGGAAGCGATTCGCAAGCTGCGCCAGGGACTGGAGACCATTCGCAACAACGGGATGTACGAGGCCATCGAGACCAAGTGGGGCCTGTGACGCGCTCGGCGGATCTATGGAGACAGGGGGGAGCCACAGGCTCCCCTTTTTTGCGGATATAGCCTTAACCGGTTCTCCGCAAATCCGGAGTCGCCAGTGGCTTGAGGGCCCGGCTGTTGGTGCGGTTACCCAGAAATTCCGGTCTAGGCTTGTTGCCGCAGAAGGGCTGTTGCAACTGGTTTTCCACGCTGTTGTATACGAAGAACAGATTGCTGCGCGGCCAGGGCGACATATTGGCGTTGGATGCGTGCAAGGTGTTGCATTCAAAAATGATCAACGAGCCGGCGGGGCCCGTGGGTGCCTGGATACCGTATTGGTCCGCCATTTGCTGCAGGTCCCGGTGATTGGGTACGCCCAGTTCCTGCTTCTTCAGCGACGATTGGTAGTTGTCTTCCGGCGTTCGGCCGACACAGGGCACAAAGGTTTTGTGGGAACCCGGGATCAGCATCAACGGGCCGTTGAACGGTGTATTGTCGGTCAGGGCGATGGAGAAGCTGACCGCGCGCATGCGAGGCATGCCATCTTCGGCGTGCCAGGTTTCGAAGTCGGAATGCCAGTCGAACCCCTTGCCGTGAAAACCGGGTTTGAAGTTGATCCGGGACTGGTGGATATACGCCTCGCTACCCAGTAATTGATGCACCATATCGAGAATGCGACCATCCCGGGTCAGCCGGTCAAAACGGTCTGACAGTTCGTGAATACCAAAGACCGATCGAATTTCCTGTTTTCCCGGTTCGGTAATGGTGCCCTCGGAACGGAGAATGCTGTCGTCGTTTTCATAGGTGCGCAGATCGTCACGGAAACGTTTGACCGTGTCTGCATCGAGAAAGTTATTGAAAGCCAGGAACCCATCCCGTTCATAACGCGCCAGTTCGGTCTCACTTAGCGGACCTTCAGTACGGGCGTTTCCGGAGTTGTGGATAACCGGATCTCTTCGGTCAAATGCTGGAACAGGGCGTTCCAGTCGGGTGGGATAAAAGTCGTCAGCACGAGTTTCCATATTCGAACCTCCTTCTTTTATACACAGTATCGATCTGGTCAGGTCTTGCCCGGCTGTGGGAAAGCCTGAAAATACTATATTCCTCAAAAGGTTATTGGATTGATGCAAAGACTTGCACCAGAGAGGGTAAGGGCGGGAACCGGGATTTCAAGGCCCCGGTTCCGGAATAAAAAAGTCCCGGCAGGCCCGGGACTGGAAGTTACCGGGTAATTACCCGGTAAAGGCCATATTTTCCGGCTCCACCTGCATCAGGTTGCGAGTCGGGCTGAGCATGCTGGTGGCGTGGGCCTGGGCCCGTGGCAGCAGGCGCTCGTAGTAGAACTCGGCGGTTGCCAGCTTGGTCTGATAGAAGGCTTCAGACTCGTCGCCGCCGTTCTCCAGCTTGTCGGCGGCCACCGCGGACTGACGCAACCACATATAGGCCATGGTCACGTAACCGCTGTACATCAGGAAGTCGTGGGCGGCAGCGCTGACCACATCGCGGTCTTTGCGGGCCGCCAGCATCACCCTGACGGTGAGCAGGTTCCACTGGGCCGTCAGTTTCAGAAGCTCGATGGCCATCGGGCGCAGCTGTTTGTTGGTCAGGTGCTTGCGGGCAAAGTTGGCAATTTTCAGGGTGAATTCCCTTACCGCGCCGCCCTGGGTCATCAGCAACACTTTACGGCCCAGCAGGTCCAGTGCCTGGATGCCGGTGGTGCCCTCGTAAAGCGTGGCAATCCGGGTATCACGAACGATCTGTTCCATGCCGTGCTCACGGATGTAGCCGTGGCCACCGAACACCTGCACACCCAGATTGGCGGCTTCATTGCCCAGTTCGGTCAGGAAACCTTTGAGAATCGGGGTCAGGAAACCCAGTTTGTCGTCGTATTTCTCGGCCTTCTCATCATCGCCCACGGTGTGCGCCTCAACCATGTGGTCCGCCAGCCTGGCGGCGTAATACAGCATGGCGCGGCCGCCTTCGGCGATGGCTTTCTGGGTCAGCAGCATGCGCCGCACATCGGCGTGGTGAATCAGGCTGTCGGCCACCTGGTCCGGCTCCTTCTTGCCAGACAGCGCGCGCATGGAACGACGCTCCTTGGCGTAGTCCAGCGCCCACTGGTACGACAGCTCGGCCGGGCCAACGCCCTGAATGGCGGTACCGATACGGGCGGTGTTCATGAAGGTGAACATGCACTCCAGGCCCTCATTTTCCGGGCCGATCAGGTAGCCGGTGGCACCGTCGAAATTCATCACGCAGGTGGCCGAGGCCTTGATACCCATTTTCTTTTCCAGGCTGCCGCAGTTCACACCATTGCGTTCGCCCACGCTGCCATCTGTGGCGGGCAGGAACTTGGGTACGATGAACAGGCTGATGCCCCGGGTGCCTTTAGGCGCATCCGGCAGACGTGCCAGCACAATGTGGACAATGTTTTCGGTCAGGTCGTGATCACCGGAGGAAATGAAGATCTTGGTACCGGTCAGCTTGTAGCTGCCATCCGCCTGTGGTTCGGCCTTGGTCTTCACCTGGCCCAGGTCGGTGCCGCACTGGGGCTCGGTGAGGCACATGGTGCCGCCCCAGCGGCCCTCGGTCAGGGGAACCAGGTAGGTTTGCTTCTGGTCTTCCGAGCCGTGCAGGAAGATGGTGTTCATGGCGCCCAGAGACAACCCCGGGTACATGGAGAACGACCAGTTGGCGGTGCCCATCATTTCCTGTTTGAACAGGCCCATGGACGCCGGCAGGCCCTGGCCGCCGTATTCCTCGGGGGCTGACAAGCCTTGCCAGCCGCCCATTACGTACTGGTCATAGGCTTCTTTGTAGCCTTTGGGGGTGGTGACTTCACCGTTTTCCAGGCGGCAGCCTTCTTCGTCGCCGCTCTGGTAGATTGGGCTCAGCACTTCTTCGCAGAAGCGACCGCACTCGGTCAGGATGGCGTCTACAATGTCAGGCGTTGCGTTCTCACCGGAGGCCAGTGTCTGGTAATGGCCCGGGTAATCGAATACGTCGTTAAGCAGAAATTTCATGTCACGCAATGGCGCTTTGTACACAGGCATAGCCAATCCTCACAGTCTGTTATCGCAATCCGGTCAGGCCCGAGGCCCGTTATGACTGCTGTTTTACGGCATTCACTCCCGGCTGCCATTGACGGAAAGCGCCTGCCTGCCTGTCAGAATGGACAATTGGCTGAAATGACGCATTTCATATCCGCCTGATCGGATATTGCTCCGGGTCCGTAAATCACAGTTCAGTGGCGACCCAACCCATGCCTTCCAGCGGAGTGTAAAAGTCATGCAAAACAGGGTAATTCGACGGAAAGCCGGTAGTGTCTGGCCAGTTGCTCTTATACTGTTGTTAGTGTCTGTGCTGGCAGGCTGCGCTGGCCCCTCCCTGGACGATTACAGGGGTGCAGAACCGGAGCTGATTCCCCGGGAGTTTTTCCAGGGCGAACTTTCCGCCCGTGGTGTGGTCAAGAATTTCTCCGGCAAGGTCATTCGCACCTTCGACGCCGATATTGTGGCCACCTGGGACGATGAGGGGGTGGGAACCCTGGATGAGGTTTTCAGGTTCAACGATGGAGAAGTCCAGACCAGGGTGTGGACCCTGACGCCGACCGGCGACAGTTACCATGCCGAGGCCGGTGACGTGGTCAAGCCGGGTACGATGCGCTGGCAGGGCAATGCCATACACATGAATTATGTGCTCAGAGTGTCATATGGCGATGGCACCATAGACGTCCGGATGGACGACTGGATGTACCTGATCACACCGGACACCCTGATAAACCAGACCCGCATGAGCAAATGGGGTATTGAGGTTGGTGAGGTGGTGCTGGTTATCCAGAAACTGGGGTACGGGGACGACTCGTAACATTTATATCTGAAAGGTTAGCAAAACCCATGTGGAAACAATGGCTGATCGCTGTCGTTCTGGTTGTGGTGGTAGCTGCAGGCGCGGGTATATACCTGAACCTTGAGTCCGGAGACAGTGGCCAGAGCGGTGGCCAGGGACAGGCCAGCGCCGTCAATGTGGTAACGCCGGAATGGCAATCGGTGCGTGATACCGTCGGCGCTGTCGCGAATTTGCGGGCTCTGAACTCGGTACAACTGACCACAGAGGTGAGTGGCCGGGTGATGGAACTCAATCTGCAGCCAGGCGCTGCGGTAGCCCAGGGGGCCGTGCTGCTCCGGTTGGATGATCGGCAGGCGCGGGCAGATCTCGCGGTGATAGAGGCCCAACTGGCTGATGCCCGGCGCCAGTACGAGCGGGCTCAAAGACTGCGGGCCAATAACAGCATATCCCAGTCTCAGGTCGATGAACTGAGAACCGCCGTCGACGTAGCCATTGCCCAGCGAGAGGCGGCGCGGGTGCGGCTGCAGAACCACCGGATCGAAGCGCCGTTCGCCGGTGTTGTCGGGCTTTCGGATATCAGCGTTGGGGCCTTTCTTCAGGCAGGTACGACCATTACCACTCTGGATACCAACGACAAGATGGAGCTGAACTTTGCTGTTCCCGAGCGATTCATTGGTCAGGTCAGGATCGGGCAAAACGTGCGGGCAACGTCCCCAGCGTTTCCAGGAGAAGTATTTGAGGGAGAGCTGATAGAACTGGCTACCCGCATCAATGAGTTGAGCCGTACGCTGTCTGTTCGGGCATTGATAGATAACTCCGAGGGCCGTTTACGCCCTGGTCAGTTCATGTCGGCCTCTCTGACACTGCAGGAACGAGAGGGCCTGGTGATACCGGAACAGGCAGTGATGATCCGGGGTGATCAGAAGTACGTGTTTGTGGCGGAAGATGGTGTTGCCCGCCGGGTATCGGTGCGCACTGGCTCGCGCATGCCTGGTCTGGTTGAGGTGGTGGATGGCCTGAACGCTGAGGATCAGGTCGTGGTTACCGGTCAGGATCGCCTCAGTACCGGCGATCGCCTCAGGCTGCTGGAGTCTGACCTGGCCATACCCGAGAACCGGTTTGTCTCAAGCCGGGAGTCCTGATTTATGGTTCTCTCCGATATTTCCATCAAGCGCCCTGTCTTTGCCACGGTTCTGAGCCTGCTGGTTGTGGTGTTTGGCGTGGCGGCACTGATGGGATTGCCGGTTCGCGAGTACCCGGACATTGATCCACCCATCGTGTCGGTGTCTACCGACTATACCGGTGCTGCGGCTGAAGTGGTCGATACCCAGATTACCCAGATCATTGAGGGAGCAATCAGTGGTATCGAGGGTATTCGGTCCATTGAGTCGTCCACTGAGCAGGGCGAGTCCAGAACGTCTATCGAATTCAACACCTCCCGAGACATCGACGTTGCCGCCAACGATGTCCGGGATGCGGTTGCCCGTGTCGCTAACCAGTTGCCCGATGAGGCTGACGCCCCCCGGGTTCGCAAGGCGGATTCCGATGCCCGGCCAATGATGTGGGTAACGCTGCTCAGTGATGTCTGGGACAGTGCAGAGCTGAGCGATTTTGCTGATCGTGTGTTGGTTGACCGGCTGTCTGTGCTGGATGGTGTAGCCGATGTACGCATCGGTGGCGAACGCCGCTACGCGATTCGCGTATGGCTTGACCGGGAGCGGTTGGCTGCCAGAAATATCACAGTGGCTGAGGTTGAGCGCGCACTGCGGGACAACAATGTTGAGTTACCGGCGGGTCAGGTGGATTCGTCTACCCGCAACTTCACGGTAAGGGCGGAAGGGCGTTTGTCCAGTGTTGAAGAGTTCCGCAACCTGGTGGTGCGCCGTGATGGCAATGATTTGCTGCGGCTGGGCGAGGTAGCCAACATCCAGATGGGCGTGGAGTCGGATATCAGCCGGTTGCGGGCGAACGGTAAAACCGCCATCGGCCTGGGCATCATCCGGCAATCCAAGGCCAACACGGTGGCGGTTTCCGACGCCGTGCGAGCGGAGCTGGCACGGATTGAGCAGACATTGCCGCCAGAAGTCTCCCTGGCTGAAAGCTACGACGAGTCCATATTCATTCGCGCGTCCATCAAGGAAGTTCTGATTACCCTGGCGATCGCCGTAACGCTGGTTATTCTGGTTATTTTCCTGTTCCTGAGATCCTGGCGGGCGACGTTGATACCGGCCGTGACCATTCCGGTGGCTGTGATCGGGGCGTTTATCGGCCTGGGCTTTCTGGGGTTTTCCATCAACGTGCTTACGCTACTGGCGATCATTCTGGCGATCGGCCTGGTGGTGGATGACGCCATCGTGATGCTGGAAAACATCCAGCGACGTATTGATGAGGGCGAGCCGCCGCTGTTGGCAGCCTATCGTGGTGCCAAGCAGGTGGCCTTTGCGATCATCGCCACCACATTGACTCTGATTGCCGTGTTTGTGCCCATCTCGTTTATGGGTGGCAACGTGGGAAGGCTGTTCGCGGAGTTTGGTTTTACCCTGGCCGCTGCGGTGATTTTTTCCAGTCTGGTGGCACTCACTCTGGCCCCCATGCTGTGTTCCAAATGGCTTCAGCACAGTCCCGAATCCGAGGAAGGCCACCGCCTGTGGGCCTTCAGTGAAAAGGTACTCAATGGCCTGACCAGCGGCTATAAAAAACTGCTGACATTCTCCTTGAATCAGCCCGGTTTGTTGTTGGGCCTGGGAGTGGCGGGCCTGATCATCGCCACCGTTATTTTCCCGCGCCTGCCTCAGGAGCTGGCGCCGACGGAAGACCGGGGTGTGATCATCATGCCCACCAGTGCGCCGAGGGGGTCAACCGTTGAATATACCGACCATTTTGTCCGCCAGGCAGAGACGCAACTGCTGCCGTACCTGGATGAAGGGATTGCTGCCCGTTTCCTGTCGATCGTGGGTTTCAGGGAAGAAGAAGACAACGCCTTCATGATCATGGGCCTGACCCATTGGGATAACCGGGATATCAAGCAGCAACAGGTAACCAGTGACATCCGCCGGAAGCTGGCGGATATCTCCGGGGTCCGGATCAATGTGATCAATCCACCGGGTCTCGGCCAGCGGGGCTTCAATCAGCCGGTGGAATTTGTCATCGCGGGGCCGGATTACGAATCGGTACAGGCCTGGAGTGAAGAGATCGTCGAACGGGCGAAAGAGAACCCGAACCTGATCAATGTTGATACCGATTTTGAGCTGACCCGGCCGGAGCTACGGTTGAATATTGATCGGGACCGGGCGGCAGACCTGGATATTACTGTCCAGGACGTAGGCCTGACCCTGCAAACCATGCTGGCTTCCCGCAACGTGACCACCTATGTGGACCGTGGCCGGGAGTACGATGTGATTATCCAGGCTGACGATGCCGATCGGGCCACACCGGGTGATCTTGAGCAGATCTTTTTGCGGCCGCGAGAAGGCGGTGATCTGATTCCGATCAAGGCCCTGGTATCGGTGGAGGAAATTGGCGCCAATCCTGACCTTCGGCGCATAGATCGTTTGCCGGCGGTGGTGATCAGTGCCTCCCTGGCGGACGGTTACGACCTCGGCTCTGCGCTCACCTACCTGAACAATCTGGCTGTGGATAACCTGCCGCCGGAAGCGCGGGTCAGCTATAAAGGGCTATCCCGGGAATTCCAGGATTCGTCCGCGGCTATCTACCTGACTTTCGGCCTTGCCTTTGTCATCGTGTTCCTGGTGCTGGCGGCCCAGTTTGAGAGCTGGATTCATCCGCTGATCATCATGTTGTCGGTGCCGCTGGCGGTGACCGGCGCATTGATTGCACTGGCCTGGTCCGGCATCAGTCTGAATATCTACAGTCAGATCGGCATCATCATGCTGCTCGGGTTGATGGCCAAGAATGGCATATTGATCGTGGAGTTTGCCAATCAGCTTCGTGACAAAGGCTATGAGGTCCGAGACGCGATTCTTGAGGGTGCCACTCTGCGCTTCCGTCCGGTACTGATGACCACCATTTCCACCGTGTTCGGCGCCATACCGCTGGTGGTGGCCACCGGTGCAGGTGCGGAGAGCCGAGCCGCTATCGGTATGGTGATTCTGGGGGGGCTGGTGTTTGCCACAACCCTGACGCTGTTCATTATCCCTGTGCTGTACAACCTCCTGGCGCGATTCGCCAAGTCGTCCAACGCTGTGGAAAAGGAGCTGGAGCGCCTGGCGTCCGGTTCGGCCGGGGGCTCCAGCCCGGCTGGTGCGCCTGCGAGCAAGGCTGATGACTTCTGATTCAATCAGTTACAGCACAGCCGGGAATACCAGATGCCCGTCCAGAACCTCGTCCGGATGGATATCAATACAGAAAATGTGGTGGCCTGGCGAACCGGCAAGACCTGTGGATAACGTGACGGTTCTCCGTGCATCCGGAAGCGCAACGTAGGGTCGGCAACTGTTGATCTGTTGTGGCCTTTCCAGGGCGTTCCGGAAGTATTCCCGGTGACTCCAGCGGGCGCCCGCCGAGTAATAAAGTGGGTTGAAGTGGTCGCCACTGAGCATGTCCACCTGCGCCAATCGGCCCTGCTGGACACCGTGGCTATCCAGGATGAAACAGCGTTTGACGCCTTCCATGAGCAGCAGGTTTCTGCACACCCGCTCCAAGGGCTCGCCCCGGGCGATTTGATGGCACACATCCATGATTTCAAAGCGGAGCAGTTTCAGGTAGGTTTCCTGGCTTTGATAATCCCTCAGGCTCCATTGCTGGGACCTCGACATCACCTGCTGCAGGGCGAGTTCGGCATTGACCGTGCACTCCCGGGTGCTGTGTTTGGGCCGGGCAAACAGAAACCCCTGCAGTAGATCCGCTTCGGTATCCAGCGCAATCCGTGCCTGGTTCTCGCTCTCTATACCCTCTAACAACACCAGGCTGCCGCTCTCGCGAATCATCCGAACCAGACTGTGCAGCAGTACCCGGGCACGCTGGTGCGCTTCTGCATTGGCTAGCAGGCTGCGATCAATTTTTACGATCAGCGGATTGATTCGCCACAACCGTTCAAAGTTGGAATCGCCCATGCCGAAGTCGTCAATGGCAATCTGAAAACCAAAATCTTTGGCTTCCTGAATGAATTCGAGCAGGGCATTGGTGTCCCGCGTGGCGGTTTCCACAAGCTCCAGAACAATCCGCTCCGGGGGAACCCCGGCGCTGTGGCAGTGGTCCGCGAGCTGGCCAAGGTAACCTGCGTGGTGCAGCAAGGTGTCCGGGTTGATGTTGATAAACAGCCAGACCGGCTCGTGTTTAAGACCAAAGTTGGTCAGATGCAAATTGAGCAGGTGCTGGTCAACACCGGTGGTGACGCCCTGAATGGATGCCTGTTCAAACAGCTCCGGAGGGGCAATTGGCCGGTCATCCCGGTGAACCCTGACCAGCGCCTCGTAACCCACCAGCTTTTGGTGGGTTGGGCTGAGAATGGGTTGATACACCGACTGGAAATCATGATGCTTTATAAATCTGGCACATTTACCAGCTACCTTGCTTCGATGATCTGCAAGGCTTAACACACTTTTCATGGTCAGGAGCCCTATACTGCTATGGCGTAGCCGTCCTGGCCGTTGATGGGGTTACGGGGAAAAGCTAAAGCCAATTCCGTGCCATTGGTATCTGGTTTGAAAGAAACGGGGCTTGGCCTGGCCTTGAGTGGCACAAGTGCTCCGGGGTTTACAACGGTTTGCACCAGAACAGTGCCGAAATATCCGTAAACGGCATTTATCCGCACCAGGAAACAACAGTCTATGAGTCAACACAGTCAGTTCCGGTTATTGGGCCAACGGCGTTTTTTGCCGTTCTACCTGACCCAGTTCTCCGGTGCATTTAACGACAACCTCTACAAAAACGCCCTGTTGCTGCTGATCACTTTCCAGGCCGGTGGCCTGATGGGCTTGTCGGTCAATGTGGTGGTCAACATCGCCGCGTTCCTGTTCATCCTGCCGTTCTTCCTGTTTTCCGGTATCGCCGGCCAGATGGCTGACCGCTATGAAAAGGCCGTGATCATCCGTAACGTCAAAGCAGCGGAAATCGGCATCATGCTGGTGGCGGCCACGGGTCTCTGGTTTGGCTGGTACGAGCTGCTACTGGTGTTGTTGTTCCTGATGGGTGTGCAGTCCACCTTCTTCGGCCCGGTCAAGTATTCGATCCTGCCCCGGGTGCTGGCCGACGACGAACTGGTTGGCGGTAATGGTCTGGTCAGCATGGGCACCTTTGTGGCGATCTTGCTGGGTACCATTGCTGCCGGCTTGATCATGGGGCTGGAACAGGCCGCCAGGGTGACCGCAGTGGGCGTGGTGGCGATGGCAGTGCTGGGGTACCTGGCAGCGCGGCAGGTACCCAATACCCGGGATGAATCGCCGGGGGTACGGGTGCGTTTCCGGCCGTTGCTGGAAACCTGGCGGCTGATGTCGGTGGCGGCGGAACGCCGCCAGGTGCTGTGGGCGATTCTGGCCATCTCCTGGTTCTGGTTTCTGGGCGCCGCCTACCTGACCCAGTTCCCCAACTTCGCCAAAACCTGGCTGGCCGGGGACGAAACCGTGGTCACCCTCTTGCTGGCCATGTTTATTGTGGGTATTTCCATTGGCTCCATGCTGTGTGAGCGGTTGACCAAACACCGGATCACCCTGTCGCTGGTACCCTGGGGGGCACTGGGCCTGACGCTGCTGGGCATCGACCTGTTCTTCGCGGTACCCGCAGACCCGAGCCCCTCGACCTGGCTGAGCCTGATCACCGAGCCTGTGTACATCCGGGTATTACTGGACCTGGTGGGCATTGGCATCTGTGGCGGGCTGTTCATAGTGCCGCTGTATGCCTTTATCCAGCATGAAACCCCGGATTACAAGCGGGCGCGCATCATTGCTGCCCTGAACGTGATCAACTCCCTGTTCATGGTGTGCAGTGCGTTGGCGGGTATCGTGGTTCTGGGCGTACTTGAGCTGGGAATCCCCGGGTTTTTCCTGATGTTGTCACTGCTTAATGCCCTGGTGTGGATGAGTGTGCTGGGGTTGCGGCGCCGGGCCGAAAAAGCTGTGGATAATTAATGGGAAAACCTACGGATAAGCTCCGAATAAAACTTTTCTTTGCATTTAAAAACATATAGTTATGATGTTTTTTGGGCGTTGAAAAAGTGATCAGGGATGTGGATAACTTTCTTGAAAACTTTTCTGAGAAGCTGCTGACAACTGACTGAAAAGCCGAAAGTTTCGGTTTTTACCTAGCCAAAGCTCCAGGTTTATCCACCCGGTATTCGGGCGCCAACCGCCGAAATCCTTTTCCCGGGGTTGATATCTGGTTAAAATTTGCACATTCGGACTGCAATTTCGCCGGCGAGGCGTTATACTCGCCGCCCTGTTTTCATACCCTTTTTTAAAGCCCGATTTCCGAGGTGTAGTGTGGAGTTTCCGACCCGTTTCGATGTCATTGTCATTGGTGGTGGCCATGCCGGTACTGAAGCCGCCCTGGCAGCCGCGCGCATGGGTTCACAAACCCTGCTGCTGACCCACAACATTGAGACTCTGGGGCAGATGTCCTGTAACCCCGCCATAGGGGGGATCGGCAAGAGCCACCTGGTGAAGGAAATCGACGCGTTGGGCGGCGCCATGGCCCGGGCAACCGATAAGGCGGGTATCCAGTTCCGGGTACTGAACAGCCGTAAGGGCCCGGCGGTGCGTGCCACCCGTGCCCAGGCTGATCGGATTCTGTACAAGGCGGCCATTCGACATACGCTGGAAAACCAGCCCAACCTGACCCTGTTCCAGCAGGCAGCAGACGACCTGATTGTGGAAAACGATCAGGTGGTGGGTGTGGTTACCCAGACCGGCATCCGCTTCAACGCCAAAACCGTGGTACTGACCACCGGCACCTTCCTGGGCGGCGTTATCCACATCGGCATGCAGCACCATGCCGGTGGTCGCGCCGGCGATGCACCGGCCAATGCCCTGGCCAAGCGCCTGCGGGAGTTGCCGTTCAACGTTGGCCGGCTGAAAACCGGTACGCCGCCGCGCATTGATGCCCGTACCGTGGATTTTTCAGTGATGCAGCAGCAGTGGGGTGACGACCCGACACCGGTGATGTCTTTCATTGGCAGCCGTGACGAGCACCCTGAGCAAATCTGTTGTTATGTCACCCGCACCACCGAAGAAACCCACGACATTATCCGCAGTGGCTTTGACCGCTCGCCCATGTTCGCCGGTAACATCGAGGGCGTGGGCCCGCGCTATTGCCCGTCCATCGAGGACAAGGTCAACCGCTTTGCCGACAAGGATTCGCACCAGATCTTCGTGGAGCCCGAGGGCCTGACCACCAACGAACTCTACCCGAACGGTATTTCCACCAGCCTGCCGTTTGATATTCAGCTCAAGGCCGTGCGTTCGATTCCGGGCTTTGAAAACGCCCACATCCTGCGCCCGGGTTACGCCATCGAATACGATTACCTGAACCCCCAGGACCTGCGCCACACCCTGGAAACCAAGTTCATCCAGGGCCTGTACTTTGCCGGCCAGATCAACGGCACCACCGGCTATGAAGAAGCCGGCGCCCAGGGCTTGCTGGCAGGCATCAACGCCGCCTTGCGGGCTCAGGAAAAAGACGAATGGTATCCGCGCCGGGACGAAGCCTACCTGGGCGTACTGGTGGACGATCTGATCACCATGGGCACCAGCGAGCCTTACCGCATGTTCACCAGCCGTGCCGAATACCGGCTGATTCTGCGGGAGGACAACGCCGACCTGCGCCTGACCGAAACCGGCCGCAATCTTGGCCTGGTGGACGACGAACGCTGGCAGAAGTTCAGCGACAAGTGCGAGGGCATTGCCAAAGAGCGCAGTCGTCTGGAAAGCACTCGTATTCACCCGAACACCGAGGCCGGTGAACGTGCCAATGGCTATCTGAAACAGCCGATGACCCGGGATCAGTCCCTGGCCGAGCTGTTGCGCCGACCGGAGATTGTCTATCAGCATATCGCCGAGATTGGTGCCGAACAGGCCGACGACCCGACGGTGGCCGAGCAGGTGGAAATCGAGATCAAGTACGAAGGCTACATCTCCCGCCAGGCTGATGAAATCGAGCGCCTGCGCCGGAATGAGAACACCGCACTGCCGGTAGACCTGGACTATGAGGTGATCGGGGGCCTGTCCAACGAGATCAAACAGAAGCTGCAAACCGTGCGGCCGGAAACCGTGGCCCAGGCCTCGCGCATCCAGGGGGTAACGCCGGCGGCGGTGAGCCAGATTCTGGTGCACCTGAAAAAGCGGGACCTGCTGAGAAAGCAGAGCGCCTGAGATGACTTATCCACAATGGCCAGGCCAGCTGAGCGATGGGCTGGCGGCGATGAACCTGTCTCTCAGCGAAAGCCAGCAGCAACAGTTGCTGGCTTTTCTGGCTCTGCTCAACAAATGGAACAAGGCCTACAACCTTACCGCCGTGCGGGATGAGCGGGTGATGGTGTCACGGCAGTTGTTGGACAGCCTGAGTATACTGCCCTGGGTGACCACCGACCATTTGCTGGATGTTGGCGCCGGTGGCGGTCTACCGGGTATCCCTCTGGCCATTGTGTTCCCGGAAAAACGCTTTACCCTGCTTGACAGCAATGGCAAGAAAACCCGGTTTCTGAACCAGTGTGTGCTTGAATTGGGGCTAGGCAACGTTGAGGTTATCCATGGCCGGGCGGAAGACTGTCAGCCGGATCAGCCATTTACCCAGATCAGCAGCCGTGCCTTTACCGCCCTGGACAACCTGGTTACCTGGTGCGGCCCGTTGCTCGCGAACGGGGGCGAGTTCCTTGCCATGAAAGGCCAGTATCCGGATGATGAAGTAGCTGCCCTTCCGGGGGGCTGGCAGGTAGAATCCTGCCATTCCCTGAAGGTACCCGGCGCAGATGGCGAACGGCATTTGCTGATTGTCACCCGGGCTGAGCAACACCGGTAAACCCAAGAGCAGGAGGCAAGGCATGGCGCGCGTGATTGCAGTGACCAATCAGAAAGGCGGTGTGGGCAAAACCACCACCTGCGTCAATCTTGCTGCGTCGCTGGCGGCCACCAAGCGCAGGGTGCTGCTGGTGGATATGGACCCCCAGGGTAACGCCACCATGGGCAGCGGTGTCGACAAGAATAGCCTGCAGTTGTCCGGTTACGACGTGCTCACCAAACGTGCCAGCGCTGCCGAGGTGATTGTCAGGGCTGAGGCCTCCGGCTTTGACATACTGCCCGCCAACGGCGACCTGACCGCGGCGGAAGTGGAGCTGATGAATGAAATCGGTCGGGAGCACCGGCTGCGCCTGACCCTCAACACCGTTCGCGAGAATTACGATTACGTCCTCATCGATTGCCCCCCGTCCCTTAACCTGCTGACCGTCAATGCGCTGTCGGCGTCGGATTCCGTGCTCATTCCCATGCAATGCGAATACTACGCTCTGGAAGGCCTGGCGGCGTTGATGAACACCGTGGAGCAGATCAAGGAAACGGTGAACCCGAATCTTGAGGTTGAGGGCATCCTGCGCACCATGTACGACCCGCGCAACAGCCTGACCCTGGATGTCTCCGGGCAGCTAAATGAGTATTTTGGTGACAAGGTTTACCGGGCGGTCATCCCCCGCAACGTGCGCCTGGCCGAGGCGCCCAGTTACGGTATGCCGGCGCTGGCCTATGACCGGGCCTCCAAGGGCGCCATTGCCTACCTGGCCCTGGCTGGAGAGATGGTGCGCCGGCACGGATCGAAAAAGACATCCGCCGCGGTTGCGGTGTAACATAGTGCGCCGTCAGGCGACCATGCATCCACCATTTCAACAGGAAGAATGACAACCACCATGGCGGCGAAGAAACGAGGTTTGGGCGAACGTGGTTTGGGGGCACTGCTTCAGGGTTCGAAAGTAAACCTGAACCAGGAACCCGGTAATCACGACGGTGAATTGCGGGACATTCCCGTGGATCTGATCCAGCGCGGGCGTTATCAGCCCCGCCGTGACATGGACCCGGCCGCTCTGCAGGAACTGGCTGATTCCATTCGCCAACAGGGTGTCATGCAGCCTGTGGTGGTTCGCCCCATTGCGGAAGGCCGCTATGAACTGATTGCCGGTGAACGCCGCTGGCGTGCCACCCAGATTGCCGAGCTGGACCGCATTCCCGCCATCATCCGCGATGTCCCCGATGAAGCCGCCATTGCCATGGCGCTGATCGAGAACATCCAGCGAGAGAATCTCAATCCGATCGAAGAAGCCTTTGCCCTGCAACGCCTGCAGGAAGAATTCGGTCTGACCCAGGCCCAGGTGGCCGAAGCGGTGGGTAAATCCAGAACCACCATCACCAACCTGCTGCGCCTGATTGGCCTCACCGAAGATGTCCGCACCATGCTGGAACACGGCGACCTGGAAATGGGCCATGGCCGCGCCATGCTCACCCTGCCGCCGGAGCAGCAGATGCAGGTGGCCCGCCAGGTTGTGGCCAAGTCGCTTTCGGTACGCCAGACCGAAGCCCTGGTGCGCCGGATTCAACAGGAAAAACCTGCAGCCGAAGAAACCGCAAGCAAGGGGCTCGACCCGAATATTCGCGCCCTGCAGGATGATCTTTCCGACCGTCTTGGTGCCCGGGTGGCGATCAATCATGGCAAGCGGGGCAAAGGCAAAGTGGTGATCGAATACAGTTCACTGGATGAGCTGGATGGTATTCTGGGCCATATCCGTTAAGTCGGCCGGATAATCGGTAAAAATCATCCTAAAGTCCCGCTTTTCGCATTAAACACCACATGTGGTTGCTTCAGAGGTTGCAGAACACAACTTGTGTTATCTGCTATCAAATATCCAATCGAGCTGGTTAAAACTTGGCCGATTTTTCGGCCGAGTTGTGTTGAACAGCTATCGGTTAACACATATAATTCCGCGCGCTTGCAATGACAGCTGGTGACATGACACGTTCGAAGAAAGCCATCATGCGTTTGCCACTCCTGAAGTGGCTGGTTATCGAGATGGCGGCTCTGGTCACTATCAGTCTGTTGTGGTTGTTTGAAAGTCGTTTGGCCGGGTATTCCGCATTTATCGGCGGTCTTATTTTTGTCATACCAAACGCGTATTTTGCCCACCGGATGTACCGGTACCAAGGCGCCCGACACGCGCGCCTGATGGTGGGCAACATGTTCAGGGCAGAAGGCATCAAGCTTGCCCTTACCGCAGTGGGTTTTGCGGCAGTTTTCATCTTGATGGAGCCAGTACATGTACCGGCTCTGTTATTCACTTTTGCTGTAATGGTTGTTCTCAGTGGCGTGCTGCGCTTCCTGATTCAACCTCAAAGACAGCTATAGACTGGACGTGAGAGCAGTATGGCAGCTGATACCCCAGTAGAATATATACAACACCACCTTCAGAACCTCACTTACGGCAAGCTCCCCGCCGGCTATGAGAGGGTCGATCCCTACACCAACGATGTCACCGTGTTGCAGGAGGCCTCCTGGACGTTCGCGCGTACCTCGGCCGAGGCAACCGACATGGGCTTCATGGCGTTCCACGTGGACACCCTGGGCTGGTCTATCTTTATGGGCATCCTGTTCCTGACCATCTTCCGCATGGTTGCCAAGCGGGCTACCAGTGGCGTGCCTTCCGGGCTTCAGAATGTGGTCGAGATGACCGTCGAATTCGTTCAGACCATCGTTCGTGATGGCTTCCACGGCCGAAACCCGGTCATTGCGCCGCTGGCCCTGACCATGTTTGTCTGGATTTTCCTGATGAACAGTCTGAAATTGATCCCGGTCGACTTCATCCCCCAGATTGCTCATCTGCTGGGGCTTGAATACTTCAAGATTGTACCGACCACCGATCCCAATGGTACCTTCGGTATTTCCATCGGTGTGTTCCTGCTGATCATCTTCTACAGCATTAAAGTAAAAGGTGCTGGCGGCTTCGCCAAGGAACTGTCCTTCACGCCGTTCAACCATTGGGCGCTGGTACCCTTTAACCTGGTACTTGAAATCCTGGGCCTGCTGACCAAGCCGCTGAGCCTTGCGCTGCGTCTGTTTGGTAACATGTACGCCGGTGAGGTAGTGTTCATTCTTATCGCGATTCTGCCGTTCTGGGTGCAGTGGACGCTGAACGTGCCCTGGGCGATCTTCCACATCCTGGTGGTAACGCTGCAGGCCTTTATCTTCACAACGCTGGCGGTGGTTTATCTGAGCCAGGCACACGAAGATCATTAACGGACAGTACACAAGAAGTTTCGTAAAACCTGGATTGTGAAATCCCAAATTAACCTTTAATAAACTGAAAGCTAAGGAGTTTTAAATGGAAATCGTATTCATCGCAGCTGCTATCATCCTGGGTTCTGGCGCTCTGGCCACCGGTATTGGCTTCGCTCTGCTGGGCGGCAAACTGCTCGAGTCTTCTGCTCGTCAGCCTGAAATGGCTCCGCAGCTGCAAACCAAGACCTTCATCATGGCTGGTCTGCTTGACGCTGTTCCGATGATCGGTGTTGGTATCGCGATGTACCTGATCTTCGTTGTAGCTGGTTAATTACACCCGAGAAACCAGGGCGCTGCTCACTTGAGTTGAGGACGCGCCCGGTTTTCCGGAAACCAGGACGCAACGAATAGCAAGAGGTATATTGCCGTGAATATAAACCTTACGTTGATAGGGCAAGCGATTGCCTTCGCTATTTTCGTCTGGTTCTGCGTCAAATATGTGTGGCCGCCTATCACGGCTGCCATGGAAGCGCGCCAGAAGAAAATTGCCGACGGCCTTTCTGCCGCAGATCGGGCTTCCCTCGATCTGGAACTCGCGCAGGAAAAAGCCTCCAAAGAATTGCAAAAAGCGAAACAGGAAGCTGCAGCCCTGATTGACCAGGCCAACAAGCGTGCCGCCCAGATTGTGGAAGCGTCTAAAGACGATGCCCGCAAAGAAGGCGAAAAGCTTATTGAGCAGGCCAGGGCCGAAATTCAACAGGAGCGTGTTCAGGCTCGCGACGCACTGCGCAAAGAAGTAGCGGTTCTTGCCGTTGCCGGTGCCGAGAAGATCCTGGAAACCTCTGTAGATGCCAAAGCTCACAGCGAGATGCTGGACAAGCTGGCCGCAGAACTCTAAACGAGGGTCATCATGGCACAACTGACTACGTTAGCCCGACCCTACGCGAAAGCCGTATTCGATGCCGCTAAAGAACAGAATGCCGTTGATCAGTGGGATCAGGCACTGGCTTTTGCAGGTCTGGTCGCGGCTGACCAAGAGGTAGCGAACATCCTGGCCAATCCCGGCCTGTCTGAGCAACGCAAGGCGGAACTCTTCGCCGATTGTTTCGAAGAGCCCCTGCCTGAAGCACTCAGAAATTTCCTGTTGATTCTTGCTGAAAACAAGCGTCTGGCGCTGTTGCCGGAAGTTGCTACGCTGTTCAGTCTGTATCGCGCGGATCTCGAGCGCACCGTCAAACTGGCGGTGAACACAGCGTTCGAACTGTCTGCCGACGAACAGCAGAAGTTGATCAAAGCACTGTCCGAAAAGCTGGAGCGCAAGGTTGAGCTTGAAACCGCGGTGGATCAGTCCCTGATCGGCGGCGTGGTAGTACGCACAGGCGACCTGGTTATCGACGCTTCAGTCCGTGGCAAGCTGGCCAGAATGGCCAAGGCTCTGGGCTCCTGATTTCAGCACAAGGTTTGAGGACAAAGGCATGCAGCAACTGAATCCATCCGAGATCAGTGACATCATCAAGAAGAGAATCGAGAAACTCGACATCTCTTCCGAAGCAAAGAACGAAGGTACGATCCTGTCAGTATCTGACGGCATCGTATTGATCCACGGTCTGGCCGACGTTATGTACGGCGAGATGATTGAATTTGCCAACGGCACCTACGGCATGGCTCTGAACCTGGAGCGTGACTCTGTTGGTGCCGTGGTACTGGGCGACTTCGAAGGTCTGGCTGAAGGTCAGAAAGTTCGTTGTACCGGCCGTATCCTGGAAGTGCCGGTTGGTAACGAACTGCTGGGCCGTGTGGTTGACTCCCTGGGTAACCCGATCGACGGTAAAGGCGAGCTGGGCAACAGCCTGACTTCCCCGGTCGAAAAGGTTGCACCGGGCGTTATCGCCCGTCAGTCCGTTGACGAGCCGGTACAGACTGGCCTGAAAGCCATCGATACCATGGTTCCCATCGGTCGTGGCCAGCGTGAGCTGATCATCGGTGACCGTCAGATCGGTAAGACCGCTGTCGCCATCGACGCGATCATCAACCAGAAGAACACCGGCATCAAGTGTATCTACGTTGCCGTTGGCCAGAAGCAGTCTTCCATTGCGGCGGTTGTGCGCAAGCTGGAAGAGCACGGTGCCATGGACCACACCATCGTGGTTGCCGCTGGCGCTGCTGACCCTGCCGCCATGCAGTTCCTGGCTCCTTACGCCGGTACCTCCATGGGTGAGTACTTCCGTGACCGCGGCGAAGACGCCCTGATCGTATACGACGACCTGTCCAAGCAGGCTGTTGCTTACCGTCAGATCTCCCTGCTGCTGCGTCGTCCGCCAGGACGTGAAGCATTCCCGGGTGACGTTTTCTATCTGCACTCCCGCCTGCTGGAGCGTGCTTCCCGCGTTAACGCCGACTACGTTGAGCAGTTCACCAACGGTGAAGTGAAAGGCAAGACCGGTTCTCTGACCGCCCTGCCGATCATCGAAACCCAGGCTGGTGACGTTTCTGCGTTCGTACCGACCAACGTGATCTCCATCACCGACGGTCAGATCTTCCTGGAAACCAACCTGTTCAACTCCGGTATCCGTCCGGCCATGAACGCCGGTATCTCCGTATCCCGGGTAGGTGGTGCAGCCCAGACCAAGATCATGAAGAAGCTCGGCGGTAACATCCGTCTGGCCCTGGCCCAGTATCGGGAACTGGCGGCATTCGCCCAGTTCGCTTCCGACCTTGACGAAGCAACCCGTCGTCAGCTGGAGCACGGTCAGCGCGTTACCGAGCTGATGAAGCAGAACCAGTACAGCCCGATGACCGTTGCGGAAATGGGTACCGTACTGTTCGCAGCAAACGAAGGCTTCCTGGACGATGTTGATGTAAACAAGGTTGTGAAGTTTGAAGCACAGCTGCTGGACTGGATGCGTTCCGAGCAGAAAGAGCTTCTCGACAAGATCGGCCCCGAGGGCAACTTCAACGACGACATCACCGCTGGCCTGAAAGCTGCTCTGGAGAAATTCAAGACCACTCAGAGCTGGTAAATCCACTGGGCCCGCCATTGTGCGGGCCTGCTGGTCCCTTTGAGTGTCTAACTTGAAAAGGCAGTGACTTATGGCCGTCGGAAAAGAAATACGTAACCAGATCGGAAGCATCAAGAGCACGCAGAAGATCACCTCCGCCATGGAAATGGTGGCGGCGAGTAAAATGCGTAAAGCTCAGGACCGTATGCAGGCAACTCGCCCATACGCCGAAAAGATGCTGCAGGTAATCGGACACATTGCCAAGTCCAACAAGGATTACCGTCATCCGTTCATGCAGGAGCGTGAGGTCAAGCGGGTAGGCTACATTGTAGTTTCCTCCGACCGTGGCCTGTGTGGTGGTTTGAACACCAACCTGTTCAAACTGCTCGTTCGCGAAATGCGTGAATGGAAACAAAAGGGTGTTGAGACCGACATCTGCGCCATTGGGCAAAAGGGCGCGTCTTTCTTCCGTAACTACGGTGGCAACGTTGTAGCGGCGGTTACCCATATGGGTGATAACCCGTCTGCAAGCGAGCTGATTGGTAGCGTCAAGGTGATGCTCGATGGTTTCGAGCAGGGCAAGATTGATCGCCTGTACCTTGTGAGCAACGAGTTTGTGAACACCATGACTCAGAGCCCGCATTCGCTGCAGCTGCTGCCATTGCCGGAAGGTGATGACGAAGATGTAGGTCACCAGTGGGATTATCTCTATGAGCCGGATTCACGTCCGATTCTTGACGGGCTACTGCCACGTTATATCGAATCCCAGGTGTATCAGGGTGTGGTAGAGAATCTGGCCTGTGAACAGGCTGCCCGGATGATTGCCATGAAGAGCGCGACAGACAACGCCGGTGGCATCATCGATGAGCTTCAGCTGGCCTATAACAAGGCCCGCCAGGCAGCCATCACCCAAGAGATTTCGGAGATTGTGAGCGGCGCGGCATCTGTTTGATAACGCTCACAAACCTACTGGTTTTATTGACTACTAGATAACGAGGAACCGAGCATGAGTAGCGGACACATCGTTCAGATCATTGGCGCGGTTATCGACGTGGAATTCCCACGTGACTCCGTGCCAAGCGTTTATGACGCACTGCTGCTTGAAGGTGGCGAAACAACTCTGGAAGTCCAGCAGCAGCTGGGTGACGGCATTGTTCGTACCATCGCAATGGGCAGCACCGAAGGCCTCAAGCGTGGCCTGAAAGCTGAGAATACCGGCAAGCCGATTTCAGTACCCGTGGGCACCCAGACTCTGGGCCGTATCATGGACGTACTGGGCCGTCCGATCGACGAGCAGGGCGACATCGGTGAAGAAGAGCGTTGGGCTATCCACCGCAAAGCACCGGGCTACGCCGACCAGGCAGCGTCTGCTGACTTGCTGGAAACCGGCATCAAGGTTATCGACCTGATCTGCCCGTTCGCCAAGGGTGGTAAGGTTGGCCTGTTCGGTGGTGCCGGTGTAGGCAAAACCGTAAACATGATGGAACTGATCAACAACATCGCGAAAGAGCACTCAGGTCTCTCCGTATTCGCCGGTGTTGGTGAGCGTACCCGTGAGGGTAACGACTTCTACTACGAAATGAAGGAGTCTAACGTTCTCGATAAGGTTGCCATGGTTTACGGCCAGATGAACGAGCCCCCAGGAAACCGTCTGCGTGTGGCCCTGACCGGTCTCACCATGGCCGAGAAGTTCCGTGACGAAGGCCGTGACGTCCTGCTGTTCGTTGACAACATCTACCGTTACACACTGGCCGGTACCGAAGTATCTGCACTGCTGGGCCGTATGCCTTCAGCGGTAGGTTACCAGCCGACTCTGGCGGAAGAGATGGGTCAGCTGCAGGAGCGGATCACCTCTACCAAGAACGGTTCTATCACCTCTATCCAGGCGGTCTACGTACCGGCGGATGACTTGACTGACCCGTCTCCGGCCACCACCTTCTCGCACCTTGACGCGACCGTGGTACTGAGCCGTGACATCGCCTCCAAGGGTATCTACCCGGCGATCGATCCGCTCGACTCCACCTCCCGTCAGCTGGACCCGCTGGTGATCGGCGAGCAGCACTACAACGTTGCCCGTGGTGTTCAGAACGTTCTGCAGCGTTACAAGGAACTGAAAGACATCATCGCGATCCTGGGTATGGACGAGCTGTCTGAAGAAGACAAGCTGACCGTCGCCCGTGCCCGTAAGATCGAGCGCTTCCTGTCTCAGCCGTTCCACGTAGCGGAAGTATTTACCGGTTCCCCGGGTAAGTACGTGTCTCTGAAGGAAACCATCGCCAGCTTCGAAGGCATCCTGAACGGTGACTACGACGACATGCCGGAGCAGGCCTTCTACATGTGCGGTGGCATCGAAGAGGCAATCGAGAAGGCTAAGGCAATGAAAGCGAAAGAAGGCAAGTAATTCACCTTCTTCCCTTTCTGACCCAAGAGGCGTAAGAAATGGCTATGACCGTACATTGTGACGTCGTAAGTGCCGAAGAAAAAATCTACTCGGGCCTGGTGGAGATGCTGATCGCCACCGGAACCGAGGGTGAGCTAGGCATCCAGCTTGGCCATGCTCCGCTGCTGACCGAGCTCAAGCCCGGCTCAGTGCGGATCATCAAGCAGGGTGGCGCCGAGGAGATTCTGTACGTATCCGGTGGTTATCTGGAAGTACAGCCGAACCTGGTGACCCTGATGGCTGATACCGCAGTTCGTGCCAAGGATGTGGACGAAGCGGCAGCCCTGGAAGCCCAGAAGCAAGCCGAGAAGGCACTGGCGAACAAGACAGGCGAGTTCGAGTACTCCCGTGCTGCCGCCGAGCTGGCAGAAGCCGCCGCTCAGCTGCGCACCATCCAGAAACTGCGCAAGCACCTGCGCTAAGCAGGGTTTGTGTCAGGGCCCGGACTGGCCTGACCGTGAACCGCATCCGCAGGTGGATAACTAGCCACACCCGCAAGGGCAAGGCCGGTTATTCACCGGGACGCGGTTTTTTATTTTGAGATTCACCACCAGATTGGAGCGTACCGCCCCATGAGCCCATTACACGTTGTGATCCTGGCGGCCGGCCAGGGCTCCCGAATGAAATCGGCGCTACCCAAGGTATTACACCCGGTGGCCGGCAAGGCCATGCTGCATCACGTGATCGATACCGCAAAGCAGCTGGGGGCGGAGAAAATTCACACGGTAATCGGCCACGGTGCAGATCGGGTGCGGGCATCACTGCACGAACCCTCGGTGAACTGGGTGATGCAGACCGAGCAACTGGGTACCGGCCATGCCGTGGCCCAGGCCTTGCCGGATCTGCCGGACGACGCCCGGGTACTGGTGCTCTACGGCGATGTGCCGTTGACCCGCAAAGACACCCTCGACGCCATGGTCAGTGACCTGGACGATGGTAATCTGGCCCTGCTGACTGTGGATATGGACAACCCTCACGGCTATGGCCGGATCGTTCGTAACGCCGAGGGCCAGGTGCAGGCGATTGTGGAGCAGAAAGACGCCACCGCCGAGCAGCAAGATATCCAGGAGGTGAACACCGGTATCCTGGCCGTTTCTGCCCGGCACCTGAAAAGCTGGCTGCCCACGCTATCCAACAGCAACGCCCAGGGTGAATACTACCTGACCGACATCATCGCCATGGCCGTTGACCATGGCTTGTCCGTCACGGTGTCTCAGCCGCTGAATCCGTTTGAAGTGCAGGGCGTGAATAACCGCCTGCAACTGGCGGAGCTGGAGCGTTGGTATCAGCGCCAGCAGGCAGAACGCTTGATGACCGAGGGAGCTACCCTGGCAGACCCTGCCCGGTTGGATGTACGCGGTGAGCTGACCATTGGTAACGACCTGTGGATTGATGTGAACGCGGTGTTTGAGGGCAAAGTCAGCCTTGGCAGCAACGTGGTGATCGGCCCGAACTGTGTGATCAAGGATTCCACCATCGCTGATGGTGCTGAAATCAAAGCCAACAGCGTGCTTGAAGGTGCGATTGTAGGCGCCAATGCCCAGATTGGCCCGTTTGCACGCCTGCGCCCGGGTACTGAGCTGGCCGCCAACACCAAAGTGGGCAATTTTGTTGAAACCAAGAAAGCCGTAGTGGGTGAGGGCAGCAAGATCAACCACCTGAGTTACGTGGGCGACGCCTCACTGGGCCGTAATGTGAATGTGGGTGCAGGCACCATCACCTGCAATTATGATGGGGTGAACAAGTTCAAAACCGAGATAGGCGACGGTGTGTTTGTAGGTTCCAACACCTCGCTGGTAGCGCCGGTGACGGTGGCCGCCGAGGCCACCATTGGTGCGGGGTCGACCATTACCCGCAATGTCGCGGAAAGCGAACTGGCAGTGGCCCGTGGCAAGCAGCGGAATATCGCCGGCTGGGAACGGCCAAAAAAAGCGTAACAACCGAATTAACTGACAGGTGATAACAGCATGTGTGGGATTGTAGGAGCGGTTTCCGAACGGGATGTCCAGGGTATTCTGCTGGAGGGGCTGCGCCGCCTTGAATACCGGGGTTACGACTCCGCCGGCATGGCCGTGATCAACAGCAAGCCGGAGGTGCAGCGTGCCCGGGAAGTCGGCAAGGTTGCCGCCCTGGCCGATGCGATCAATGCCAATCCCCTGGGCGGGCACCTCGGTATCGCCCATACCCGCTGGGCTACCCACGGTGAGCCATCCCAGGTGAACGCCCATCCACACATGTCTGGCGACCGGCTGGCCATCGTCCACAATGGCATCATCGAGAACTATCAGGAACTGCGGGATGAGCTGAAAGCAGAAGGTTTTGAGTTCACGTCCCAGACCGACACTGAAGTGGTTGCCCACCTGATCGGCAAGAACTATAAGGCCGGTGGAAATCTCTATAATGCCGTCAAAACCGCCATTGGCCGCCTGCGTGGTGCCTTTGCCCTGGCGGTTGTCCATGCTGACGAGCCGGACCACCTGGTGGTGTGCCGGGAAGGCAGCCCGCTGGTGGTAGGCGTGGGTATTGGCGAAAACTTCATCGCCTCTGACCAGTTGGCGCTGCTGCCGGTCACCGACCGGTTCATGTTCCTCGAAGAGGGCGACATCGCCGATATTCGCAAGGACAAGATCGAGATTCATGATCGCGACGGCCAGGCCGTTGAACGCGCCATCACCCGTTTCGAGCACGGTGCTGATTCCGCTGACAAGGGCGAATACCGACATTACATGCTCAAGGAAATCTACGAGCAGCCAAAAGTGATCAAGGCCACCATGGAAGGCCGGATTACCGACAGCCGGGTTCTGGAGCAAGCCCTGGGTACCGATGCCGAAAACCTGCTGGAAAACGTGCGCCACGTCCAGATCATCGCCTGCGGTACTTCTTACCACGCCGGTATGGTTGCCCGTTACTGGATTGAAGACCTGGCCGGTGTGCCCTGTTCCGTGGAAGTGGCCTCCGAGTTCCGCTACCGCAAGCATGTGATCCAGCCTGATACCCTGTTCCTGTGCATTTCCCAGTCCGGCGAAACCGCCGACACCCTGGCGGCGTTGCGTCAGGCGAAAAAAGCGGGCTTCCGTGCCGCGCTGGCAATCTGTAACGTCCCGGGCAGCTCGCTGGTGCGGGAATCCGACCTGGTGATCATGACCCAGGCCGGCCCGGAAATCGGCGTGGCCTCCACCAAAGCGTTCACCACCCAGTTGACCGCCTTGCTGATCTTCACCCTGGCGCTGGCCCGCCACAATGGCCTGAGTGCGGATCGGGAGGCGGATATCGTGAAGGCCATTCACCTGTTGCCGGGTCAGGTCAGCGATGTGCTGGCCCTGGATGGCGAAATCGAGGAAATGTCGAAAGCCTTCATGGACAAGAACCACAGCCTGTTCCTGGGCCGGGGCTCCCAGTACCCGGTGGCCATGGAAGGGGCCCTCAAGCTCAAGGAAATTTCCTATATCCATGCCGAAGCCTACCCGGCCGGCGAGCTGAAACACGGACCGCTGGCGCTGGTAGACAGCGAAATGCCCGTGGTCACCGTGGCGCCGAATAACGATCTGGTGGAAAAACTGAAATCCAACCTGGAAGAAGTCCGGGCCCGGGGCGGCGAACTGTTTGTATTCGCCGACAAGGCTGCAGACGTGAAACCGGAAGAGGGCCTGCACGTGATGCAGATTCCCTCGGTGCATGAAATCACTGCGCCGATCGTTTATACCGTGCCTCTGCAGCTGCTGTCCTACCATGTGGCCGTGCTCAAGGGCACCGACGTAGACCAGCCCAGAAACCTGGCCAAGAGTGTGACGGTGGAATAATTCGCCTTTACGGCAGTTCCACCTCTGTGGGGTCATAATAAAGTTGGTAACACCATAAAAGAGTTGGTAACTTTATAATAAAGTTGGTAACTAGCGGCCTATGTGGCAAAGTTAGGCTATTCTCCTCGGGAGTGATAGGGAATGGCCAACTACAAACTCGACAAGAAAACCCAGAAGTGGATCAAAGAAGAACGTGGTAAAGGCAGCGGTAAGGATTACCATCCATGGCTGACCGTCAGAGATCTATCTTCCAGGGGGCGCTCGCATCGAGTGATGGGCCACCTGACAGGACGAACTCATCATTTCTTCTCAGATACAGAGTTAGCCGCGTTCCTGCTACTTGAATGGAACCCGGATGTCACCGACATCCGTGAACAATTTCCTCTCCGAATAGAAGACACCCTCTCAGTGGCTGAGCAAGCCAATATTCGCCACCCCGAAGCAGGCGGATACCATCAGATCATGTCCAGCGATTTTGTGGTTGACCTTTCCACGCCTTCCGGGCCAAAGAGATTCGCCGTTCAGGTGAAAACCTCGCCCGACCTCATGGATTCGCGCACAGTCGAAAAACTGGAAATTGAGCGCCGGTATTGGAAACGTAAAGGCATCCCCTGGTATCTGATAACCGAGAAGCAGATGCCTCCTATCGTAATGGCAAATCTGGATCTGCTTTACTCGGCCCGGGTCCAAAGTGAGAGCCTGGAGATCCTATTCCAGAGTTTGCCAATCTATGTCGAGGTGTTGGCAAACAATCCTAATGCCAGGCTATCCGATGTCGGCATGATGGTTGACCATTCCTATTCACTGGAGCCAGGCACATCGCTCGCAAGATTACGGGCGCTGGCAGCTTTAAGGGCATTGACGTTTGATATATCCATTCCCTGGATCAAGCTGGTATCACAAGACTTACAGGTGGTTGAGGACATCGCGCTGCTGAGGGCAAGTTATGCTGCGAATCAATGACGTCTTCCAGCTGGAGCAGGAACGGCATCGCATATTGGCACTGGCGGACCAACATGTGCTCTGGATAAATATTGACTCAGATAAAGCATGGCCGGAGTTGGTAAGAACCGCTGAGATCGAACAATGGATACTTGATGAATCACTGCGCCGGGTAGAAGATCCCTATCAGGAGCTTGCCGCACTGATCGTCGAACAAGGCAGTAAAGCCCAGGTGATTCGGGATCAGCGATATGAATTAATAGCTCCTCTGCTTGCTGATGAAGAAATTTATTACCGTAGTGGCAGGGGCCGGTTAGTTCAGTCGCGTAGCGATGAAACTGGCACACCCAGGAAATCGCTTTATAAAAACCTTCGGCAGTACTGGCAGCGCGGTGCAATGCCCAACGCTCTGTTGCCGGATTACCGAAAATCCGGGGGAAAAGGGCAGAAAAAAGTTTCCAAGAAGAAACTGGGTCGACCCCGGAAAACCTCACCGGGTACCGGGATTACCGTTGATGCCTCCATCGAAAAGATGTTCCGTCTGGTACTTGATCGCTACTATGTGAACGACAAAGGCCATTCCCTGCCATACGCCCATAGACGATTCATCGACATGTTCGAGGCCGCCAACCCGAATGTGCAGCCCGAAGATTATCCAACAATTGCTCAAATAAGATATTTCTATCACCGAGAGTATGAGAATGCGGACCGCATTCGCCTTAGAGTAAACAGAATCTCCTACCAAAAAGATATTCGGCCCTTAATAGGGACTGCCACAGCAGGAGTGGTGGGGCCAGGCTCAAGGTATGAAGTTGATGCGACGATTGCCGATGTTTACCTGTTATCGGCCGACCGGCAACGAGTCATCGGTCGTCCTACTCTGTATGTGGTGGTTGATGTTTTTAGCCGCATGGTGACCGGCTTCTACATCGGTTTGGAAAACCCATCCTATGTGACAGCAATGAATGCACTGTCTACGTCGATGTTAGACAAGTCTGAACTCTGTGCCCGTTATGGCGCGGAGATTACTTCAGAGCAGTGGCCAACCGTTGGCGTGCCAGATGCGATTCTCGCGGACCGTGGGGAATTACTGGGGCACCAGATTGAATCTCTGGAAAAAGCATTTGGCGTGCGCATTGAGACCACCCCGCCATACCGGGGAGATGCAAAAGGCATTGTCGAGCGTTATTTCCGAACCCTCCAAGCAGAATTCAAGCCGTTTACGCCCGGTGTGGTAACAGGCACAAAAGTTAGAAAGCAGGGCGGAAAGGACTACAGGCTGGATGCAACGCTAACTCTGGACGATTTCACCCAAATCATGGTCGCCTCGATTCTTCACCGAAATCAATATGCCGTGTTGTCGAAGTACGACCGTGATCCGGATATGCCAAACGATATGGCGTTAACCCCGCTCAATATCTGGAATTGGGGCATAAAGAATCGAACTGGTCGGTTGAAGAACGTATCGGAACAAGCCCTGCGGATTGCTTTGTTGCCGCGTCAAAAAGTCTATCTTTCTGATCTGGGGGTTAGTTGTTTTGGCGCTTACTACACGTCGAAGGAGTTGTTAGCCTCCGGATGGCTCCACCGTAACGGAGAACGCAGAGTCACAGACCTTCAGGCAGCCTACGATCCTGCAGTGGCTGATCATATTTATCTGTTCCCGGAAAAAGACAGTTCGGAATACTGGGTGTGTTCTCTGACCGATCGCTCACGCCAGTTTCGCGGCAAGTCCATGTGGGAGTTATGGACCAGCCAGGAAGAACAGCGAAAAGCCACGAGCGCCGCAAAAGTGGCCGAGACAATCAGTAAACGGGACCTGGAAAATCTGGTCAGCAACACCATCAAAAACGCCGAGCGTTCCCGTCCCACCATCAATAAACAGCAATCCAAAGCCGAAACGGTCAGGGGCATACGAGATAATCGCAAGCAAGAGCGAGATGCTCAAAGGGCCGAACAGACAAAAGCCCGGCAGCCCGACAATAGGAAACCGAAATCTGATGTAACCTACCTACATGGCAAACCCGACGATGGCGCCTATCCGGATTTACTGGATGAGCTGTTTGGAGACTACGAATGACCTTACCTTCCGGCATGGTAACTGCTGTTTACCAGGACACGGGAATACCGTCATACCATGGAAATCCACTGATTGAGGCTTTACCGCCAATTCCAGACCGTAAACAGCTCATAGCCGGGCTCAGTGAGACCACGGAGCTCCGACCGTCCGAAATATATCTGGACGGTCAGAGACGGGTTCATATCATCTCCCAGCTACTGGACGGCTTCTTTCAGCCGCTGGCACGCCATATTGAGCTGGAAGCAAAAATCTCGATCATGCTGCGCCAGGGGTACGTGGGTCGAAACATTGCTACTGGCGACCTCTCGGCCCACTTACAGAACGGCTATGAGCGCATCAAGAGTGGAGACTTGAAGGCATTCCGGTTTGACCATGTTGAGTCGACTGCGAAAAGCTTGGCGTTTATCGGGTGCTCGGGCTCCGGGAAAACCAGCTCTCTGAACCGTATTCTGGCAACGTATCCCCAGATGATTCACCACCCGGAACACAATTTCACACAGATTGTCTTCCTGAAAATCGACTGCCCCCACGATGGTGCTCTCAAGAGCCTATGCCATAACTTTTTCCGGGAAATCGATTCCATTCTAGGAACAGATTATGTCCGGCGCTACGGAGAAAAACGCCACGGCGTAGAAACAATGATTGCGTTGATGTCGCAGCTGGCAAACACCTATGCGATTGGCTTACTGGTCATTGATGAAATTCAGCACTTGAATGTTCGCGCCTCAGGCGGAGCGGAGAAAATGCTGAACTTCTTCGTAACGTTGGTAAACGAGATCTCCGTGCCGGTGGTAATGGTCGGAACACCAAAGGCTCGACCTGTCTTTGAAACAGACCTGAGGTCTGCTCGGCGCGGGGCGGGGTTTGGCTCCATATTATGGGAACCCCTGCGCCAGCCCACAGCTGAAGAAAATGTAGATCGAACCGAATGGGGCGCATTCACAAAAAAGCTCTGGAAGTACCAGTGGCTGACCAAAGCCAGTGACACTATGCCGGATGATTTAAGGGATCTTTGGTTCGACTTGTCTCAGGGCATCATGGATGTCGTCATCAAGTTGTTCGTGTTGTCCCAGATACGGGCGGTTGTAACAGGCACGGAACGAATCACGCCCAATATCATGAAAAAGGTTTATCACGACGAACTGAAGCCGATACACCCGATGATGGAAGCTCTGCGTTCCGGAGACCCGAGCAAGATAGCCCAATACTCAGACCTCACGATCCCTGATGTGGATAAGAAGATTTTGGAGCTCAGTACCCTCCTGGATTCAAGCAAAGACCAGATCCGGAAATCCGTTCAGTACAACGGCAACGATCAGGCAATTCGGCTGCACAACCTGCTGGTTGATATGGGCCATGAATCAGACCTTTTGGAACCGTTAATTCAACGAGCGTTCGAGGAGTACCCTGACCTACAGCTGAAAGACCTGATGCCCATCATTCTTAACTGGTACCAGTCTTCCGAGAAGACGCTACCGGTGACGGGAAAGCAAAAAATCAAATCGATTAAAATGAAAGAATGGCACACCCTTGAGTCAGACGATTTGCGCTTTATGCACTCCCAGGCGGCGAACGAGGACGAAATGCTGGATGCCGCGCGTCAATCGGGTCTGGTTTTTAACAGCGACGAGTGGCTCGGTTTTGGTAACCAGGCTTAGCTGCCATGCTGAACTTCCCGGTTCCGTACCCTGAAGAGCTGATATATAGCACAGTGGCCAGGGCAGGCATTCGGGAGGGGATTATTAGCCCTAAAGAATTGCTGGATGAGGTGTATGGTAATCGCAACGTCATCGCCACGCTGGATTTGCCCAATCAACTATCGAGGATTTCTCGGTGGTTGCTCACTGGTTATAGTGTTGAAGTGATTGCCTACTACCACACTCTATTCCCCTTGTACGCCCCATTCATCCCGGAAGAACGCCGCAAACGGTGCCTGGCATGGATGGCTGGCGAATCCCGAGGTGCAGTGCACCTCGCGATGGGCGTCGCCGCATCGCTTGTGAAGGTGCCTGGCCGTGTTCGATATTGTCCCGGGTGCCTGAAAGAGCAACAACGTACCTATGGAGAGTATTTCTGGAAGCGGGAGTGGCAGATAGCCGGAGTGGACTGTTGTGAGAAGCACGGCGAACTCATACATGCGGCCATTCCCCGCCCCTTAGTCAATCAGCACCGCTACCATGACGCTTCGCCAGACACTTGTCCGCTATTTCCTCAAAAACCTGATTGTAACGAATCAGAGATGATTCTGACTCAGGTTAGGGAGCTATTGAAACAACGGCCGGCCATTTCACCGAGTTATGAGCAGTGGTCTTTTCACTACCACCGATTGGCTCAACAGTCTGGTTTTATTCGCGGCCAGGCTCACATTGACCATGCTGCCATTGCCGAGACTGTTTCAGACCACTGGCCTGCGAGGTTTTTGCGCCGATATGGTTTGGGGATAGATCGGAATTCGGATTATTGCTGGCTACGAGGGATTTTCCGGAAACACCGGAAATCCTTCAGCTACCTCCAGCACATTATTGTTCACCACGCGCTTTTGCCTGAATGCTGGTCGATCACCGATGTTATTGAGAGTGTCAGAGAGTCGCGCATGCCCCTATCACCAGGGCCATCAGAGTCAACCTGGGAGGCGTACATCGCGGCTACACACGGCTTAACGCCAGATCAGCACGACTGGATTAAAATGCTGGCAGACCGGTCACCGAAAAAGGCCCGTGTAGCGGCCCCGGCGCTTTACGCCCGGTTGTATCGGTACGATCGATTGTGGCTGAAGCAGGTCAATCAAGTTCAACCACGAACGCAGGCTCTTAAAATAAAACCGAGAATTGATTGGCGGCAGCGGGACCGGCATTATTTAACCAAACTGCGGGAAATTCTCAGGTTTTTGCGTGCGGCCCCACGCGGCCCCCGGCATTCACAAACGTATTTGCTGAAACAACTGGGTAAGCTCTCCACGCTGGAAAAGACACTCGATCGGTTGCCGCGAACCCGGCGACTGCTGGCACGTTATACCGAAAGCGTTCCCGAATACCAGGTACGGCGGCTGAGAAACGCTTGGTGGGAATTAAAGCAGGAGTTTCAGTACCCACCACGTTGGCGTTTGATCCGTATCGCCGGGCTAAGTGAAACACGGCTTACCGACCAAGCACGGGATTACTTGCATGGCCTCGAAGAGAACGAAGAAGACACCAACGATCAAGGGAATCAAGGACAACAGCCAGGTTAAAGAGATTGGCTCAATGGTTCGTGATCTGCGAACTCCAAACTGGTACATCGAGGTGAAGCTGGATCCGGCCCAAGAAAAGGAAAAGTTTGGCATATCCCAGCTGGGCCTGATACCGAGGCGGCGTGCGTTAAATGTGACAAAGGCCGGAGGCTCCAAAGTTGCCGGTTATGAAAAGGACTTAAAGATAAACAGTACCAGCACCTGGTCGTCTTGCCGGATAGCCGACTGTCCAATAGTAAACATTCGCAGGCAGGGAGACCGGCAGCAATGGTGTTTTAGCTTTGAAGCCGGCGATACACAGTTTTTCCTGCCACAAATAGAAATGGCCCGGGCCCTTTTTTTCCATTCTGCCTACCTGACTCGCCTAGCAATGAACCCGAATGGATTAGACGAGGAATTCGACGTTCAGATGGGTGAGAACCCGAATAGGGCAGAGATCCATATCTTGCCAAGTAGCTCACTGCCTAGGGTAGTGCGAGGTAACCCCAGCCAACGCAGAATGCTGGCGTGGCTTCTGTTGGATAAAAAGGTTCGGAACTCGTTTCAAAGCATCGCCCAATACCAACTGACAGAGGGCGAAGTTAGAAATGGTCGCCGGTACTGGCCGTTCCGTTTCGATCCCCCGCCTTTAGAAAACGTGAAAATGAAGGTGCGAGGTCAATACGCCAAAGAGTCTGAGCTTTTTTTCGTGTATGAAATACACAGTCTTACAAACCTGAGCAGCCAGATCCCGAAAGAGATAGAGTTCTTCGATCCGAAATTCAAGGAGCAAAAAGCAGGGAAAAAAGGCAGTACCACAGAAAGAGGGGGAACGGATGGCCCACCGGAGATTAATGATGACGAGCTGCCAACTACCGATGCAGATGAGTACGTGCTGGAGGTCCCGGAAGTAGAATTGGAGTTCTCCGAGCCTGCTTACACTACCCGCAAGCCTTCGGATGGCAGACGTAAGTCTGCTGCCAGAAAGGGAAAATCAGAGGGAGGCGTTGTTGATCTGGCTGACGGCACAACGGATGTCAGTACTGATGAGCCAACCGTTCGAGGAGAGCTGCCAGCGGGTGTTTCTGATGGCATTGATGACCAGAGTGAGGATTCACATCTATTCACCCACAAATTTGAAGCATTTATTGCCATGAGCGACCTGTTGGAAATCAAAGGTTGCCGAATCGTGGCTGAAGAAATGATTCCGCTACCGGCGCTGAAAGGTCACTCGAAATATCGACTGCCAGATGGCAACCCAAGATACTTGCTTTACCGTGTGTTCAGATATCAAAACCAGAATTATGCATTGGTGGAGGTTGATACCGTAGGCTCTGAAGCAAGACTCTCGACACTGCTTCTGAAGCAACCATCTGAAAAATACGATTGGCACTCAAAGCTTTCGGCTATGGGCTGGTCGTTGGTGAAGGCTTCCTTACGCTGGCCTGCCAATGAGAAGCTAAAAAAGGACTTTCCTGCTGGGTTCCGTCGAATTTCTCATCAACAAAACATCACATCAAGCCTGGGCCCAACAGACACGGCTACATTGTGCCATTGGATGGGTCGGGTCTATGCTGTGCTTGCTGAATTACATACTACTCGGTTGCTCTAGGTGCATCAGCCCAATCCCGACTTTGTGCTGGCTCTGTATCCGATAGATCGTTAGGATTGAGCAGCAGCTGCCACTTTACGTCATTCTCGGCTTACTACTTAAGATAATTGCACTTTCATAAGTTAATAAATTTATTATTATGATGACCAAAATCCAAGTTAAAGAGTTAAGAGAGAATATTTCGCCGCTCCGTAATTGGGACAGTGAAATGCAGATGTTCTATGATGAGACTAACAATGTTAGGCGTTTAAAGTTAACGGAAGTGGGGCTAAATGCGCCGATTGAAAATCCTTTTGTTCTTGCTGGGATTGCGACCCAAAGCGGACTCCCGGCGTCGAGCGAAGAATCTCTCCGTGATTTACTTAAAATCCAAAGATCTGCTAATGAAATCAAGTTCGAATATCTTTCTAAAGGAAGCTACGAAGATGCTTTGGGGTCAGAGAGGATTTCAAATTTTTTGGTATGGATTTTAGACAACGATATTTATATTCATTACTCTTTTATAGACATCCTTTACTGGTCAATTCTGGATATTGTCGAATCACTAATGCCTGGAGATCCTCTTGGAATCATTCCGTTTCATCTAGAGATTAAATCGGAACTTCATTATTTTGTGAGTAAGAATTCATATGAATTCATGCAATTGTTGGTTAATTTTAACTATCCAAATATAAAGCGGTCTGAGGTTTCTAGTTTCCTTAGTGAAATTTTACGATTCTTGGATTCCCAAGTAGTTGAGGACCGAAGTCTTGCAACACCTATATTAAAACAGACGATCAGAAATGCTTCAAAAATTAGAGGGCTAGAGCTACCTTTCTTGCATGATGATGAGCCGGGGGAGTTAATTAAAGATTTTAGTCCTCATTTTTTACACCGTTTGTATCTATTTAAAAATGCTTCCCATACTTTTGATAGAGAAACGCATATAGAGAAGGTGCTATCAAAAGTGGAAGTCTATGACGGATCCAAAAGGCTGGATTATATATTTTTGAACTCAAAGAGCAGCATCGGTGTTCAGATATCTGATGTGGTAGCAGGGCTAATGGGAAGGCACTTTGGTTTTGTTAGTCAGAATTCATTGCCAGTCTTACGACAGAAAAAGAAGAGCTTCTCTCAAGCTCAGTTAAAAACTCTTGAGCTATTGCGATTACTAATTGATCGTTCCAATGCTTTCAGTGAGGGTTTACTTCATTCTGTTGCGCCGTTGGAAACTTTGCTTAGAAATGATGCGTTTCTACACGATAGATCAGTGCCTGATTTTTTGGGATAGTATGACAATTATGAAGAATGCGATTAAAGTTACTAGATATGGTGTTGTGACCTGCCCGTCCTTATCGGTCGTGGGTTATTGTTGGGAGCGGGCATCCATGAACAGCAGAGCCACATTGAGGAAGGCAGGTCAAAACATCATGCCATCTCAGTTGGTGGTCAACCCCCCATCGACGGCCGAAATTGATCCAGTAATCCAACGTGCCTGATCCGACCCTAGAAACACTGCTGCTCCGGGGGACTGTATGATTGTCGCCGATAACGAAACATCTGTTGATCTTCTGTATTACGAAGCCATTGCTCATACCGTAGTGCGTCTGGTTAATGAGAAGTCGGATGAACCGCTGACAGTTGGCGTTCACGGTGACTGGGGCGCAGGGAAGTCAAGTGTGTTGATGATGGTAGAGGATGCTTTTGCCGACCGTGAACGTGTCCTCTGCGTGAGATTCAATGGATGGTTATTTCAGGGGTATGAGGACGCGAAAGCCGTCCTTATCGAGACAATTGTAGAGGAACTGCTGCGGAGCCAGTCAGCATCGACCCGAGTTGTTAACCAGGCAAAAACGGTTTTGCGTAGGGTTGACTGGATGAAGTTTGCGCGCAGAGTCGGTGGTGTGGCCTTCACTGCAGCGACCGGTGTCCCGCATCCGGACACGCTGAAGGAACTCTACGGCGCTGCATCAAACCTGGTTGGAAAGTCGGCTGATTCGATCACCCAGGGTGATCTCCGGTCAGTCGTCGAGCAGGCCGGACAATATCTGAAGGAAGCGGAACCTGAAACTGAAACTGCACCGCAGCAGATGCATGCCTTTCGAGAAGAGTTCGAGGAGCTTTTGCGCCGCGCTGATATCGATCGTTTGGTTGTGCTAGTAGATGACCTGGATCGTTGTCTTCCTGAGACCGCAATTGAAACTCTGGAGGCCATTCGCCTCTTCCTATTTGTGCCTAAGGCAGCATTCGTCATCGCTGCCGACGAGGGCATGATCGAATATGCTGTGAGGCAGCATTTCCCAGACCTTCCGGTGGCTGCTGGGCCAGCAACGTATGCGAGGAACTATCTCGAAAAGTTGATTCAGGTGCCATTTCGTTTGCCATCGCTAGGGTATGCTGAGACTCGTATCTATATCATCCTTTTGCTTGTGTTGAACGAATGCGGTGAGCAGTCGGATGAGTTTCAGAAATTGGTTGCCTTTGCGCGCCAGGTTCTGCGACGCCCATGGAAAGGTCCGGGACTCGATCGAAACGGCGTTGCGGAGGCGCTAGGGACCGTGCCGCCCTCGGTAGAGCGAGCCCTCGATCTTGCGTACCGGATCGCGCCTATCCTGACTGACGGTGCACGCGGCAATCCACGGCAGGTGAAGCGGTTTATCAATACGATGGTGTTACGCCTCGCAATTGCGGAGGAGAGGGGGTTTGGTGATGACCTCAATCCAACTGTTCTGGCGAAAATCATGCTGGCGGAACGCTTTGCGCCGGAGGTTTATGATGCAATTGCGCGAGGATCAGCAGGGACAGGGGCCTCTGAGGAGTTGGCCGAGCTTGAAGCTGTAGTTCGTGGTGACAGGCAAGAACCGAAGGATGCTGAGGGCGGTAAGAAAAAAGATACAGGGAGCGACGTGGCCCTCGAAGCATCGGCATTACCAGATTGGCCTAATCTGGAGTGGGCCAAGCAGTGGGCCATGATCGATCCATCACTTGCTGAATACGATCTGAGGCCCTATGTCTTCGTAACTCGTGATAGGCGCAGCGTTTTCGGCGCGGTCACGTCGCTCGGGGAACTTGATGAGCTACTCGCTAAGCTTAGCGGTCCACCGCTTCAGGTGCGACAGGCAGCTGCGGAGGTGGCGCGTCTGCCTGGCTCCGAAGCCGAGCAGCTTTTTGACGCCTTGCGAGCCAAAGCCACTGTAGCGGAGGACTTTAGTGAGCAGCCAGCCGGTGCGCTAGGTCTCGCAGTAATCTGTCAGCATCATTCGTTTTTGCAGCCTTCCCTCATTGCCTTTCTAAAGGGGCTGCCGGTTTCCAAGCTAGGCCCGTGGGCTGTAACCGGGTGGACGAATGCATTGACGTCGGAGGATGTGAAGGTGGAATTCAAGACGCTTCTTTCAGAATGGGCTGCACAGGATGACAATAAACCCTTGCAGGTCGCGGCCAAGGCAGCGAGGCAAATGGGTAGAGGCGGGGAGAGACGCTAGTGGGGACGTCAGGATCTTTTGGTGGCTCAAAGACCGGGCTGGTGCCAAGCTGGGTTGATGATCCACCTGCTGTGCCGGTAGCAGCACCCGAAGGCGGTGAATCGCCTGACGGTAATGGTGATAGTGACGGTGAGCTGCCATCACCTATCTATCCTCCATTACAGCCCCCGCCCCCGGGCACGGGACTTGGTCAAGCGCGCGGCAGCCTTACACGGGGAGCCAGAACCTCTGACGGCAACGCTATTCGTCGCGGTGCCGGGCGATATGTAGCCGCGAGTGGTGGTGGAAGGGGTGCTTCGCGCCGCATGCCTAACTCACGGGCTACAGCCGGTGGTGTTGCTGGTCTAGTTCGCACTTTTGCTACACAAGGGCCTGCTGAGGCGTTGAAGCCATTCAACCTTCAAGAACTTGCAGGTGCGCCAGCCGTAGATGTATTCGTCGCGTTGACAGAAGCATTGTGTCCGCCGGGAGGGACGATCGATGAGGCGATAGCGCGTGATGCGATGCTCGAAACCATCGCAGCACTGGCAGCCGAGGGCATCGGCAATTTTGACGAGATGGTGCCGGCCGATCTTCAGGAGTTCTTTATCGGCGTTGTTAGTCGATCTATCGAGGGTAAGATATTGAACGAGGTTGGTACGAACAGCATTCGCGTCTCGTCCGATCTCACCTCAGTAGAGCGGGCGCAGCGTATGTTACATGAGTTCGTCGAGGGTTGTGTTCGAGACAGGTTTTCGTCTTTTGGATCCAGCCTGGCCGATGTGAGTGGCCAACAGATTGATAACTTCGTTTTCGATCTTTACGAGGCCGCATTTAACCTTATGCACGCTATGGGTGATGCGTCATGAAAAGGTTTAGCCTGATTGGACGACTTGGTGCCGATGACAAGGCGAACGTTCGGGTTATCCAGAGAGACTCTGCGGAACATGAGATCAACTTCCTGAATGCTGACAGGAAGATTGACTTTGGAATTGGGCACGCACTCGACCAACTGTCCTCACTAGGGCTGGAGCCAGCAGAGGAAGCTGTGGACCTTGTGCTGCTCGCCGCTATGGTCAACGCCGGTGATACACGTGTGTCAAGGAAGATAAATGCTCAGGATGGCTGGACCCGTGAGATCGATCTATATGTGCCAGTTTCAGACCCGCCTATGTGGACGCGGCTATCTCGACGGCTTGAATCGCTTTTGAAATTCCTAACCGGTGACCGTTGGCGACTCTTCTTCCGAGCTCGTCCGGAACGGATGTCATCGATCGTTGAGCCAACCGAAAGTCTTTTGCTCGATGGCTTTGACGAGGTTTGTTTATTCTCCGGCGGGTTGGATAGCTTGATTGGTGCGATCGATCTTATCGATGACGGTAAGTATCCCCTCCTTGTTAGTCACTACTGGGATGCAGAGACAGCCAAGGCCCAAACCTATCTCCTTGAGCGTATACGGCGACGGTTTCCCACCGTTGAGCCCCAGGCTATTCGGGTGCACCTCGGGTTTGATCATAACCATCTGGATACCGGAGAGGTTGAGGAAACCCAGCGTGGTCGGTCTTTTTTGTTTTTCGCTCTAGCGTCTCTGACGGCCTCAGCATTCCAAAAGCCGGTAACTGTGAATGTGCCGGAAAATGGTTTGATTGCACTCAATGTTCCGCTAGATCCTTTGAGGTTTGGTGCGCTGAGCACGCGAACGGCACATCCTCACTTCATTGCAGGTATAAACCAGTTGCTTGAAGCTATCGGCATCCAAGCAACGCTTTTGAACCGGTATCGACACAGCACGAAGGGGGAAATGGTGAATTCTTGTGCGGACCTGGATTTTCTTAGAGAGGTAGTCGGCAATTCGATGTCGTGCTCGTCTCCCGCCAAGGCGCGTTACAAGAAACTTTCACCGCGCCACTGTGGCTACTGTGTTCCGTGCCTTATTCGCCGAGCTTCCTTAAAGGCTGGACTTCGGTCGAGCGATCCCACGCTTTATACTGTTTCGGACCTCGCAGCGCAAACCCTCTTTACTGACAGGTCGGAAGGTGAACATGTAAGATCATTCCAGCTTATGGCCAAACGATTAGCCGATCGGCCGGAACTAGCCGACATTCTGATTCACAAGCCCGGCCCGTTAACAGCCGCGCCGGCTGAGATACCTGATTATGCCGAGGTTTTCCGACGGGGTGTCTTGGAAGTAGCTGAACTACTTGATGGCGTTACCGCCAGACCGAGTCGATGATATGCGTCCTGAATTTGTGGATTTTCATTGTCACCTAGACCTATATCCTGATCTGGAGGGTGCGATCGCGGAGTGTGAGGCACGGCAAACGGCAACCTTGGCAGTCACCACTACCCCCAAAGCTTTCCCGCGAAACAGGCAGTTGGCGAGTAATAGTGAGTTCGTCCGTGTAGGGTTAGGTATTCACCCTCAACTGGTTGCTGAGAGAGCCCATGAGTTGAACTTGTTTGAACAGCTCCTTCCAGAAACGCGATATGTCGGAGAGGTTGGTCTGGATGCTGGACCGCATCACTATCGGTCATTCGATCAGCAAAGGGAGGTTTTCCGCTCAATACTTTGTCTTTGTGCGCGGGCAGGAGACAAAATCCTAAGTGTGCACAGTGTTCGATCTGCGAAGCATGTTCTTGATCTGGTCGAGGAGCATCTACCAGCCGACCGAGGGAAAGTAGTCTTACACTGGTTCACAGGAACTGTGTCGGAGGTGCGGCGTGGTGTTCAGTTGGGGTGTTATTTCTCCGTGAACGAGCGGATGCTCAGTTCGCAGAAGGGGCGGCGTATTCTGTGCGAGATTCCTGATGATCGGTTGCTCACGGAGACGGATGGCCCTTTTGTAGAAAGATCTGGCCGGCCCGTGGGACCGGGAGACGTAAAGCCGGCGCTTGGAGAAGCGGCTAAGATTAAAAACATAGGTATAGAAAATTTGCAAGATCGTGTCCTGAAGAACTTGAGGGATATTTTAAAGGTAAGCTCCGCTAAGGATCAGTGAGGCAGATAACGTTTAATCTGTTTCGTTCATTAATGCTTGCTGCTGGGGTCCCACGTTTATCTTTATTTTTTCACCTCGCCCAGAACGCAACGTCTGTTTTAATGTGGTGGGCGGCACTCTCTTGTCTTCCGCTGAGGTGTGGGCATTGCTGGCAAAAAGATCGGCCTGAAACTCATAGGACATAGGAGAGAGATCATGAAGCTGAGTGCAAGATCGTTATCCAAACTCAAAGGCGTAAAGCCTATTACCATGTTGACCGCATACAATTGTCCCGTGGCACGAAGCCTTGAAGAAGCTGGTATCCCGGTGATTCTGGTAGGCGACACTGTGGGTATGGTAGAGATGGGATTTGAGAGTACGCGGCAAGTCACCATCGAGCACATGGAGTATCACATTGGTGCTGTTCGAAGAGGCGCCCCGGATACGCATATCATTGGCGATCTTCCGTTTGGCACTGATAAAGATGCAAACACTGCTCTAGTGAATGCCCGGCGGTTGATTGCGGCCGGAGCGGATAGCGTAAAACTTGAAGGGCCCAATGTCCCCGCGATCCAGTGCTTGGTTCAAGGTGGGATACCGGTTGTTGGTCATGCCGGTCTATTGCCGCAGACGGCAAGTAGTTTCAAGCAGGCAGGTAAAACAGCGCCAGAAGCCCAACAAATTATGGAAGGCGCGAAAGCAATTGAGGGCGCCGGGGCGTTTATGGTGGTTTTGGAACATATACCTTACTCATTAGCCGGGCGGATTACGCAAGCACTTTCAGCCCCGACGATCGGTATTGGCGCGGGGCCTGATTGTGACGGTCAGGTACTGGTTATTAATGATGCGTTGGGACTGGGTGACTATTGGCCACCTTTCTCAAAACAATATGCTTATGTCAGCCAGACAGTACTGGATGTAGCGCGCGCCTTCTCGAAAGAAGTTGAATCCGGAGAGTTCCCGAACAATATCATTCGAATGACTGGGACCCATTGGAAGTAGATGGCAGTGACGGTGCTTCAGAAGCCACCTTGCTGTAGTTCATAAAGGAGAATCAACTGTGACCCTATCGACGATCCTTTTATTCATACCAGCGAGCTTTGCTTTAAACATGGCTCCTGGGCCAAACAACCTTCTTTCAATGGCGAATGCCAAACGTTACGGCATCAAGGCAGCCTGTTGTGCTGGCATTGGTCGGCTTGTTGCTTTTGTGGGCATGATTACTCTTGCAGCTACGGGTTTGGCAACGGTGCTGTATACGTCGGAGAAGTTATTTCTCGCCATAAAAGTCGTCGGCGGACTATATCTGCTTTGGCTGGCTTTCCAGCTTTGGACAGCTGATCCAACCGGTGCCGATGATGAGTCACCTGCGGGTAAAAATTTGCTCCAACTGGCGAAACAAGAATTTCTTTTAGCGGCTGGTAACCCAAAGGCCATTTTGATTTTTACGGCCTTTCTCCCTCAGTTTGTCGACCCGTCAGGTTCAATAGGACTCCAGTTCTTGATTTTGGGTGCTCTTTTTCTGATGCTTGAGTGGATAGCGATAAGCACGTACGCCTTCTTTGGTAAGGGATTGCGCCACTGGTTTTCTCGTCCAGCTATGCGTCGACTATTCAATAGGATCTGTGCTGGATTTCTTGGGAGTGCCGGAGTCGGATTGCTATTGGCTCGCCGTGAGTGAGCTAACTAAGCGCGTAAGGCTCCTGATTGGGAACGACAGTTACCTCTTGCTTCCCGCACCGTTAACTCACGTAGCATTCATCAATGCCCCAAATTGGTTGGATTTGTCATAATGTTTGGCTTTCTAGCTTGTTAGCCAGATGAGCAACCTCTACCACACCCAGACTTAGTGCTAAATCATGATTCTCTAGGCTGCGTATCGGAATCCAGCGTGCATCCAGGGCATCATCCCCAGCAACGGGCTCACCGGCAATCCATCGACATAACACTGCTATAAGCACAAAGTGCTGTTGGATTTGTCCAGAGTCATCACGGCCAAAGACGTCTACAGCAGTGAACGTGTTTACAGCGTGTGCCTGAATTCCCGTTTCTTCATATAGTTCACGTATTGCTGCGCTTTCAATAGTTTCGCCGAAATCTATCTTTCCTCCGGGAAACCCCCAGAACTGAGCATCTGGTGGGTTCTTTCGGCGGACTAGTAACACGTTGCCATCTCGAATCACCGTAGCAATTGTTGCAGGGATCGGGCGCTGCAAAGAGCTGGGGCCGGGTTTGTGTGAGTTTTTCTCCATCAGTTCATACTCCTAACACCAGGGTTGGCTTTTGGTCTGATCAAGCTTGGGGTGCTACCTCCGCAGGACTTTATCCATACCCATGGTGTTCAACGAGTTGAACTGTCGTCACTGCAAACCGAAGTAGATTCAGCTCCACCGAGCCAAGCGCGATGCAGATTGCGGGCGGTACCTGAATTACCATTGCGCAAGGCCCCGCTGTAAACCAAGACTCGATGGTCCAAGCATTCCCTCACACATCACCCACTCGGTCTCGCAGGATATTTTCCAGTATATCTTTGGCTTCCATGGCTGCGTTTCGGTTCCCCCGAACATGAGCCATAGATATAGCCCCCTCCTTGAGCAAAACAATCAGGTTTGTGAGCTCGTTTGTTAATTCCTCTGAAAGAGACAATTCGTCGACATGCTGTCTAATTAAGGCCGTCACATCGGCTTTGTGTCCTGCACAAGCCTGATGGATGGCATTGTCTCGGTCACCAAATTCAGCACAGGCATTAATAAAGAAACAACCATTGAAGTGGTCGATCTCCGGCACACGATCATGAAACCAGTCATCCAGGGCATTAAATAACTCCAGAATAGCAGCCTTGCCTGCGGAGACCTGCTCCAGCCGTGAGGCCAGCCAAGCCCTGTAATTGCGGTCACGGTACTGGATTGTGGCCCCTATCAGATGCTCTTTGCTGGGAAAGTGATGGTAAAGCGTTTTCTTGGCTATGCCGGATTCTGCCAGTACAAGATTTACACCCACGGCATGGATGCCCCGGGAGTAGAACAATTGAAAGGCAGTACGAACCAGCTCTTCTTGCTTGTCCATGAATACAGAACCTGCGTTAGTTAGCCCAGACTCTTGCATATTGACACGGGTAGACAATACTGTCTACCCTGAGTAGACCAATCTGTCTACTGGAGACTTACTGATGTATCAACGCCTGACCACCTCACGATATTTTGTTCCTCTGCTGGCCGGCCTGGGAGCCATGCTGTGTATTACCACCCTCGGAAGCCTGGGCAGCGCTTTTCAGTCTTCTGTCTGGTTGATGGCGCCCTTTGGTGCAACGATGGTAATCCTGTTCGGGTTGCCGGAAAGCCCGCTGGCACAGCCAAGAAACATCATCGTTGGTCATTTGTTGACCGCCGCGATCGGCCTTCTTGTGGCTACCTTCGCGGGCGTTACACCATGGTCTATGGGGTTGGCAGTAGGGTTAGCCGTATGCTTGATGTTGTTGACCAAAACAACTCACCCACCGGCTGGAGCCAATCCGTTAGTTGTTATGGTGGCCGGTGAACACTGGGATTTTTTGCTCATGCCCGTAGGGGCAGGTGCCGTTCTCATTGTGGTATTTGGGGTTTTTTACCACCGGCTTATTTCCGGGCATCGCTATCCGACGCACTGGTTGTAAGTCTGTCTTCCTACTACATACCGGTCAGGGGTTGTGAGTTGACCAGTTCCCGGAGTTTTTCACTTAAGGGGTTTCCCTCCTTGCTGGCCATCAGAAGTGGCTGAGAGCAGCACTCACCCGCCAAAGGTATGGTGATCAGGCCGTGAGCCATAGACGCAGCACTGGCAGGAAGGATTGTGATGCCGATACCGGCTCCAACGAAACAAAGCGTACTGCCAATATCGGGTACCTCTAAAACACGGCTTATGGACATCCCTGCCTTGTCTGCTAACGTCTCCAGTTGTCGCCTTAGAAAGGTTCTTTGGGTGGCTGGTTGGAGCAAAATTCGTTCGCCGTCAAGCTCCTTGAAGTTGATTGATGATCTTTCCTGCAGCCGATGGCCTCGGTTCAGGATCACAAAAAGCGGCTCATCTCCCAACCTGGAAACGGACAAGCCAGACAAAGAGTCTTCATTCAGATCAGCCCGGAGTATCGTGGCATCAAGCTTGCCGGCTTTAAGCGCCGTGATATGAACAAGGGCATTCCCTTCAATTATTTCCAAATCCAGCATTGGGCGTTCGGTGAGTAGGTGAGCCAGAGCCGACGTGAGGGTTGTGGAGAAGATCGCGCTAGCCGAATAACCAACGCGCAACGTTCCTATGTCACCATGGGCTGCCTGCCTTGCAATACTGACGCTTCGATGCGTTGCACTGAGTACCTCCAGACTTTCTCCGAGAAAGGCTTCGCCGGCTTTTGTAAGTTGGACTCCCCGGGTATTCCGCTCGAAAAGCTTTACGTCCAGAGTTTCTTCCAGTGCTTTGATGCTTTGACTCAGCGGTGGCTGGGTAATATGCAATCGCTCGGCAGCTCGTCTGAAGTTGAGCTCTTCCGCAACCGCCACAAAATGCTTGATCTGTTTCAGTTCGACCATCTCATACATCCCTCCCTTCAGTAGAGAATACCCTGATTTATGACCCAGGGCTCTGTCAGATCCTGTATCACTGCGATACTAAAACCGACATTCATTCGGGCTTGGTTCCCACGTAGCTTATTCCTGTCTGGAAAGGAATAAGTCATGCGTACAGTCTTGATTATCGGATCGCTCGGCGCTTTTTTTAACTTGTATCAGCTGCAGGCCCTGTACCCACAGTTGGTGGATCGGTTTGGTACAACGTTATCTGAGGCTGGCTGGCTAAATATGGCGTCGTTGCTGGGGATGATGATAACTGCGCCGATAACCGGTGCGATGACCAAACACGCCAGCCCTTCTAGGCTCCTGGTATTGGGGTTCCTGGCACTGGCGACGCTTAATGCTTCGGCTGCCTTTTCTACGAGTCAGCACTGGCTTTTCATACTGCGGCTTGGCCAGGGAATCGTTATTCCATTTCTTTTGACATCAACAATGAAGCTGGTCTCAACCCGCCCCGGGAGCTTGGTGCCGCTGTATGTTACCGGAACGATTGTGGGTAGCACATTCAGTCGGATGTATCCTGCGTGGTCAGTTGATGCAATTGGCTGGGAGCTGGGGTTCCTGAGTTCGGCATGCCTGATGGTGCTGTCCGCAGTGACGATTCACTTTCTTTCGGATGCCTCCGGCGCTGCGCCAGCGAACGGCTTCGAGCGGCATCAGGTTCCGCAGCAATACGCGAGACAAGCCTTCGCCGACCGCACGCTGTTCGTTGCGTATCTCGCAGGATTCGCACTGCTTTTCACGCAAAGCGCGGTTTTCACGGCACTCGGTCTGCGGCTTTCCCAAGAGCCGTATCTTTGGGATTCAGAGCAGATTGGAACGATCTATTTAGCTTGCCTGCCTGCACTTTTTTTCGTTCTTACTTCGCGCTTCGTGAGGCGCTACATGAGCGAAACAGCGCTGACAGTATCACTGATTTCGTTGATATGGGTATCGCTCTGGATGATCGGCGGAACCAGCACGTCCATCATTGTAGGCGTTGCGCTGTTCGCCACAGGAACATACATGTTTCAGACCGTGACGACGCGGTTGTTAAGCAGCTCTCGCAAAGTGCCGGTTGCAGTGGCAACCGGAATCTACCTCTCTTTCTATTACTTGGGCGGCGCTATTGGTGCAAGTCTCGCGGCTTATGCATTTGCTGCATCGTCCTGGAACGGAGTTGTTGCGTGTATCGCGATAACCCAGGCATCCATCTTTTGGCTGGTTCTTTGTGTGCGACATAGTTCCTTAATGTAGCGCACAAAAGAGTTGAGATGTTGATTTTGATCGCCCTTTCTCTGGGACTTGAGCGGATAGTGATATGCGCCTACGCCTTCTTTGGTATGGTATTGAGCCACTGGTTTTTTCTTCCGGCTATGCGCCACTTGGTCAACAGGATCTGCGTCAGATTTCTTGGGGATGCCGGGGCGGGCTGCTACTGGCTGAGCGTGAGTGAACTAACCTATCGCGTAAGGCGGTGTGGGCTTCGCTCAGCGTTATGTTTCTGAGTCATCGAGATTGGAGTAATGATGAATTTAGATGGGTTGATTGTGCGGGAAGCAAGGGATAGTGACTATCGCTCTCTCGTTGCACTGGAACAGAAAGTGAATGATGCCGAGCGACCGTATAATGCATCTCTGAAAGATAAAGATGCCTATTACTACGACATCGAAAAGCTGATTTCGGATCGTGATAGTCGGTTGGTCGTTGGAGAGGTGTCTGGCGATATCGTCGCTACAGGGTACGTTCAATTGCGCCACTCAAAGCCTGCCTTGGACCACGATAAGCATGGATATTTGGGATTCATGTATGTGGCAGAGGAGTATAGAGGGCTCGGGCTAAACAAGGTTATCTTGCAAGATTTGGTCAGCTGGGGTCAACAACGAGGAGTGGTAGACTTCTACCTTGACGTGTACGCGGAGAATAACTCTGCGGTTCGAGCGTATGAGAAGTTTGGCTTTCGTGGTTCTCTGCTCGAGATGAAGTTGAATCTTGAGGGTTGATTCAAAAAATAACTATTGCAGCATGCGCACCCTTTCCGTTGTGCCTTCAGCTCCATTCCATAGGCGCATGCTGCAACCATTAGTCTGTTTGCGAACGAGAGCCTTAATACGTCAGGGATGCTGCAGCTATGAGTTCAGTGAAGATCAGGTACCCCGAAGAAAGAGATCGAGCGTTGGCTGTAGAGATGTTACGAGATGCTGAAGTGATGCGGTTTCTTGGGCCTCGTCGCCCCCTCTCACAGATAGAGGCAATGGATTGGTTTGACGACGCGCTACACAAACCTTCCCGTTTTGTTATTGCTGATGCGAAGACAGATGAGTTCGTTGGTTTCTGTGGCCTTAAAAAAATCAATGATATGTGGGATTTCGGTTACTTCCTCCGGTCGGAGTTTTGGGGGCGCGGAATAGCAACCGAAGCCTGCAGAATAGCTATTGAGCGGCTATCGAATCAAACTGATTTCTCGAAAATCCAGGTCTTTATTGCCGACGACAACAAAGCGAGCAAACGAGTAGCTGAAAAGCTTGGATGGAATAGAACACAGTCAGGTTACAACAACGGTGAATTTGGTCATTTTTATTTGATTGCGCCGTAAATTCAGTAAAGTGTCAGAAGTGTAGTGTGAGCGACTGCTTTTGGTAGTTCGGATGACATATTGGTCCTCATTAAAGTGGCTGCACATTCCAACCATGTTCAGTCCCAACCAAACAATCTGTAAGTCCGATGTTTTTTAGAAATGTGTCATCATGGGACACCACGACCAACGCACCGTGGTAGTTACGTGACATGACTTCTAAAGCTTGTACTGAGCGCAAATCAAGGTGATTGCTCGGTTCATCAAGTAACAACAGTTGTGGTAGTGAATCGGCGTAGAGTATGCAGGCTAGAGCTCCCTTCAGACGCTCACCGCCACTTAGTGACCCGCTGGGGGTTACTATTTTCTGTGCATCAAGCCCCAATTGAGCTAGGCGCATACGTAAGTCCCTTCCGGTAGCTGTACGGTTTGCTGCTTGCAACTGTTCTAATACCGTCTTCTCTGGACTCAGGTTTTCTAATCGCTGATCAAGATATGCGCTTTCTGGTGTCATCTTGGCTTCCCCGGCCACAGGAGCAACTTGGGAGGCGGGCCGGTTTATGGATCAGGCGGAGACAGCCCTCGGGTAGACCCGTACTGAATGTCCTGCGGGCTGGTCAGCTCATATTGTCGTCTGCCTGATAACTGATAAACCGGAAACAGCCTCGTATGCCAAGGTAAGAGCCATCAGAATGATTAAGCCACCTCCGATACGGTTTACGATTTTAATACTGTCCACATTAGCAAAAAGGCGGGAGCTTACGCTGTGCGCAGTTACAACCCAGACACTATCGATCGCAATACCCAACATGATAGGTATCATCGAATACATGAGCAGGACGTTTGTGGGGCTCGCAAGATTACCGCTGAGAAAGCTGGGGACTATGGTTCCAAACATGATGAAAGCTTTGGGGTTGGTTATACCGACTATCACTCCAGCAGTGAGCGGTGATTTTCTCTTTGTTGGCTGTTCGGCTGCAACCGGGCTCGCGTCTTTCGAAGCTACAAGATATCCTATGCCGATAAGCAGCAAGGCGATCGCACCCAGCATTCTGATAGCAGACAAAGCGAAATCGGACTTCAATATTAGAGGGCCGAGTCCAAACGAGAGAAGTATCGCAATGCTCAACATGCCAATTGCATTGCCGATCACGCCACGCAACGCATGACTTCTACCCTTCATGATTACCTGCCCAATAAAAAGCATGATGCTTGGGCCTGGTACAGCAATGAGTATCGAGCTGGTTATAATTAGGCCCAGTATCCCACTGACAGATACCCCAATATCTTGCATGTAAATATTCCCTTTGATGTGCGTGTTGCCCCGCTCATCGTGCCTCTGAGCGGGGCAACAGCCTATTGTCTTGACTTCCCTATTTGGCTGGCCGGCGAGAGCAACGCCAATGTCGGTTGTATACTAAGCGCTTCTACTACCTCTTTGTCGGTCATTAACGGATAGCAATCATCTAAAAATTCATCTAACACAGGCAGCATGCTTCGCCGCTCATTAAGCCCAAGCGCACACGCAAAAGCGTTGAAAGCAACATTCTTATATTGATCCGGGTTGGTTTCCTCATCTACGTAGTCATCGAGATCCCACCGGCCTATCAAGCTCTCTTGCATATGGAACTGATCCACTTCGACGCCGTCACGGAAGACGTGGAAAACAGGGTGGATATAAGCACTTCTGGATGAATCAAAATGATCTGCGGGAAGCGTAAAGTAATGTGTTGGCAGCGTCCCATCACCATAGCGAGAGAAACCGTACTCGAACACAACCTCTACGTAGGTTTTAATCCCACCCCATCGCTCTCGATTATATTGGCGTGGGAATGGTGGCCAAACCTTGACATGTACAGCACCCGTGCCATCATCGTATTCGAACGTAACCATACTACCGAAATAACTGTAAAGCTCGAACAATGGCATTGTAGTACTGACCATACTGACCAGGTATTCGGCGAGGGAGGTAAGTCCACTCGAAGCTTCGTTTGATGGTAGCGTACATACGAATAGGGGCTCAAGTGGCATGCCCTGTTGTTCGGCGATGAGATGACCAAGTGCCTGTATGTTGCAGCGGAACCCATGAACAAATCCGGATGCTGCGTCTGGATCGTTTATGCGCGTCGGAGCACCAATGAAGTATAAATTGGGTTCGTTGATAGATTCCCATCTTGAATTAAGCAGGCAATATTTACCTGCTTTATCGCATTCTGGACGGACACTCTCCATGTCAAATATACTCGTCATGGTATAGTTGAATCCACAGCAGACAATAATTTCGTCAACAATTCCTGTTCGACGCATCCAGCGAGGCGGAGTCCAATGAGGGCATGGTGTCTCGTAACGAACCAAAAGCCTTCCGCTATGTTTTCCGCCTGATATTCGGCTTACCTCAACGATCCGGTCACTGACGATGTTGTTATTAGACTTCAATTGCATTAAATCAAAGACATCAGATACTTGCCCACGTATATCGTGTACATTGTGTGTTTGGCGTGCAAATTTTGGCAAGGATCGAGTTACGATTCTTGTTTCCGCAGTTATATTTACAAGGTGATGTGCAATTTCAAATGCCGAATTGCCGCGGCCAAGCACCACGACAATCTTGTCTTCGTAACGCTCGTTGGCTTCCTCTGGATTGAAATCTTCGTAAAACGTACATGTGTCTTGGTTTAACCCTTTGATGTTTGGAAGAATAGATTCCGATCTACCCGTTCCGCAGAAGATTCTATCTGAAGTGAAGTCAAGTGTGTCTGACACCTGAACAAAAAACCTCCCATTATCGCATACACGCGATATGCGCCGCACTGGTGAGTTTGTGCGAATTGCGGGCATTAACCCCATATTATCAGCAACATATTGGAGATACTTTTTATACGTTTTGGCCGAGGGCCAGTGCTCTGATGTCCACTCGGTAAATCGGAGCATTGCGTCCTTCTGAATGTCTTCAGCACTGATAGTGCTTAGCGTATGCCAATCATAGCGCATTCGATACGTGTGATCCTTACCGGGCACAAACTTTTTGTTTAGAGAAATAAGCTGGCCACATACAGGTAATTTATCCCACTGGCCACCAACAGCCGGACTGGCTTCAAGCAATAAGTAATTGATGCCCCGCTTCTTAAACTCGAGTGCTAAATTGAGGCCCGCTGGGCCTCCACCAATGATTATATTAGGATAGTGGCGAGTCATGGTCTATCTCCTTTTCAGACGCATTACTGAGTGGGTCAAACTACAATTATTTTGGCAATTTCAAAAAAGCATTTTTACTTTAAGACTATGAGTTAGCGCGAGATTTTGGGGCTTAATTTAGCTTTTTCTATATTTAAGATAACTTTATTTATTAAATCTGAAAGGGCTTTATTACACCCAGCTATACATCCATTGCCTTAGTGCTCGCTATACGGCGTCGCCAACCGATGTAGAAAGGGTTATCGAGCAAGACCAAGAAGCTCTCATGTATGTGCTTGGTCTCTCAGAAACAAAGATGCTATTACCCCTAGCCCGCTTATGATTAAGGGCAGAATCAACGCGAATTGATAACTCTGAAGACTTGGGCCAGTTCCTTTTTCTGCAACAGACACGATATCCAGAATGATCCCAAAGCCCGATTGAACCAAAGCTGCTGCCAAGAATGCACCCATATTTACAAGCGCTGTTGCAAACCCGACGTTCTGCAGGGCTACCGCCTCCTTGGTGGCCGAAAAAATCACGCTTACCTGTCCTCCTGAGAGTCCCAACAGTACAAACAGAACCATTGCTCCCCACCCAGGACTCCATTCAGCAAAAGCCATTACGCCCCATACAGTCGCCGATATCAGTGCTGCCGCAACAATTACCGGCTTCTTCGCTCCAATACGGTCAGCTGCCCACCCTGCAAACAAAGAGCCCACACCGTAAACAATAAGTGCAATAGTTGCGTACTGTGCGGCTTGTGTAGGTTGCAGGCCGAAACCGTCTATTAAGAGTGGCGCAGCCCACAACCCTAGAAATGCATACAGGGTTCCATTAGTGGCAGCTACACAAAGAAAAAGCAGCCATACTTGGCTGGATCGCAGTACGCCCCGATTTCCCTGCAGTAATTGATGTACTATTGCCTTGGATTTCGTTGAGTGCTCTTGTCTTCGCTTAGGGGCATCTCGACAGAAAACAACAAGACAGGTGGAGGCCAAAAACGTCAGGCCACCAAAAAAGAGAACAATATCTCTCCAGCTGAACCAGTTCAGTAGATGCGCGGTCGGGCTCTGTGCTATCACACTCCCCAGTGCAGCCAGAAGCATCGTTGTGCCCATGACGAGCGAATGGCGATCTGAGGAAAACCAAGTAGCGTTGTAAGTCATCAGTGCGACGAAAACTGCAGATAACCCAAGCCCCATCAGAGCTGACCCCACGAGCAAAACCACTAGATTTGGGGCAAAACCAAAACACAAAGCACCTATCGACGTTACAGTCCCCCCGATAAGCCCACCATTTCGCACCCCAACCGAGTCGGTAAAAATGCCAGCGGGCACCTGCATCAGTGTGTAAACCCAGAAGTGCATTGATGCCACAATACCTAGTGCAGTGGCTGTCAAACTGAGTTCTTGCTGCATACTCCCCGACAATGTCGCGGGCGCGAAACGGAAAAAGAAGCCACTGATGAAAATGCTAACAAGTAGGCACCAACCTCCCCATTTAAGCCAGCTCGTCGGAACCAAAAGGGGCGCCCCAGCAACGGTACGAGTGCTATTCATACCCCGCTTCCCTCAGTCTTGACCCGACGAGCGCTGAGAAGTAAGCAGCAATCGGTTCAACCGGTGTGTAGTGTCCCTGCACTTGATTGCTCAACCCTTCCAGTTGGTACTCGCAAATCTGATCATCCTCAAGAATCACTTGATCGAGACGTTCGAAATAGAGCGGAGCAATATCATTGAAATCGCTTCGAGCAAGAGTTTCCTCATGGAACGCGTAACCAACATTGACACTAGTGCGAGTGGCTGAAATGGGTGTCTTCTGAATCCACCACATGACTTCTGGTGCGGTTACAATGAAGAAGCCCGGCAGAATGACGCAGAAATGGGTGCCCTCTGCGGCTTCGCCGATAATGTCACGGGGTGGTGAAAAGGCGAGGTTGCGCTTTTCAGGGAATAGCGCTGGCGAAAGCGAATTTTTATGGTAGACACCAAACCAATTACGGTCGTGCTCTATCGGCCTAACCGGTTGACTGCCAATCGACCGACTGTGGATGAAGTTCGTATGGAGGGTTTCCATATCTACCTCAATGTACAGCTTCCAGTTCGTCGTCAGTGTGTAAGCCTTTTCTTGAACACAGTGCATTCTCTGGATTTGGTGTGGGAGGGCGACTTTGTCGATGTAGTTACCGAGATAGGCGTCAAGCGGGACCTCGTTCTCGGCATTCAGGTTAATGAACACCAAGCCTGCGGTGACTTCACATTGAACGCTCACCAAATTGAGTTTTAGCCCTGGAAGGTCACTTCTAGTCACGCACCCCCCCAAACCGGGAGCGCTTATCAAATTGCCGGATGTGTCATAAGTCCACTCATGAAAAGGGCATTTAAACTGGGTGTTTTTCCCGCATTTTTGTGTTGTCAAAGGAGCTGCCCGATGCCGACAGCTGTTCAGAAATGCTCTGATTGTGCCGTCTTCACTGCGAACAACGATGACGCTGCGCTCCAAAAACCGACGTGTGACAAAACTTCCGGTATCAGGAATGGAAGACGACAAGCAGACAAAATGCCATGCTGGAAAATGAATAGCTTGCAGTTCGCGTTCGAACCATTCGCCCTGGGTATAGCATTGAGGGGGAAGCATTTTTGAGAGATCTGCTTGAGCAACTCCGCCCAAACTTCTGCTGCCAAGGGAACTCGTCATTGCTGTCATAGTCGCGTCCATGTGTTTGTTTCCAAAACCAGTGGAGCAGAGCGTACAAAGGGACACAGGTAAGTTGGAAACGAAAAAACTTGTCTGGGGGTATCAACTTATTCGATACTCGATCAGCGTTCCTTTTTGTCCATTCGATTGCCGTTCCCCCCAACATGCGCACATCAAGCAGTTGAGACGAGCCGGTCATAGGAGATATCAAAATGAAATGGAGCTTGGATCAGCTACGTACATTTATATATGTTGCGGATACGGGCGGTTTTTCGCGGGCAGGAGAACGACTTTTCCTGGCCCAGTCTACGGTCAGCTGGCAAGTGCAGCAGCTTGAACGTCAGGTTGGCGCGCCGTTGCTTCAACGGAATCCGAATGGCGTCACCCTCACTGAAAAAGGTATGGCCTTCTACCTGAGGGCGCAAAAGGTCGTCACCGCAAACGATGAAGCTGAGTTGTGGTTGACGCAGAACACCGTTGACCGACAAATCATTCGATTCGCCACCACCGATTGTTATGCAAGTTGTCTACTACCAGGACTACTTGAGCATTGGAAATGCCAGTTTCCCAACGTGCAAGTAACTTTGGATTGCAGCTTTAGCACTGGTATCTGGGAGCGTTATAAAAAAGGGGAGTTCGATATTGCTCTGGCACAGCATTGTCCTTCTGACATTAACGCAGAGCCCATCAGGGTCGAACCGTTAGAATGGGTATGTGCCCGAAAATCGTTAGCTTGGCAACAAACTACGGTGCCCGTAGCTTTGTTTGAGCACGGCTGCCCTGACAGAGAAGTGATGCTCGGTGCGCTCAAAGGTGCGGGACGTGAGTATCGAGTGGAATACGAGACCTACAGTTATGGGGGGCTTGTGGCGGCGGTGGAAAGCGGGGCCGTAGTTTCTGCTCTGCCCAGATCGACAATACCTTCCACACTCAAACGTCTTGGTAGTCAGCACGGGCTCCCAAGGCTACCATCTTTGAACGTGAATCTAGCAAGCCCAATCAAAAGCAGTAACGCCATATGCGGCCAACTATACGATGCCGTTATGCGCCACTTAATTGTGGGTAGCCCAAATTTTGCCATTGGTGGCGAGGAAGCAGTCCCAAGCTAGACGTGCATTATGATCATTCGGTTGCCACGCAAAAGAGCAATCTCGCACCAACTACCAATCACTGACTAGCTCCTCGACTGTATTAGCGAATGTCGCTTTCCCGGATCACCATCACCGCTTGGGAGGGCATTGCCAGATTTCCAGGCGTTATTGAAAGTATCGTTGATGCGCAGCTTGCGCGTACGACGATCGGGAATAATGCCGTCGCATACAAGGAGTTTGACAATGCTCCCCGGTAATTTACCGACACCTCTTCATTGACATTTCTTTGTTCCTTTTGTAGAACGTTCTGTGAATGGAACGTTGGAAGTGGTTTACATGGATCAGCTTTCTCTCGAAACCCTGGGGCGACACCTTCAGTCCCTGCGGGTAGCTCGCGGATGGTCGCTCTCGGGGCTTGCCGCCGCCGCAGGTGTTGCCAAATCGAACCTTTCCCGCCTGGAACAGGGCAACGGGAATCCGACCCTGGATACCATCTGGCGACTGGCGGTTCAGCTTAATGTCCCCTTCGGCAACCTGGTTGCCCCAATCCGTGTGCCGGTTGGTGAGGAGGGGGTGCAGGTCCGGCTTGTGGATCAGGGGGGAGACAATCCCCGGGTAGATGCTTACTGGATGTCCTGTGCTCCCAATACCACACGCATGGCGGAGGGCCATACGCCAGGAGCGGTGGAGTCCGTTACCGTTATCAGTGGTCAGTTGGAAGTCGGTGTCACCGGCCACAGCCAGCATTTGCGGGCCGGCGAGAGCCACACCTTTGATGCTGAGCAGCCTCACCTTTATCGCACCCGGGAAGCCTGGGCCACGCTACTGGTCACCATCGTGTATCAAAAAGAAGGTGAGGAATTATGAGTGTTCAGGTAGTCAGCGCGGGCGGGCGCGCCTGGTTGAGAGGGGTACGGGATGCGATTCCGCTGCTGGGTGGATACATTCCGGTAGCAATTTCATTTGGCCTGATCGCCAATCAGGCTGGTTTTAGCAGTTGGGAAGCCATCATCATCTCCCTGGTCATCTATGCGGGTGCCTCCCAGTTCCTGTTTGTTGGCATGGTGGCCTCGGGAGCCCCCTTGTGGCTTGTGGTTGTGATGACGCTGCTGATCAATGCCCGGCATATGGTGTATGCGCCGAACCTGGCGCCCTGGCTCACCGGGAACCGGTGGTGGTTCTGGTTGATGCACGGGCTGACAGATCAGGTCTTTGCCCTGGCGCACACCCGCCTGCCGGCGTTGCCATCCTCGGAACGCTTGGGGTGGTTCACTGGCGCCATGTTGCTTGCCTGGTTCAGTTGGGTAGGGGGCACGGCCCTGGGAGCTTTTGCGGGGCAGGAGCTGACCGGGCGCTGGCCATTGCTGAATGACGTTATGCCCTTCGCGCTACCGGCTCTGTTTGTGGTGCTGTTGGCCCCGAGATTCACTTCCTGGTTATGGGCTGCAGCGCTGGGGTGTGCCATTGTCGTAGCGTTGTTGTTCGCGGCTAATGGCCTGCCCAATATGGCGATACCGGTTGCGGCGCTTCTGGGCGCTGCGGTGTTCTTTGTGATGCAATCCAATACACGGGCGGAGGTTTAACGCATGGCTGGTGAGCTGTGGGTTGCGGTGATGGTTGCCGCAGCGGGTACATTCTTAATGCGTTTGTTACCACTGGTGTGGATGCAGAGGCGTCTGGCCCGGGAAGACAGTCAGGGCGCTACAGCGGCCATGCCCAAGTGGCTCGGGGTGCTCGGCCCGGTGATGATCGCGGCCATGCTGGGGGCTTCGCTGGTTCCCGTAGCCGGCACCCTGAATGCCTGGGTTGCAACGGCTGTTGGGGGATGCGTAACCCTGCTGGTCTGGTGGAAAACAAAGTCCCTGGGATGGCCGGTCGTCTGGGGCGTTGTGGCGTTTGGGGTGGTGCGGTTTCTCAATTTCGTTGTGATTTAACTGATCAAGGATAGGAGTGAATATGAGTACTCATACTTCCAGCCAGAAGATAACAACCTCTAAGATTCAGGCCATGAAAGGACGAGGCAGCATCGTTTCTCTCACTGCATACACGAAGCCCATGGCAGAACTCATGGACCCTTTTGTCGATCTGATCATCGTCGGGGATTCCACAGGGATGGTGGCTTACGGATACGATTCTACGTTGCCCGTTACTCTGGATATGATGATTAACCATGGTGCAGCAGTGGTGCGTGGCAGCCAGAAAGCCTGTGTCGTTATCGATATGCCCTATGGCTCGTATCAAGAAAGCAAGGAGCTGGCTTTCCGAAACGCGGCGCGCTTACTGACGGAAACTGGTGCTCAGGGCATCAAGGTTGAAGGTGGGTTAGAGCTTGTTGAAACGGTGGAGTTCCTGGTCAGTCGTGGTATACCGGTAATGCCACATATTGGCTTGCGTCCTCAGCATGCAAACACTATGGGCGGATTTAAGGCCCAGGGCAGAGATGAGGCTGCAGCCAAACGGTTGGTTGAAGAAGCACAGGCTTTTGAGTCTGTTGGCGCTTTCTCAGTCTTAATTGAAGGGGTATTTGAAGCCGCCGCGCGGCGTGTTACGCAATCTTTAGCCATTCCTACCATTGGTATTGGCGCGTCTCCCGAGTGTGATGGCCAAGTGCTGGTAACGGAGGATATTCTGGGCTTGTTTACTGACTACACGCCGAAATTTGCCAAAAAGTACGTCGATCTGAGCGCTCAAATAAAGGATGTGTTTGCTCTGTATGAGAGAGAGGTCAGAGCCGGCGAATTTCCCGCAGAGGAGCATTGCTTTGGGATTAAGAAGCAACCAACTTAGATTGTCGGGAGGGGCAAGGGGTTGTGTGTGAACAAGTGCGAAACAAAGGAAATGAGCCGAACCTGGGCAAGCCTGAATACCTCTATCACGGTAGTCGAAAAAAAACCGTTCGGCTAGAGCCAGCTCAGGGCATTGGACATGGTGACGCTGACAACCAATACGGTATTTATGCTGTCTCAGAGCGGGATTTAGCTGTTCCGTTTGCAATCACATATTACCCCCTGAGCCCTCGTGCGGTTTTCTCGGTCGACACCTCGCAACGCCCACCCCGGATAATGCTGAGGGATACTGAAGTAAGCTGGCATCAGAAGGGGTATATCTATAAGTTGCGATCTGAAACCTTTGAGCAAATAGATGCTCTCCAGTGGGTTTCGCGAGTTCCTGTAGAGCCTGTGTTGATTGAAGAAATTACCCCTGAGCTCTACCGGGATTGGGTCGTTGATTCCTGACAACAGCTAATTCATTTCGGACCTGCAGGTGCCAGTCTTCATTCGTCATCCGATAGAGCCGCACAGTCCTATTGTGAAACTCTTGCATAGTGTAGCAGGCGAACCCAGCCTTCTCAGTTACTCGAACTGAGGCAGCATGGTCTGGCTCTATAATTACCACTACTGACTCACACTGTTTTTGATCGAAGGCATACTGCAGCACGCCTTTAACAGCTTCGGTTGCAAGCCCTTGATTCCAGTATCGTCGCGCTAATCGATAACCGAGGTTGATCTCCTCAACCTCTCCGACTAGCTCGGGCCCAATACCACAGAAGCCAACAAGTTTTCCCGACCTCTTCTCAGTTAATGCCCATGGACCCATGCCATGGGATGCGTAACATTCCTGGCACCAGCCTATAAATTTGCGGGTAGCATCTTCATCACAAACCCCTCGAACGGAATACCTCATGACCTCAGGGTCACTCAGTATCTCAGTGAGCGCGGGAATATCTTGATGGGATAGCTGCGTTACGATTAGTCTTTTCGTTTGAAACACATACACCGTGTGTACCTATGATTGGAATTTTTAAAATTGGCCCTCAGGAACCGTCGAATTCTACCAGTCTTACTGCAACATTGGCGTGGCGTGCTCCTGATGTACTTTCGTGGTGCGAGCCAAACAAATGGACCCACTGTCCTTTTTCCAGCAATAACTCCCCACTTCCCGAGCTTTGTCCGCTGCTTGTCGTATGTGTACCCGTATAGTTGAACGAGAACGTGTCGGATGAGTCTTTGATTGGGCTGAATTCATACCCCATGGTGACGTAATCGGACGCGACGAAGCCGTTATCTTCAGTAAACACAGCCGTTTTCACAACACTCGACTCCTGCAAAAAATCTGACAGCAATACGGACGGATGACCATTCGGCTTGACGGCTTCGCATTCGCAGTGCCGGATTTCCAAGACCAAATGCTTGCTGCCAATGTAGGCCTCAGGAGTGGCATTTTCGGCCAGCGTGAAGGCGGGAAGTACAGAAAGGCCGGTTAGAAAAAACGGCAATAAAAGTTTTGACATCAGTGGCATAGGATCTCCAGTCTGAGATGCTTTAATGTTAAACGAACTGAGTGACTGTGATGACCATTTGATTAGCATTCCGTTGACGACATTATTACACATTGAACTACTACTTGAGGTCGTGCACCTCACCTTCCGTCATATCACGAAACCCTCAGCAGTAGAACGAAGTCAGTGAATGGTCGGCTTTCCTAGGTTTTACAGCGTGGCAATGACCGATAAAAAAGACTAAGGATGGAGGCGACAAGCAAAGCCATTGAGGCAGTGATCAGCGCTCCGGTGAACGATTCATTGTTGGAATAGATTTCGTTAGCAATGAGCGGACCTATAATTTGACCGATACCATAAGCAGCAGTCATTAGGGCGAGCAAATTAAGTCGCACGGTGTGTTCAATATCTCTTGCTGCCGACATGGCGATAGTGACGGCTCCCATGAAGGTGCCTCCAACTATCACCGCACTTGCCAATGAAGAGAAGAGAGTTGGGCTAACAGCTGGAAGTGCAACCCCGAGGCTTTGAAGGACAAGATTTAAGGTAAGGCTATTGCGGGTACCGAATCGGAGATGTAGCGCATGCCATAGATAACAGGAAGGTGCTGCGCCCAGGCCGAATGCCGCCCAGACATGTATTGGGTTAGTGGTCTCCAGAAAATCTTGAATCAGGAGAGGTAAATAGGTCGCGGTAATGATGTATCCGGTTCCTGAGATACCGTAAATAACCACCAATAAAGCTACATAAAAGGCTGAATTAGTTGGGTTTGAAGTCGGCGCCGATACCGGCTGAGCGTTACTATGGCGATGAGCGTGAGTGGAGCCGTCGGCCAGAGCTGAAGAAAACGGTAAAAACAATACAAAACTCACCAATGCCAGTAAGAGCCATATTGGCCCACTACTCAGTTCCAAATAGCTTCCGAACGCAATGAGCTCTGCCGAGACGGCTATCCCCGCACCAACTCCCGCAAAGAGCAGTGGAGCGTGATGCGTTTGGCCTATGTGCTGCAACAGCCAAAGTGATGCTCCTACCATTGTTATTGCACTGAAGACGCCAGCTAAGCCTCGTATGCCAATTACAATCCACGAATTATCAACTAATGCGAGGGATGCCATGCAGGCTATGGTCATGATGACCGACCAAAAGCAGTACCTTCGAGCTTGCTCTGTCTTTATCCACGTCGCCAGTAAAGCCCCAGCAAGATATCCAGCATAATTTGCTGACGCAGCATGCGAACCACTTTGGATGGAAATGATCCCATCCTCAATCATCAAGGGATAAAGCCCAGTGAACGCAAATCGGCCAAACCCCATCCCAATAGCAAGGGATAAGGACGCCGCAATTGCCCTCAAAAATGCATTTCCCTTTATCAGATGGTAATGCTGGGCTTCCATCTTAATGACCTTCGGGAGAGGAACTAACTGAAAGGGTCTTCAACAATTCCTTGAGCGCAGGGGTTTCATACCCCTCACGCCAAACCAACCATGTATAAATAGCCGTTAACGGGATCTGCTGGATATGGGGTGGTTCATTCAAGAGTCCAAGGACGCTCCGGGGAATAACACTAGCGCTGGTTCCGGCTGAGACACAGGCGATCATCGCATGATAGGAGCCGACCTCCTGAACATTGGAAAAGGCTGACTCGTTATCTACAGCTTCGCGAAACCAATTTTCGGCAATCGCTCGGTAAGTACAGCCCTGCCTGAAGGCTACCAGTGAGCTAACGGACACATCTGAAGCCGAGACCACCGGTGGGTGTCCTTCGGGAAGTATCAACATTAATTCCTCCTTGAAGACAGGCTGCCCTACCAGGCCCATTGATGAGAGCACTGAGCTTGTATCTTCTCCCGTGCCAAACAACGGTGCCACGAAAGCGCAATCAACCATCCTAGCCTGCAAAGACTCCAGCATTGGGCGGGAAGGGCCTGTGGTGAGTTCGATTTTTACGTCTGGCCAATGACGGTGGTATTCAGCAAGCACCGGTGGTAAGCGGCTAGCGGCCGTGCTTTCCATAGAGCCGATACGGAGAGATCCTGCAGGGGTATTCGGATGAAGTACCTGGCGGGCTTCTTCGGCAATTGCGAGGATTTTTTTGGCGTACGCCAGAAACTGGTCGCCTTCCGGTGAGAGGTGCAGGCGCTTGCTGTGTCGTAAGAAAAGCGAAACATCCAGTTCTTTTTCCAGTTGCTGAATGCGTGTGGTGACATTAGACGGAGCACGTCCTAGCCGCTGGGCAGACAGGGTAATGCTGAGCTCTTCGGCGACTGCGCAGAACAGTTCGAGCGTCCTTAGGTCGATATTCATTCTTGTTTCCAAAATAGTATAGGCGGTATATTCTGTTTTTGAGAATATTATATTGTCTGTGACCAAGCAAGAGGCCCCCATGACATTTTCAACTCCCCTGACTCGTCTCATTAATATTTCATACCCAATCATTCAGGCACCGATGGTTGGCGTTTCAACGCCAGAGCTCGCGGCAGCGGTATCCAATGCAGGCGGGTTAGGGTCAATCGGGGTCGGTGCCAGTTCGGCAGAAAAGGCGCGAGAAATGATCTCAGCGACTCGTGCTTTGACGAAAAATCCATTTAACGTCAACGTTTTTTGTCATCGACCTGCGACACATGATCAGGAGCGGGAATCAAACTGGATCAATTACCTGCGGCCGTTTTTCGAAGAGTTCGATACTCGCCCCCCGATGCAGCTGACCACTCCCTACCAGAGTTTCAATGAGGATCGCACCGCCTTAGACATGCTGCTTGAGGAGAGGCCAGCGGTTGTCAGTTTCCATTTCGGTGTGCCAGCCATCGAGTGGGTTCAGGCCCTTCGTGATGCAGGCATTGTCACGCTCGGTTGTGCAACGACACCTGAAGAGGCGCTTATCGTTGAGGACTCAGGTATCGATTTCATTGTTGCTCAAGGAGCTGAAGCGGGAGGGCATCGCGGAATATTTGAGCCAGAGAAAGGTGATCAACTACTCGGCACATTAGCTCTCACCCGTTTGATCAGTGCTGCTGCGGATATACCAGTTATTGCAGCTGGAGGGTTGATGGATGGCCAGGCAATTAGTGCTGCATTGGACGCCGGTGCGGTCGGGGCTCAGCTGGGTACGGCCTTTATTCTCTGTCCAGAATCGGCAGCCAATGCTAGTTATCGGGCGCTGTTAAAAAGTGATCGTGGTCGGAAAACTCAGATCACCAGCGTGATTTCGGGTCGTCCTGCCCGGGGTATTGTTAACCGTTTTTGTACTGACATTGACCATTTCGCGGCCCCGCCGTTGCCGGAGTACCCTATTGCTTACGAGGCAGGAAAAGCGCTTGCTGCTGCAGCTATGTCAAAGGACAATATCGAGTTCTTTGCTTGTTGGGCCGGGCAAGGTGCTCCACTGGCTCGTGAGCTACCAGCAGATGAACTAATCGAGATCCTGATGAAGGAATATCGACAGAAAATTCTCTAATATTTTATCTATTGTCGGCTTGGCTGGAACATGGAGGAATTATGTCAACAGAACTGAAGGCTTCGTCAATGAAAGTCCAAGCTTTTTTGTCTCAGCATGGACAAGATTTTGTTGTTCAGCAGTTACCTGGTTCAACTCGAACAGCGAAAGATGCAGCTAAGGCAATTGGCTGCACGGTTTCTCAAATCGCTAAATCGTTAATCTTTGAACATGGTGAAACGGGTGCACCGGTCTTGGTTGTTGCATCAGGTACTAACACGGTTTGCACCGATAAGGTAAAAGAAGCAACAGGGATCACATTGGAAAAAGCAGGTGCATCGTTTGTGCGAGATAAAGTGGGCTACGCCATCGGCGGTGTTCCTCCAGTGGCACATAATGAAAAGATTCAAACCCTCTTGGATAAAGATCTACGCCAATATCTAGAAATTTGGGCGGCCGCCGGTACGCCGAATTCTGTCTTTAAGCTCAATCCACGATCTCTGGGTGAGCTCACGCAGGGTCAGTGGATAGACGTGTCAAGATAAACATAACCAGTGCACAAAATTTGTTCTGGATCTATGGATGCAGGCCAGCCCCTGGTGAACTCAGGGGATGAACCCGTTTCCGGAAATCGAGAAGACCACACTCTCTTCAGCCTTCACCGTGGATGAAGCGTGTGTTGAGCGTCAGTGTCGTCAGATTTCTCCCCGAGAAATAACATTCGACTCTTGGGCGCATCAAACCCAAGTGGTCCAAGTGGTACATTGAAGTATCGGATTGACAAGGCGCAGCTGTTCACGGCTGATGAGCCGCCGGATGCCCCTTACTTACGCGGCTCCGTCGTCGCCACTGTGTGTCGTTCAACAGACTAAGGAGAGCTTGTTTTGAATTTAGCTAATGTGGTTCCGTGGGGGCGATCGCTAAAGGAATATCAGGCGATGTTTGAGCTATCGAATGATGACCTGAACAAGAAAATTCTAGGTTGCGGCGATGGCCCAGCCAGCTTCAATGCTGAGGCGACAGAGGTAGGATGCCAAGTCATCTCATGTGATCCGGTATATCAATTCAAGGTTGATGAAGTGCGTCGCCGAATTGGCGAGGTGTACCCAGAAATCATGGCCAAGATGCAACAGGCCGCAGTCAGTTATGTTTGGGACTCATTCAATAGCGTTGAGCATCTTGGCGAGGTTCGGATGGAAGCTATGTCGCGGTTCCTGTCCGATTTTGATGCTGGTTACCAACAAGGACGGTATGTGTCGGCGTCATTGCCTATGCTGCCATTCTCTGACTCCAAGTTTGATCTGGCACTCTGCTCTCACTTTCTTTTCCTTTACAGTGATCATTTAGATCGGGCGGCCCATCTGGCATCAATGCGGGAGTTATGCAGAGTTGCCTCTGAGGTTCGCGTCTTTCCAGTTGTCTCGCTGGACGGAAAAACCTCAAAGCACCTTGATTCGGTCATGGCGGGACTATCCGCTGACGGAATCGCTGTCTCGTTGCAGCCTGTTAGCTATCGTTTTCAAAAGGGCGCTACTGAGATGTTGGTGGCAAAATCGGCATAACCATTGGCTGTTGTCGGACGACCCTACGGGCCACTTCGGCACTTTCCAAAGCTAAGTTTTAAATTTACAGAGTGAGATCTCTCATGGGGTTGAAGGGAAGCTGTTTGTGTGGCGAGATAAGTTACGAAATCGACTCAGTGGATATGCCAATCGTGCATTGCCATTGTCAGACTTGTCGTAAAGCCCATGCTGCACCGTTCGCCTCCACTGCGGGAGTAAAGCGCGAGAATTTCCGTTGGCTCAGAGGTAAGCGTTCTATTTCTACGTTCGAATCATCCCCTGGAAAATTGCGCCATTTTTGCAAACGCTGTGGTTCCCATTTGGTGGCTGAAAGGCCTGCGCAACCCCACGTCATTGTTCGGGTAGCTACTCTGGACTATGATCCCGGTTTAAAACCAGAGGCTCATATTTGGGTGTCGCACGACGTGCCATGGCTTGAGTACGATAGGGCCTGTAAGCATAGAGAGTGGCGAGACGACATTTAACAAATCAATCGAGTTTCCGGCATGAAGGCCTGCCACCGGATGCCCCTGCCGGGGCGGCGCTTATTTGTGGCATCAACTGGGAGGGAGCCCATGAATCAGAGTCTTGCGGATGAGCTGGTCATGATGCTGATAGAAGACCAGCGATTGTTACAGCGACTCTTCGATTCCGGCGAGTTACCGTCGGATTCCTACCATCCCCGACTGAAAGCACTGCACCAGCGCAACGCCTCCCGCCTGAAGGAAATCATCAGGGCTCACTGCTGGCCTGGTATTTCCTTGGTCGGAGAGGAAGCCTCCAAAGCCGCCTGGCTGGTGGCTCAGCATTCGGTGTCCGAGGCCGGGTTCATGGCGGAATGCGTTCACTTGCTGGAGGAAGCCGTTGCGAAAGACGACGCCGAGGGTTGGCATTTGGCGTTTCTTCAGGATCGGGTGCGGACGTTAGCCGGCGAGCCACAATATTACGGCACCCAGTTTGATGTTGATGAAAACGGGTGGCCAACACCGTTTCCCATCAAGGATCCCGCCTCGGTTAATGAGCGCCGTGCGCAACTTGGACTTGATTCCCTGGAGGAGCGTTTAGGACAAATGACTGAGCAGGAACGGAAGCGACGTGCCAACCGCCAGCACGCCAGTTAACCAAGCGCGGCACTTGGTCGCCTTCGTCTCCGTTTTGCTGCGTCGCGCTCGCCGGAACACTTTTTGCGCCTGTTCGAGGTTAGAAGCTGAATGAGCGAAAGAAGATTGAGCTACATATACAGTTTCAAGTGTGGAGATGAGCTTGAGCACTTCGACAAACTACCTGGCTATGAGCAAGCCAATATCGAACGATACATTGTACAAGTAATCAGCGATTCTTTTGTTAAACCTGCAGATGAAGACTATGTGACTGCTCGGTTACTGGCAAAAAAAGGACTGCATCGCGCTTTTTTTTGGGCTGCGTGTCAAGCGCTTGAAAAATACCTCAAAGCTTTTCTTTTAATGAGGGGTGCTTCGGTTAATCGCTTCAGAGGTCATCCGATTGCCGATTTATACTCTGAAGCGTGCTCAGTAGATGCTGAGCTCTTAACCGTTGACACGAGTTTCCATTCAGCAATTAAGATTCACCAAAACGTCTCTGAGTCCATTGAAGGGTTATCTGTAGCTGAATTTATCAATGGCATTGAAATGCAGGGAAGTCCCGACAACCGCTATAACTCGTTTGGAGTTAACTTCAACTCAGGCTATTTGTTTTCGCTTGATAGCTTTGTTTTTGGCTTGCGGCAGCGGATCGGCGTGCCCCCGATAGAAGAAACTCTCAGAAAGTTTGATCAGGATCTTGTCGAGGGATTCAACTTGTACAACCCATGGTTTGCTCCTGTGCACGTGGATCTTGCGGAAGTTCCCAATAAAGATTTCAATCTGCGCATATCTGGCTCTGTCACAACCCTGGACATTCTCACCGGTCCACATGCGCCAAATGGATCCCGATTTGTGTTGCGATGGCTCGACAAAAAAATGAAATTGCCCAGGAAAATCAGGCAGCATTTGAACAAGGGCTAATGGGCTCACAGTGATACGCGGCTAACGAGTCAAATCGTACTAACGCAGATATGAGCCAGCTCCATCAGTGGCGGGGGAATGAATGGAAGTTAAGTGTATTGCGGGGTTTGCGTCAATTACTAAAGATTCTGCGGCGAGTGCGTCTTTGTATGAGGGTGCGCGAGGCTTGCCGCTAGAAAAGATGGACGATTATCGTTTCATGGATAGGTTCCCCGGAGCGCATCATTTCGGGGTATGACCCCTCTCTATGGCGGCCCAGTCTTGTTTTGGGCAGGAGGAATGGCCTGACCATGTTCCTGAGCCGACAGCTACAATTGAATTTGAGTTGGCGGACGCGGCATTGAAAGAAATGAAGGAAAGGGGTCAGGAATTCGTTCATGAAACCCGGACTGAACCCTGGGGGCAAACAGTCGCAAGGTTTATGAGCCCTGAGGGTGTGTTGGTTGGCCTGAGTTATGCGCCATGGCTTCATGAATAAGAGCTTAACCACATAGCGTTACGCCGACTGGCTTTTCAGCTGATTCTCCAAGGTTAGCCGGTTCCGCTTTGCGACAGTTTGTACCCTTTTAGGGCCTCATTGGGGGAAGCTCAGATCGTTTACTGGGAGCTTGCCAATGATAAGTTACCAACTTTATTACCATGATTTTCTAGGGGTTTTGCTCTGGATCCTTCGAAAGTTACCAACTTTATTTATCTTTATGGTTGATTAATTACTGTAAAATTGAGCTTGGGAAGGCATTTTGTTACCAACTTTATTCCGATCCTACAACCTCGCGCCAACTGGTGTTTTACTGTACAATTCGCGCCCTGTCCCGGGGGGCGCGTACCACCATATACGCCTAATGACGGAACTGATTGCTACCTTCTGGCCATTACCCGGTGCACAAATATCAAGGAAGATTGCGGCCTTCTGCCGCATACTTTCGTGGCGTCCACCCCTCAGAAGAATTGAGCAATGCCCAACACCGTGCTGTCTGGCTTCACCCATAACTTTCTTGGCAAAGCGCCTGTCTGGTACAAGCAGGTTATTCTCCTTTTTCTGATTGCCAATCCCATCGTGATGTACGTGTTCGGGCCGGGTGTGACAGGCTGGCTTTTAATTGCCGAGTTCATCTTCACCCTCGCCATGGCCCTGAAATGTTACCCGCTGCTGCCGGGTGGGCTGCTTGCGGTCGAGGCGTTGCTGATAGGGCTGACTTCGGCAGACGCCGTGTATCATGAGGTTCTGGTGAACTTCCCGGTGATTCTGCTGCTGATGTTCATGGTGGCAGGCATCTACTTCATGAAAGATCTGCTGCTGGTGACCTTTACCCAGATTCTGGTGGGGGTTCGTTCCAAGTCGGCTTTATCGCTGTTGTTCTGCAGTGCCGCCGCCTTGCTCTCCGCATTTCTGGATGCCTTGACGGTGACCGCCGTGATTATCAGCGTGGCGGTGGGCTTTTTCTCGGTTTACCACAAAGTGGCCTCTGGCAAAGGCTACCAGCAGAAAGACCACAATGCCGGCAGTGATGAAGAAGTGATCGAGCTGCACCGGGAAGACCTGGAAAACTTCCGGGCGTTTCTGCGCAGCCTGTTGATGCACGGGGCCATCGGTACCGCCCTGGGTGGTGTTGCTACCATGGTGGGTGAACCTCAAAACCTGCTGATTGCCAAGGTGGTGGGTTGGGATTTCGTGGGCTTTTTCCTGCACATGGCGCCGGTGAGTATCCCGGTGCTGTTCGCGGGCCTGGCGACCTGCTGGGCGCTGGAGAAACTGCGCTGGTTTGGTTACGGCGGCCGCCTGCCCAAGCCGGTTCGCCAGGTGCTGGAGGAGTTTGCCCGAAACGAGCGGGCCCGTCGCACCAAGGCAGACCAGGCATCCCTGTGGATTCAGGCCATAGCCGCGGCCATTCTGGTGATTGGCCTGGCCTTCCACATCGCCGAAGTGGGCCTGATCGGCCTGCTGGTGATTATCCTGATTACCTCGTTCACCGGTGTGACAGATGAGCACCAGATTGGTAAGGCCTTTCAGGAATCCCTGCCATTCACCTCATTGCTGGTGGTGTTCTTCGCCGTGGTGGCGGTGATCCACGAGCAGCATCTGTTCAAACCGATCATCGATTACGTGCTCAGCCTTCCGGAGCACCAGCAGCCGGGCATGTTCTTTATCGCCAACGGCTTGTTGTCGATGATCAGTGACAACGTATTCGTCGCTACGGTTTATATCAGTGAGGTCAAACAGGCGCTGGACGCCGGGGCCATCAGCTACGACCATTTCCAGACCCTGGCGGTGTCCATCAACACCGGCACCAACCTGCCCAGCGTGGCAACCCCCAACGGCCAGGCAGCGTTTCTGTTCCTGCTGACCTCCGCTATCGCACCACTGGTGCGGTTATCCTACGGCAAAATGGTTGTCATGGCGTTTCCGTACACCATTGTGATGGGCGGAGTGGGCCTTTATATGGTGACTCATTCATTCTGAATGCGTGTTTTTTAGCGTTTCGCCCCACAGAATTTCCCTTATCTGTTACTCTTTTAATAAACAGATAACGATAAGCGGTAGACATGCGCAGTTGCCAAGGTTACTCCACTGATCTGCCCCGCAGTGCCTGCGCGCTGACGGGGCTTTTTGTTGTTCTGATCAGTCTGTTCTGCCCCTCCCTGGTTCATGCCGACAATCAGGACCCTTACAGCATGAGGCCTGTCCGGGTGGCTTACGTGGAGTTTCCTCCGATCACCTACCGCACAGCCGAGGGTGAACCAGCCGGTGAGTTTGTGGAGATTACCAAAAAGGTCGCCGCCGAGGCTGGCTATGAGCTGGAGTTTCTGTACCTGCCGGTTGCGCGAACCTATCTGTACCTTCAGAACGGCACGGTGGACCTCTGGCTCGGGCTTTCAGCAACGCCGGTGTTGAGTGAGGCATCACTGGAGAGCTGGAGCAGCCCGATTGCGGTGGAGCTCAGCGCCTGGTATCGCCAAGATACCGAAGCGCTCAGGCACATGGACCAGTTGCGTGGAAACACGGTGATCGTGATTTCCGGCTACACCTATGGCGGACTGCGATACTGGTTGGACAATCAGCCGGATATTCGGATCACTGAGGCACCGAACCACCGTTCGGCCGTGGATATGCTGAAACGAAAGCGGGGCGACTACCTGCTGGATTACCGCCAGCCGGTGCGAAACATCCTGACCCAGCCATCGGATGCCATTATTCGGGAATCGGAAGTTCGCAGCCGCAACTCCGCCTGGATGTTTTCCCTGGCCAACCCCAGGGCCGCGATTCTCCGGGAGGCGTTCGACGATGCCTATCTGCGGTTGGCCGAGCGAGGCGAGGTGCCGCCGGTGCGCCCATTTCAGCAAACCTTTGTATTGCCCGGATTTCCTGACGAGTATCGTTGAGCGACGCGGATTAGCTGATGGCCAGCACCCGTATCGCGTTTGCGGCCGCGGCCGTCCGGTTTTCCACACCCATCTTACGAAAGACCTGCTCCAGGTGCTTATTCACCGTGCGTGGGCTCATCTCCAGAATCTGACCTATTTCCCGATTGGTTTTGCCATTCGCAATCCACAACAGCACATCGGATTCTCTGAGTGTGAGTTCGAAGGCCTCTCTGAGTGCCGTCGCTGAACTGTGCTGGTTCTGAGGTGTTTTTATTCTCAGCAGGTACTCTCTTCCATCAATCAGCGTCAGGAACTCGATGGAACGCGGAGTATCAGCAAGCCGGACGGGGAGGGCATGTCCCGGTTCCGGTTGACGAGTCAGCCAGACTTCAATCTGTTTCCGAAGAGACTCCAGTGCCGGGTCTTCGTTGCCCGGCAGTATTCGGTAAACCTGGGGCGTTCCCCAGAGCATTTCACCGCTGGCATTGACGGAAAACAGGTTCTGGCCGGCCCGGTCGAGCGCTGAGCGAGCACTTCGCGTCATTCTTGCATTCGCCAGATGCACTTGCATACGGGCCAGTAATTCGGTGGTATTGATGGGTTTGGTAATGTAGTCGACGCCGCCTGAGCCAAGCCCCATCACTACGTGTTCGGTATCGCTGAGCCCGGTCATGAAAATGATCGGAATGTCGGCAAACGCTGGATTTTCCTTCAGCCTGCGACAGGTCTCAAAGCCGTCCATGTGGGGCATCAATGCATCCATGAGAACGATGTCTGGCACGATGTTCTGGCTGATGGTAAGTGCCTGCCCACCCTCCAACGCTACAAGAACCGTCATGCCTGCTTCCTCGAGGGCATCACTGATCATCCGAATCGAATCGATGGCGTCATCCACGACCATGACCACGGTTTTTTTCTGTTCAGGAAGACTCATGTTCGGGCACCTCAAGTAACGCGAGAATTTTCTCAAACTGAAATTCGTTGGTGAGTCTCGTCAGCTCGGTTGTGAAATGACTGTTGGCTTTGCCGCTGTGTTTGAGTTCATTCAGCAGCTCAAGCAGACCCTTGCGATGACCGATTCGGGCCAGTGATACCATCGCCCGGCATTCCTCGAACCCTGGCAAGGCCAGTTCAGCCGGCGCCGGCGGCTCAAGGACCGCAAGTGGGTCCGGGCTGGGTTTGAAGCGCCATTCGATGTTCAGCACTTTGCCGATAGTATCGAGCAGCAGATTCAGGCGAACGGGTTTGATGATGTAGCCGTTATGCAGATGGGGCGAACCCGGCGAGTGCTGGCCTTCGTTGGCGTCGGCGGAGATCATGATGATCGGCATATGGTGTTGGCCATCTCGGAGCTGCTGAAGAATCTCCCAACCGTTGAGCCCAGGCATGGATACATCGAGCAGGATCAGATCTGGCCTGTCGCTGCTGACCCTTTGGGAGACCAGCAGGGAATTCCCCATGTCGCCGACTTCAAACCCAAGAGGGGACAGCATGGCTCGAATGACCTGACGGTGGGAAAGGTCATCATCCACGATGAGAACCTTACGACGGGTGCCGTGGTAGCCGTAGATCCGACGGGCGGGTTCGGTTATGGAACGGGGGGTAACGTTGTGCAGGCTGGAAAGCATCAGGCTGACCTTAAAGGTGCTGCCTTTGCCGGGAGTGCTGGTGACCGAGATGTCACCCCCCATGATTTCGGCCAGCAATCGGGTAATGGTGAGACCTAGCCCTGTTCCTATCCGGCTCTGCCCTGCCGAGCGAACCCGCTCGAACGGACGGAAAATCCGTTCGATGTCTGCCTCGGCAATGCCCTCGCCGGTGTCTTGCACGGTGAACTCTGCCACCTGGCTCCGATAGCGGAGTGTCAGGCTCACCCCGCCCTGATCCGTGTATTTGATGGCATTCGACAGCAGATTGATCAGTATCTGGCGGAGGCGCTTCTCATCGGCGGTTACCCGCTCAGGAAGTGGCAACGGGCAATGGTACTCAAAGGCCAGTCCTTTTTCTTCGGCCTGCAAACGGAACATAGTGACCAACTGCTCCATCAGAACCTCAATCCGCACCTGATCCCGGTGCAAGTCCAGCCGGCCGGCCTCAATTTTGGAGATGTCCAGCAGACCTTCAATCAGGTCGGCCAGGTGTTCGCCATTGCGATGAATCACCCCCAGTGCCTCTTTGCGGTGGGCAGGGATGTCGTCGTCATTCGCCATCAGTTGGGCGTAACCCAGAATGGCATTGAGCGGAGAGCGTAACTCATGGCTGATGCCCGTAAGGTAACGGCTTTTCGCCAGATTGGCTGCATCAGCCTGCTCCTTGGCCTTCTGTAGCGCCAGATCGGTTCGCTCATGGGCGACGATCTCTTCGGTCAGCAATCGGGTCTGGCGCCGGGACTCCTCCTCTGCGACCACCCGGCTCTCGTGGGCCAGAACGAACAGCCAGCAAATCACCCCCGTCACGATGACCAGAATAAAAAAGACCTTCCAGAGGGTGACCGACAACAAGATCCCTTCCGCACTCGTCGCGACCGGGGTCTTGAAATAGATCAGGGATAGCAGCAGGCCAGACAAGCCGTTAATCAGTAGCAACAAACTGAGAAAATGACCAAGGCGCGATCTCAGGCGAACCAGCAGAAAATCGGGTACGAATTTACCCAGGAAAAGCTGAAGCTGCTCCTTGTAGCCCCCGCCGGGTTTGCAGACATCGTCGCATCGAGCGTCGAGTGAGCAACACAGGGAGCAGATGGTGCCAGCGTAGGCAGGACAGTGGGTGACGTCTTCCGGCTCGAAGGCGTGTTCGCAGATGGTGCATTGCACCAGCTGATGATCTGTGGCGATCGGCGTGAACGGGCGGGCGGTGTAGAAACGGCCTCCGGTTCGCCAGGCTATAACGGGAGCCATGACCAGGGCGACCGCCAGGGCGATAAAATGCGAGAGTGCCTGGGCATAAGGGCCAATCGCTCCGGAATGGCAGACAACACCCACCAGGGAGGCTGTGATCATGGCACCGACACCCACCGGATTGATGTCGTAAAGGTGTGCCCGTTTGAACTCAATGTGGGCAGGGCTCAGCCCGAGTGGTTTGTTGATCACCAGATCCGCCACCAGGGCACCGACCCAGGCAATCGCGACGATGCCATAGAACCCCAGCGTCTCTTCCAGGGCCCGGTACACCCCCAGTTCCATCACCAGCAGCGCGATGGCGACATTGAACACCAGCCAGACCACGCGGCCGGGGTGGCTGTGGGTGAGCCGGGAGAAAAAATTGGACCAGGCAATGGACCCGGCGTAGGCGTTGGTCACGTTGATCTTGATCTGACACAGGATGACAAAAATACCGGCGAACGCCAGGGCGATCTCCGGGGAATGGGTCACGTAACTGAAAGCGACCAGGTACATGTGGGTAGGATCGGCGGCTTCGCTGGCGGGAATGCCCTGATTCAGTGCCAATACGGCCAAAAAAGAGCCTGCCAGGATTTTTATCATCCCGATCACAATCCAGCCAGGCCCCCCGGCCATCACTGCTATCCACCAGCGGCGTTTATCCTTCGGTGTTTGGGGCTCGGGAATAAAACGCAGGTAATCGACCTGCTCGCCAATCTGAGCGATCAGGGAGAAGACCACGGCGGCTGCAGCGCCGAACATCAGAACATTGAAACCCTGACCTTCTGACACGCCGACACCGCCGAATTGCGTCCAGTCGCTGACCGATGAGGCATCGGCGTAAATGATGAAAACAAAGGGCAACAATTGCAGCACGATAAAGGCGGGCTGAGTCCAGACCTGGAACCGGCTGATGGTGGTTATGCCATGGGTAACCAATGGAATGATCACCACTGAACAGATCAGGTAGCCCAACACCAGAGGAATGCCGAATAGCATTTCCAGGGCCATGGCCATAATGGCCGCTTCGATGGCAAAAAAGATGAAGGTGAAGCTGGCGTAAATCAACGAGGTGATGGTGGAGCCAATGTAGCCGAAACCGGCGCCACGGGTAAGCAGGTCAATGTCGACGCCATACCGGGCCGCGTAGTAGCTGATGGGTATGGCGGTGAGAAAGATCACCAGGCTGACTGCCAGGATGGCCGCTACGGCATTGTCGAAGCCGTAGTGCAGCGTAATGGCGCCGCCGATTGCTTCCATGGCCAGAAAGGATATGGCGCCCAAAGCGGTATGGCTGACCCTGGCAGCCGACCACCGACGGGCGCTCTTGGCGGTGAAGCGAAGGGCGTAGTCCTCGAGAGTCTGGTTGGCAACCCACTGGTTGTAACGTCGCCGAACCCGAAAAATATTCTGTCTTGCGGCCATAGTGCCTTGCCTTCTGGTACAGAGCGCGACTTTTTGGTGCAAGTACCGGGATGGCAGCACCGTCTTTGACAGCTGGAACAATATCCATGCCATGTGATGGTGCGGTGAGACATCGCGCCTGAATGTTATTGCTTTTGCACTCGCGTTTTAGCCTGTCCAGCACGAGACCGGAATGCGTCAAATGACGTAGGGCGCTGGGGTGATTGCCGAATGGGCACTCTGGCAGGGCCTGAGCAGAATGTGTGTCGTGGGCGCTGTGCTTCGCATCTTGAAGTGCGGCACCGGCATACCAACACTGCGAGGAAAAACCATGGGCACGACAGATACAACCGCCACCTGGCGGTCATTCGGCAACGGAACCGGGCTTCGCAAGAAGCTTATGACGCTGGCAGCCTCGATGATGCTGGCCACATCGGCACACGCGGCCACACCCCCCACCTCTGAGGTAAATACCACCGGGCTTGCGGTGACAGATGACACTGTCAAAGTCGGCATACTGCACTCGATTACTGGCACGATGGCGATCAGTGAGATTGGTTCGGTGCAGGCTGAGAAACTGGCGATCGAACAGATCAACGCCTCCGGCGGTGTACTGGGCCGGCAGATCGAGTTTGTACAGGAAGACGGTGCCAGTGACTGGCCTACGTTCGCTGAGAAATCCCGCAAACTGTTGCGTCAGGACAATGTCGCGGCCATTTTCGGTGCCTGGACCTCTGCCTCCCGGAAAGCCATCCTGCCGGTGATCGAGCAGTTCAACGGCATGCTGTATTACCCCACCTTCTACGAGGGCCTGGAGCAATCACCGAACGTGATCTACACCGGGCAGGAAGCCACTCAGCAAATCCTGGCCAGTATTGACTGGGCGGTTGAAGAGAAGGGCGCCAAAACTTTCTACCTGCTGGGTTCGGACTACATCTGGCCCCGCACTTCCAACAAGATCGCTCGCAAACACATCGATAAGCTGGGATTGAAGGTAGTCGGCGAGGAGTATTATCCACTGGGCCATACCCAGTTCAACTCGGTGATCAACAAGATCAAGCTGCGTAAACCGGATGTGATCTTCGCGTCGGTTGTGGGCGGCTCCAATGTGGCCTTCTACAAGCAGATGAAAGCCGCTGGTATTGATTTCACCAAGGAAAGCCCGCTGCTGCTCACCATCTCTGTGACCGAAGACGAAATCCGGGGCATCGGTGGTGAAAACGTGGAGGGCATCTATGCCTCCATGAAGTACTTCCAGAGCCTGGACAACCCCAACAACCAGGAGTTTGTGGCCGCGTTCAAAGAGGCCTGGGGTGATGACATGGTCATCGGTGATGTTACCCAGGCTGCCTACCTTGGCCCCTGGCTGTGGAAGATGGCGGTCGAGAAGGCCGGCTCTTTCGATGTCGACAAAGTGCGTGAAGCCTCTCCGGGCATTGAGTTCACCAAAGCCCCTGAAGGTTATGTCCGCATCCACGAAAACCATCACCTCTGGTCCAAGACCCGTATTGGCAACGCCCAGCGCAATGGCCAGTACAAAGTGGTCTACGAAACAGAAGACCTGATGGAGCCAGATCCTTTCCCGGAAGGTTATCAGTAAGCCCGTCCGGCCGGCGCTTGTGGGCGCCGGCCGTCGGTTTCGAAAGCGGTTGGGTGCGTAATCTCGAAGGGAGTAACGGTCATGTTTGATGGCTACACCACCAGTGAATTGATGTCGATATTTGCCATGCAGGGGTTTGCCGGGCTGTCCCTGTTCTCAGTGTTCGTGCTGATGGCACTCGGCCTGGCGATCATTTTTGGTCAGATGGGGGTGATCAATATGGCCCACGGGGAATTCATGATCCTCGGCGCCTACACCACCTATCTGACCTCCAGCGCGTTTCAGAGTTATCTGCCGGGCCTGTTCGGGGGTTATTTCTTTGTCGCCATGATCTTTGCCTTTCTGGTGTGCGCTGCACTGGGAGCCTTTATCGAGTGGGCCATGGTCCGGCATCTGTACCGGCGGCCACTGGATACCCTGCTGGCTACCTGGGGCCTGAGCCTGATTCTTCAGCAAGCCTACCGCACGATTTTTGGTGCCCGGGAAGTCGGGGTGACGTTGCCGGAGTGGATGATGGGCTCGATTCAGGTCACTGACATGGTGGATCTGCCCATTAATGGTCTGTTTGTGATGATCATAGCGCTCTCCATTGCCCTGGCGGTCTATTTCCTGATGTATCGATCCGGTTGGGGCAAGAAGGTACGTGCGGTTGTGCAGAATCGGCCAATGGCAGAAGCGGTGGGCATCAACAGCGCGGGTGTCGACCGGGCAACCTTCGCCCTGGGCTGCGGGATTGCCGGCATCGCGGGCGCCGCTTTCACCATGATCGGTTCTACTGGTCCGTCCTCCGGCCAGGCTTACATTGTCGATACCTTCCTGGTGGTTGTTTTCGGCGGTGCGCAGAGCCTGATAGGCACCATTGTATCGGCCTTCGGTATCTCCCAGGCCCAGTCCACCCTGGAGTTCTTCCTGAGTGGATCGATGGCCAAGGTGATCACCCTTCTCGTGGTTGTAGGCATTCTCATGCTGCGCCCGGAAGGACTCATGGCCCTGAAGATTCGTCGCTAGGAGACTGTCATGAAAGACTCACCCGTTGTGAAGTGGTTGATATCCCGGGAAGGTTTGTATTATCTGGCCCTGGCCGTGTTGCTGGTGGTGGTGCTGCCGGTAGCATTGGATGCCTTTCGATTGAACATGGTAGGCAAGTACCTGACCTATGCCTTTGTCGCCATCGGCCTGGTGATGTGTTGGGGCAAGGCCGGCATTCTGAGCCTTGGTCAGGGTGTGTTCTTCGGGCTTGGTGGCTACTGCATGGCGATGTACCTCAAGCTTGAGGCCTCAACGCCGGAAGCGACGGCCATTCAATCCACGCCCGGAATTCCGGACTTCATGGACTGGAACCAGATCACCGCCTTGCCCTGGTTCTGGGAGCCGTTCAACAGCTTCGCCTTCACCCTGATTGCCGTGATTGGCGTGCCGGTTTTGCTGGCCTTCATCATTGGCGTTGCCATGTTCACCCGCCGTGTGGGTGGTGTTTACTTTGCCATCATCACCCAGGCGATTGCCGCTATCCTGACCATTCTGATCATTGGCCAGCAGGGCTATACCGGGGGTATCAATGGTATTACCGACCTCAGAACTCTCATGGGTTGGGATATCCGTACTGATGAGGCGAAGACGTCACTCTACTTTGTGACGGTTGCGCTTCTGTTTGTCTGCCTGTTTGTGGCGCGACTGATCCAGCAGAGAAAACTCGGACGCATTCTGGTGGCCATGAATACCCAGGAAACCCGTGTCCGATTCTCCGGGTACGACGTGGCCGCCTTCAAGATATTCGTGTTCTGCCTGGCCGCCGCCTTCGCCGGCATTGGTGGTGCGTTGTTTACCTTGAGCGTTGGTTTCATGTCGCCCTCGTTTATCGGCATCGTAGCGTCAATTGAAATGGTGATCTTCTGCGCACTGGGTGGCCGTCTATCCATCCTTGGCGCGGTGTATGGTGCGCTGCTGGTGAATGCCGCCAAGAGTGGCTTTTCCGAATCCTTCCCAGAGCTGTGGCCCTTTGCCATGGGTGCGCTATTCATCGGCGTTGTTCTGGCCTTCCCCAACGGCCTTGCCGGCCTGTATCAAACCTATGTCATGCCCCTGGAGGATCGTCTGTTTCGGCGCAAATCCGGCGCTCGCGGGGTCCCCCGCGCTGAGTCAGCCACGCCCGTCCAAGCCAGAGAGCAGGCAGCCAAGGCCGGTGACTATGATCCGATGATTGACCAGTACAGCCCGGAGAAATCCTGATGAGAGCAGCCAAACGCCATAGCAAGGACTTTCTGTTGGCGGTAGAGGGACTGACCGTATCGTTCGACGGCTTTAAAGCGGTTGACGACCTGTCCTTCTACCTGGACCCAAACGAAATACGGGTGATTATCGGCCCCAATGGCGCCGGTAAAACCACGGTGCTGGACCTGATCTGCGGGAAAACCCGAGCCACGTCAGGCTCCATTCGCTTCCAGGGGCGGGAACTGACAAAGATGAAAGAGCACCAGATTGTGCACTCGGGGGTGGGGCGGAAATTCCAGACCCCCTCGGTGTTCGAAGACCTCACCGTGTTCGAGAATCTCGAAGTGTCTTACCCGCAGGGCCACTCGGTGATGGGCGCCCTGGCGTTCAAGCGGGATCTCGCGGTGGTGGAGGAAATCCAGACGGTTGCCCGCACCATTTTTCTTGAGGACATGCTGGAGCAACCGGCATCCCTGCTCAGCCATGGCCAGAAGCAGTGGCTTGAAATCGGCATGCTACTGATCCAGAAGCCGAAGCTGATCATGCTGGATGAGCCCGTGGCCGGCATGTCGGTGGTAGAGCGCCAGAAAACGGCGGAGTTGTTAAAGGTGATTACCAAAGAGCACACCGTCCTGGTGATTGAACATGACATGCAGTTTGTCGGAGATATCGCCGACCGGGTAACGGTGATGCATCAGGGCAAGGTTTTGTCAGAGGGGTCCATTGAGCATGTGAAGTCGGACCCGAAAGTCATCGAAGTCTACCTGGGGCATTGATCATGCTGAGCGTCAAACAACATTCGGTGGCCTACGGCCAGAGCAACATCATTGAGAACCTGGACCTCGAGATTGGCAGGAATGAGATCGTCGCTGTGGTTGGCCGCAATGGTATGGGCAAGACCACGTTGATGAAGTCTTTGGTGGGTATGACACCGACCAGAGGTGGGCAGGTGTTGCTGGATGGTTCAGACCTTTCCAGTCTCAAGAGTTTCCAGCGGGTGAGGGCGGGGATCGGCTTTGTGCCTCAGGGGCGGATGATTTTTCCGACCCTGACGGTGAAAGAAAATATCGAGACCGGCCTGGCCGCGGTGGGTGAGAAGAAGATCCCGGAAGACCTTTATGAGCTGTTTCCTGTGCTGAAGGAGATGCAGCACCGCCGGGGCGGCAACCTTTCCGGCGGGCAGCAGCAACAGCTGGCCATTGCCCGGGCTCTGGCGACACGGCCCAAGGTGCTGCTGCTGGATGAGCCGACCGAGGGTATTCAGCCCAACATCATCAAGGATATTGCCAAGACGCTTCGGCGGATTCGCGATGAGCGGGGGTTGTCGATTGTGGTGTCGGAGCAGGTGTTGAGTTTTGTGATGGATGCGGCGGACCGGATTCTGGTGATCGAGAAGGGGGAGATTGTTCATGAGGAGCTTCGGGAGGAGGCGGATCAGGACAAGATTGCCAGTTATCTGGCTGTTTAATTTTTGGGTTTGGTGCAAGCCGCTGAGGCGGGGGTCGCCTTCCGAAACACGCCGTGAATACGTCCATGTAGGCTCGGATGCGCCATCCCTGGCGCATACGGTTTCGGAAGGCGACCCCCGCCCCATCGGCCCGGACATGGGTGACAACCGCTATGCGGTGAGGAGTAAACAGAATGAGACACGGTGATATTTCCAGCAGTAACGATACCGTCGGTGTGGCGGTGGTGAACTACAAGATGCCCCGGCTGCACACCAAAGCCGAGGTGCTGGACAACGCCCGCAAGATTGCGGACATGATCAAGGGTATGAAGGTGGGGCTGCCGGGTATGGATCTGGTGGTGTTTCCAGAGTACAGCACCATGGGGATCATGTACGACAACGACGAGATGATGGACACCGCTGCAGCCATCCCTGGTGACGAGACGGCGATTTTCTCGGCGGCGTGTCGAGAGGCCAATACCTGGGGGGTGTTTTCCCTGACCGGGGAGCGGCATGAGGATCACCCCAACAAGGCGCCCTACAACACGCTGGTATTGATCAACAATGAAGGCGAGATTGTTCAGAAGTACCGCAAGTGCATTCCGTGGTGTCCGATTGAGGGCTGGTACCCCGGCGACACCACCTATGTGACTGAGGGCCCCAAGGGGATGAAGGTCAGTCTGATCATCTGTGACGATGGCAACTATCCGGAGATCTGGCGGGATTGTGCCATGAAGGGTGCGGAGCTGATTGTGCGCTGCCAGGGCTATATGTACCCGGCCAAGGAGCAGCAGATCATGATGGCCAAGAGCATGGCCTGGGCCAATAACTGCTATGTGGCAGTGGCCAACGCCAGTGGTTTTGATGGCGTTTACTCCTACTTCGGGCACTCCGCTATCATCGGCTTTGATGGCCGCACCCTGGGTGAGTGCGGTGAGGAGGATATGGGGGTGCAGTACGCCCAGCTCTCGGTCAGCCAGATTCGTGATGCCCGGGCCAACGACCAGTCCCAGAACCACTTGTTCAAGCTTTTGCACCGGGGCTACACCGGTGTGCATGCCTCTGGCGATGGCGACAAGGGCATTGCCGATTGCCCGTTTGAGTTCTACCGCACCTGGGTGATGGATGCGCAGAAGGCGCAGGAGAATGTCGAAGCCATGACCCGCAAAACCGTGGGCACGGCTGAGTGCCCGGTGGGCGAGCTGCCGTTTGACGGCAAGGAAAAATCCGCAGGGGCTTAAGCCCGGGAGGCACAGATGCCGTTTATCAATGAGCGGCTGGAAGCCAACCGGGAGACCAATCACAAGAACCGGGCCGCCTCAGGCCCGGTTCGTGCTTCCCGGTTTCGCTTCGAGCCTGAGGCTGTGATGGCCCGTTTGCGAGCAAACATTGTGGGCCAGGATGAGGCGCTCACGGCGATGGAGTCGATGCTGGTGCGGGTGAAAGCCGAGATAGGTGAGGACAACCGGCCGCTGGCGGTGCACCTGTTTCTGGGCCCGACCGGTGTGGGCAAAACCGAGACCGTAAGGCTGATTGCCGAGGCCATTCATGGCCACCGCGATGGCCTGTGCCGCATCGATATGAATACCCTGGCACAGGAACATTATTCGGCGGCGCTCACCGGCGCACCGCCGGGTTACGTGGGCAGCAAGGAAGGCCATAGCCTATTCGATCTGGACAAGGTTCAGGGCTCATTCAGCAAGCCCGGCATCGTGTTGTTCGACGAGATTGAAAAGGCCAGCAAGGAAGTAGTCCGTACCCTGTTGAATGTGCTGGATACTGGCCGGTTGGTATTCCCCTCCGGCAATCGGGAAATCGACTTCCGCAATACCCTGATCTTCATGACCAGTAACGCCGGCGCATTGGATGCGGAGGCTAACCATCACCGCTATCAGCGAGGCTGGCGCCGATGGCTGGGGCTGTCACCCGGCTCTGGCGAAACCATTCGGGATGCCGCGCTTCGGCGCCATTTTGATCCGGAGTTTCTCAACCGGATTGACCAGATCCTGAACTACAACACCCTCACGTCCAACTGGCTGGACGCGCTGCTGGATATCGAGTTGGCGGGGCTGAACAAGCGCCTGGCCCGCAAAAATGCAGAACTGACTCTGTCCGAGAATCTGCGCCGGGAGCTCTGCCGAGGCTACGACAGCCGTTATGGCGCACGGGAGATGTTACGGGCATTTCGCCAGCGTCTGGAGCCGGCGGTTGCGCGGGCCTTACTGGCCCATCCTGAGGCGGAGCAATTCGCCGCAGACATTGAAAACGGCGAGATAAAGGTTCGCCAATACGTCGAATGACGTAGGCGCCGGGGGTATTTGGCGAATACCCCCAACATGCCGTGCAGCCGATAGTAGAGGCGTTATTCAAACAGACAAGCCAATGTACAGGAGCGCCCGCTATGGCTGAAACCATCATCAAGATCGATCTGAATAAATCGGCCTACGAGAACGACAAAGTCCACAACCGCTGGCACCCGGACATTCCGTTGGTGGCCACCGTCAAACCCGGTGACGATTTTATCGTGGAGTGTTACGACTGGACCGGCGGCCAGATCAAGAACAACGACAGCGCCGACGACGTGCGTGATGTAGACCTCAGCCAGGTGCATTTCCTGTCGGGCCCCATTGGCGTTGAAGGCGCAGAGCCGGGTGACCTGCTGGAAGTCGACATTCTGGATATCGGTACGTTTGAGGAGAGCCAGTGGGGCTTCAACGGTTTCTTCTCCAAGCAGAACGGCGGTGGCTTTCTGACGGAACATTTCCCCGAAGCCCAGAAATCAATCTGGGACTTCAACGGCATGTTCACCAAGTCCCGGCATATTCCTAACGTGGAGTTTGCCGGTTTGATACACCCAGGGCTGATTGGCTGTTTGCCTTCCAAAGAGCTTCTGGACACCTGGAACAAGCGAGAAGCGGGGCTGGTGGCAACCGATCCGGAACGGGTGCCGGAACTGGCTACCCTTCCCAATGGCGAGACAGCCCATATGGGGCAGATGAAAGGTGAGGCTGCCAAGGCCGCCGGAGCGGAGGCTGCCCGAACCGTGCCTCCCAGGGAGCATGGCGGTAACTGCGATATCAAGGATCTTTCCCGCGGCTCCAAAGTGTATTTCCCCGTCTACGTAGATGGCGCCGGGCTCTCCGTGGGCGACCTGCATTTCAGCCAGGGCGATGGCGAAATCACATTCTGTGGGGCCATCGAAATGGCTGGCTGGATTCACTTGCGGGTGAATCTGATCAAAGACGGCGTGCGCAAATATGGCATCAAGAACCCGGTGTTCAAGCCCAGCCCCATCAAGCCCCGCTACGACGATTATGTGATCTTTGAGGGCATCTCGGTGGATGAAGAGGGCGGCCAGCACTATCTGGACGTGCATGTGGCCTATCGCCAGGCCTGCCTGAATGCCATCGAATACATGACCAAGTTCGGCTACAGCAGGGCACAGGCTTACGCGATCCTTGGGTGTGCGCCGGTGGAGGGGCATATCAGCGGTGTGGTTGATATTCCCAACGCCTGTGCAACGCTCTGGCTGCCAACCGGCATCTTTGATTTCGACATCAACCCGTCAGCGGATGGCCCACAGAAGAAAGTCAGTGGCGGTATGGACGTGCCCCTGTCGAAAGACAAGGAGTAACCAACATGCCTGTGTATGACTACAAATGTCGGGAACACGGGTTGTTCCACCAGCTGGCCACCATGGAAGACTGTGCCAAGCCGGCGGAGTGCCCGACCTGTCAGGCGCTGTCTCCCCGAGTCATCGTGCTGCCCCCGGAGATTGCCGCCATGGACCCGGCCAAACGATCGGCTCAGGACCGGAACGAGCGCTCGAAACACGAGCCCGTGTTCTCGACTGCCGATCGCAGGGCGCACGACAAGGAACACAGCCGAAGTTGTGGTTGCGGCTCACCGAAGCCGGGCAAATCCATGCTGTTCTACACCGCAGACGGTAAGAAAATGTTTCCCTCGATGCGGCCGTGGATGATCAGCCACTGACAACCGGTTCGACGTTTCACGTGTTTGGCCCCGATACGGGGCCTTTTTTCGATCCGCCATTCAGGGCTGCTCAAGCACCAGATCCCGATACCACGCTGTTGCCCGTTCACCGGTATTATCCGCATCCGACATAATGGCCACGCCAACAATGCGCGGGGGGGTCTCCCCGAACGCTTCCCGGTAATCCGCCACAATATCCCGTTCCACGGTGACCCACTCCCCGGTTTGCTCCGGGCCGGAATTGACCGCCACCATCATGGTCTGGTCGGTGAAGGCGTTGGCGACAATGGATTGCTCTGGTAGCCGGTTGGCCCAGATGTAGTTCAGGGCGTTGCCTGGCAGGGTCTCACCAAACATCACCTCCACGGTTTTGCGTTTGGCCCGCTCAAAGAAGCCTGCTTTGTCGGGCTGAAATTCAAAGGCCACGTAGATTCGCGCCGGGTAGTCGTCGCCGGACTTTTTCCGGGCATCACCCTGGTCGAACACATTGGACACCTTCCATTGCCAGCGCAGAATCAGCGATTCGCCGGGTTCTAACGACAATCGGGCAATCAGGCCGGAGGCGCTGTCATCAGCAGTCGCCTTGACCACCTGAACACCGTCGTCCGTGACCAGCTCGTAGCGCGTGTGCCGGTCGATTCTGGGAAATTCCAGAGGTTCCCAACCATCAGATAATGAACTCATGGTGGAGAAGGGTTGCAGTAAAGGCGCCTGCGCCATCATTGCCGGGCTGGCCAAAAGCAGAGCCAACACCCATGCAGTGCCTGCCAGTGATGAGCGCTTCATAGACTTGTCCTTTTGTTTTCGGGCCACTGCAGTGGCAGACAGCGGGCCTGCAATAAAGTGCCTTGTCAGTGGCTATTAGTCCGTATATAGTGACCAAATCCTTGGTTGACTACCATATGTTGTGATCATTCTCTGATCACTTCGGACATAAAGGTAGTCGGGAATCCGGTGAGAATCCGGAACTGACGCGCAGCGGTATTGGGGAACGAGCGTGGCATCAAGACACTGGCAAGCGCCGGGAAGTCGCCACGCAAGGCCGAACCAACAGGTTCACGCCCCTGAGTCCGAAGACCTGCCAGGGATAGACACTGCACCTTCGCGTTTCAAGGTGAGCAGGTAAGGATTATTGGCTGCGGACTCCAAGAACACCAAAAGATGGTACGCCCATTTTTTGTTCGTGAATGTCCGTGGCCAAACAGTCTTTTCTCCTGTGAACGCGAAGGTTGCACTAACAACGCGTGCACAAGGAGAAGCCCCATGTCTGCCACCGCTCTGGCCGAAGCCCCGGCCACCGATACCCAATCCCTTCAAGTGATTAAACGCAACGGCACCCTGGTTGGATTCAATCCCGCCAAAATCAGTGTGGCGGTGACCAAAGCGTTCCTGGCCGTGGAAGGCGACAAAGCCGCCGGTTCGGCCCGCATCAACGACGCCGTGCATCGGGTCACCGAACAGGTGGTGCAGGCCATCAGCCGGCGCCTGAAAGCCGGTGGCAAAGTGCATATTGAAGACATTCAGGACCAGGTGGAACTGGCCCTGATGCGGGCCGAAGAGCAGAAAGTGGCCCGGGCCTACGTGCTCTACCGGGAAGAACACGCCCGCCAGCGCGCCATCGAAGAGCCCATGGAAGCGCACCCGCACCTGACCGTGAAAAAAGCCGACGGCAACGCGGCGCCGCTGGACCTGGGCCTGATGAAGCTGCAGGTAGAACAGGCCGCCACCGGCCTGGACGGCATTGACGGCGAATCCCTGGTGGACGAAGCCCTGCGCAACCTGTACGACGGCATTGCAGAAACCGAAGTGCTCTCCGCCCTGATCATGACCGCCCGTGGCCGTATCGAGCAGGAGCCGGACTACAGCGCCGTCACCGCCCGCCTGTTGCTGGAGCAGCTGCGCCTGGAAGCCGCCGAGGCCCTGGACCTGCCCCGCAACCAGCCGCTGGCAGAGGTTTATCCACAGGCTCTGAGCGCGTTTATCCACGCCGGTATTCGTTACGAATTGCTGGACGAAGCCCTGGCCGCCTTTGACCTGGAACGCCTGGGCGCAGCGATCATCCCCGAGCGTGACCACCAGTTCGGCTTCCTGGGCCTGCAAACCCTTTACGACCGCTACTTCCTGCACTGGAACAAGGCCCGCCTGGAACTGCCCCAGGTGTTCTTCATGCGCGTCGCCATGGGCCTGGCGCTGCGGGAAGACCATCCCAACGAACGGGCCATCGAATTCTACAACCTGCTGTCGTCCTTCGATTACATGGCCAGCACGCCCACCCTTTTCAACAGCGGCACCCGCCATTCCCAGTTGTCCTCCTGCTACCTGACCACCGTGCAGGACGACCTGGAAGGTATCTACGGCGCCATCAAAGATAACGCGCTGCTCTCCAAATGGGCTGGCGGCCTGGGCAACGACTGGACCCCGGTGCGGGCATTGGGCTCCCACATTAAGGGCACCAACGGCCAGAGCCAGGGCGTGGTGCCCTTCCTGAAAGTAGTCAACGACACCGCCGTGGCGGTCAACCAGGGCGGTAAGCGCAAAGGCGCGGTGTGCGCCTACCTGGAAAGCTGGCACCTGGACATCGAAGAATTCCTGGAACTGCGCAAAAATACCGGCGACGAACGCCGCCGCACCCACGACATGAACACCGCCAACTGGGTGCCGGATTTGCTGATCGAACGCATGCGCGAAGACCGGGACTGGACCCTGTTTTCCCCCAGCGATGCGCCAGACCTGCACGACCTGTACGGCAACGCCTTCCGGGAACGCTACGAGCATTACGAAGCGCTGGCGGCGCAGGGCAAGATCAAACTGTTCAAGAAAATCCCCGCCAAACAACTGTGGCGCAAAATGCTCACCGTGCTGTTTGAAACCGGCCACCCCTGGATCACCTTCAAAGACCCCTGCAACCTGCGTTCTCCACAGCAGCACCAGGGCGTAGTGCACAGCTCCAATCTGTGTACCGAAATCACCCTGAACACCAGCGCCGACGAAATTGCCGTGTGCAACCTGGGCTCCGTTAACCTGGCTGCCCACATCCACAACGGCGAGCTGGACGTGCAGCGCCTGGAACGCACCGTGACCACCGCCGTGCGCATGCTCGATAACGTTATCGACATCAACTTCTACGCCGTGCCCCAGGCGAAGAACTCCAACCTCAAACATCGCCCGGTAGGCCTGGGTGTAATGGGTTTCCAGGATGCCCTCTACCAACTCGGCCTGCCTTACACCAGCCCGGAAGCCGTCGAGTTTGCTGACGTGGCCATGGAGCAACTCAGCTACTTTGCCATCCGCGCTTCCGCCACCCTGGCCGGCGAACGGGGTGCCTATGAAACCTACGAAGGCTCCCTCTGGCAGCAAGGCATCTTGCCCATCGATTCCATCAACCTGTTAAAGGAGAACCGCCGGGAAGGAGACCTGTCGCTCAACACCAACAGCCGCCTGGACTGGACCCCGGTGCGCGAGCTGATTGCCAAACACGGCATGCGCAACAGCAACGTCATGGCCATCGCCCCCACCGCCACCATCTCCAACATCGTCGGTGTGTCTCAGTCCATCGAACCGGCGTACCAGAACCTGTTCGTGAAATCGAACCTCTCTGGCGAATTCACCGTGGTCAATCCCTCCCTGGTGCGCGACCTCAAAGCCGAAGGCCTGTGGGACAACGTGATGGTCAACGACCTCAAATACTTCGACGGCAGCGTCCAGCAGATCGACCGCATCCCACCGGTACTGAAAGCCCGCTACGCCACCGCCTTTGAAATCGACCCAAGATGGCTGGTAGAGGCCGCGGCAAGACGCCAGAAATGGCTCGACCAGGCCCAGAGCCTGAACCTGTACATGGCCGAACCCAGCGGCAAAAAACTCGACGCCCTGTACCAGCTGGCCTGGGAACGCGGCCTGAAAACCACGTATTACCTGCGCTCACTAGGTGCTACCGGCGCCGAAAAAAGCGCCCCGGTGGCTGCACCCCAGCCGCAAGTGTGCAGCATCGACGAGCCAGACTGCGAAGCCTGTCAGTAATCACTTACTTAACATTGGAGGCCTAACCATGCTGGATTGGGACGACGAACCAAAAACCGAAAACAAGCCGACGGCCAGCGCCGGCCCGGCGCCGGTCAACGTAGACGACAAGCGCGTCATCAACGGCGAAACCGACATAAACCAGTTGGCACCCTTCAAATACCCCTGGGCGTGGGAATACTTCATGAACGCCAACAAAAACCACTGGACCCCGCTGGACGTCAACATGGCCCAGGACGTCCACGACTACCACCACCGCCTGAGCCCGGCGGAAAAGCACGTATACGAAAACGTACTGGCCTACCTCACCACCTCCGACATCCTCGCCATGCGCAACATCGGCCTGGCCGTGATGGAGAAAATGAGCGCGCCGGAACTGCAAATCTACCAGGCCCGCCAGGTGTACGAAGAAGCCCTGCACACCTGGACCTACCAGCACTGCATCGAAACCCTCAACCTGGACCAGAGCGAAATCTACAACCGCTACCGCGTGGTGCCGGAAATCAACGGCAAGATCCAGGTAGCCAACCGACGGCTGGACGCCGCCATGCGCTCCGACATGAACCTGCGCAACAAAGACGATCTGCAGGAATTCATCATGTCTTACCTATTCTTTGCCGCCGTGTTTGAGGGCTGCTGGTTCTACAACGGCTTCAGCCCCATCTTCGCCCTGCAACGCCGGGGCCTGATGCGTGGCACCGGGGAGCAACTGCAATACATCCTGCGGGACGAAGCCATGCACTTCTCCTTCGGCCTGAAGGTGGTGAATCAGATTCTGGAAGAAGAAAACATCAGCTTCGACCCCAAAGCCGTGCGCGACATGTGGGACGAATCCGAAGCCGCTGAAATGGCCTACGCCAACTACATCCTGCGTGACCCCATCCTCGGCTACTCGGCGGAATACCACAGCGAGCAATTCCGCTTCGTGGCCAATCGCCGCGCCAGAACCGTCGGCCTGGAAGAACCTTTCCCGGGGGCCAAGAACGTCTCGCCCTGGCTGGATGAGCAAGCCACCATGCGCAAGGAGAAGAACTTCTTTGAAACCCGGGTGATTGAATACCAGACCGGGGCGCAGCTGGAGTGGTAGCAATAGTCAGGCTCAGCCTTTCTGATTGCCGGGGCCTGGTCCTTCGGACCGGGCCCCGCCGCCTCTTCAACCCTCACACAAGGCGCCGTTGAGAGTAGTCCTCGCCCTACACTTGACCGGCCAACGCCCTATCCAAAAATCGGTTCTGCACCAATTGTCCGGAAACCTTCCCGGTTGCACGATGACCCTGTCGAAACGGGGAACCTATCGTGCCAAATACTCACAGTTCACCAGAATACGGTCTGATCGTCGCAACCATCGCACCGACACTGCTTGGGGTGTTGGTTGTTTTGTTCGTTCTGCCTCTTGCAAGCGGCCTCGCGGTTGCCGGACTGGTAACGATATTGGCGATGGCTTCGGCTTATTACGTTAATGGCCGTTGGCATCGGCTGGCTCAAGTCCACGAAGCCAAGTTAGAAGTATGCACCCGGGAATTAGCCGATGGCCATTCCCATGTGGTGAAAGCCCAGAGCCGCCTAGGTGCTGAGCTCTTACCGGTCTGGGGGCAGCAAATCGACACGGTTCGGTCCCAAACCGAGCATGCTGTTGTTGACCTGAGCCGGTGTTTTAGCCATTTGGCGACAGAGCTTAGGAATGCAACGAACATGGCATCCGACGTGGCGAGTTCACTTGAGGGCGGCGTCGGCAGCAGCTTCGGACGGGCCGACACTGAGTTGCAGTCGGTACTGAGCTCATTGCGGGCCGCCCTTGATGAAAGGGACGGACTGCTGCGCCAGATAAACGGCCTGGATACCTTTGTCGATGAACTAGACAACATGGCGCAGGACGTCGCCAAGATTGCCGGCCAGACCAACCTGCTCGCACTGAATGCCGCCATCGAGGCTGCTCGGGCCGGAGAGCATGGCCGTGGCTTTGCAGTGGTAGCTGATGAGGTCCGCAAACTCTCCCAGTTGTCGGCTGATACCGGAGAGCGAATCAGCACCAAGGTCGGCTTTATCGGAGACTCCATCCGGTCGGCGGTAGCCGCGGCTCAGGCCTCCAGTGGCCGTGATGGTGACTCGGTGCGTGCGTCCGAAGCAATCATCGAGCGCGTACTGGTGGACTTCCGGGGTTGGGGTTCCAGTCTCGTGGCATCGGCTGAGTCTCTTCGAAAAACCAGCGCGGATATCCAGCAGGAAGTCGAGGATGCCCTGGTGCAATTGCAGTTCCAGGATCGCACCAGCCAAATCCTTAGCCATGTCGGTACCAGTATTGAAAAGGTTGCAGCCAGCATGGGGTCTGCAGAGGTGGTTTGCGTTGACACCGTAATGAGCGAAATGGAGGCCTCCTACGCGATGGCGGAGGAGCGCAACAACCATCATCACAAGGGCATGGCAACGTCTGTGGCCAGCGGTGACATTACCTTTTTCTGAATTCATGAGAACCGGCCGGGCCGGCAAAACCAGACAACTAACGGGTCAAATGTATGGCAAAGAATATTCTGATTGTTGATGACTCGGCCTCCATCCGGCAGGTGGTGTCGCTCACCCTTAAAGGTGCAGGCTACGAGGTGATAGAAGCCTGTGACGGACGGGATGCCCTTGCCAAGCTTGCAGGACAGCGGGTGCACCTGATGATTTCGGATGTGAACATGCCGAACATGGATGGTCTGACGTTCCTGAGGGAGATCAAATCCCGCTCCGAGTACAAGTTCACACCGGTGATTATGCTTACCACCGAGTCAGCCGAGGACAAGAAACTGCAAGGTCAGGCCGGTGGTGCCAAGGCCTGGATGGTCAAACCCTTCCAGCCCCAGCAGATGCTGGCGGCAGTGCACAAACTGGTGGGCCCGTGAGCGCCATACCGAATTTCAACGCCAGCGTTGGCAGCTTGTCGTTTAAGGGTGAGCTCACCATTTATGAGGCCTCTGCAGCATTTGAAAACCTGTGCCTGGCGCTTGCCACAGGGGAGCTGCGCACTGTTGATCTGGCTGGTGTCACCGAGCTCGATACGGCAGGGCTTCAAATATTGCTGATGGCCTTGCGTCTGCAAGCGCCGGATAGCAAGCCGGTGAGCCTGATCAACCACAGCGACGCTGTAAGGCAAGTCTTTGAACTGGTGGCTCTGGAGTCACAGCCATGAACATGGAACTGGCACTGCAAACCTTTCTGGACGAGAGCCGCGAGCTGCTGTTCGACATGGAAAACATCCTGCTTGAGCTGGAAACCCGACCGAGCGAAGCCGAACTGCAGAACGCGCTGTTCCGCTGTGTGCACACGGTTAAAGGCTCAGCTGGGATGTTCGGCCTGGACCACGTGGTGGCTTTTACTCATGTGGTCGAAAATGTGCTGGACCGGCTCAGAGCTCACGAAATAACCCTGAGCCGGGCTCTAGCTAATCTGTTGCTGCGCTGCCGAGACCACATCAGCCTTCTGGTGGAGGTTCCCGAGGTTGCCGGGGCCGCGGCGCTTGAGCCGGCTGGAGTGGTGCTTCTGTCGGAACTGGCACCGTTTCAGTCTCTAAAGGATCACGACGCGCTGGTGCCGCAGCCGGAGGCTTCAATGCTGGCTGGTGCCGATGAAATTTGGCAGATCCAGATCCGGATTCACGCCGATGCGCTGCGTCACGGCATGGACCCGCTCGGATTCATCCGATTTCTCCGAACGCTAGGCGAACTCGAGCAGGTGAAAGTGCTTGATCAAGGTTTGCCGTCTCTGGAAGCGTTTGATTCGGAGGCCTGCTATCTGGGGTTCGATGTCACACTGCGCAGCACGGCCGGGCGCGATGCCATTGAAGATGTGTTCGAGTTCGCCGGCGACCTTTACCAGCTGCAGATCCTTGAGCCGATTCTCGAAGAAGCGAGCGCACCGGTATCGCATGACAAGCAGCGCCAGCACGAGCAAGGCGTCAACGTGGCCATGGCCGAGGCTGCCATCGATCCCCAGCAAGGTCGGCGTAAAAAGTCGGCCCAGTATCTCAGGATCCAGGCTGACAAACTGGACCGTTTGATCAACCTGGTGGGCGAACTGGTGATTGCATCGGCAACGGTCGGCCTGGACGCCGAACGCTCGGGCGATGCCAAGTCGCGGGAAACTGCAGCGAACCTGAACCTCCTGGTGGAGGAAATCCGAGACAGTTCCCTGGACCTGCGCATGGTGCCAATTGGCGAAACTTTCCAGCGCTTCCAGCGGGTGATTCGGGATGTGTCGTCGGAGCTTGGCAAAGACATCGAGCTGGTCATCACCGGCGCTGATACCGAGCTCGATAAAACCGTGGTCGAGAAGATCACCGATCCATTGACCCATCTGGTTCGCAACGCCTGCGACCATGGCATTGAGCGGCAGGACCAGCGTTTAGCCAAAGGCAAAGTGGCCCAGGGCCGTGTGCATTTGAATGCCTACCACGAATCCGGTGCCGTTGTAATTGAGGTCAGTGATGACGGTAATGGCCTAAACCGCGATCGGCTGCTGGCCAAAGCTGTCGAGCGGGACCTGGTGAGACCAGATGCCGCGCTCACCGACCAGGAGATATTCAACCTCATTTTCGAGCCGGGCTTCTCAACGGTGGAGCAGGTCACCAATCTGTCTGGCCGCGGTGTGGGCATGGATGTGGTTCGTCGCAACATCGAATCACTTCGGGGCATGGTAGAGCTGGATTCCCCGGGCATTGCCGGTGGTACGACGTTCCGTATTCGCCTGCCGCTGACACTGGCCATCATTGACGGTTTCCTGGCCCGTGTTGGCGAGGCCACCTATGTGGTGCCCCTGGAGACGGTTGTGGAGTGTACGGAGCTGAGCGCCGAACAACGGGCTCTCAGTGCCGGTAAGGACTACATCAATCTTCGCCACGAAGCATTGCCTTTGGTTCGGCTGCGGGACCTGTTCCGTGTACCAGGCAAACCCGGCAGGCGCCAGAACATTATCGTGGTGCGCTATGCCGGCTGCAAGGCGGGGCTGATCGTAGACGATCTACTGGGCGAACATCAGACCGTGATCAAGCCGCTGAACGGCATTTTTTCTCATCTCAAAGGGTTGTCTGGCTCCACCATTCTGGGGAGCGGCCAGGTAGCCCTGATTCTGGACGTGCAGGCCCTGATCTCCCAGATAAGTCTTCGGGAACAGGCATCGCTCAGTTCGCAGGGATTGCGTTTCAATCAACCAAGACGTGGCCTTACACAGGGGATCGAATCCAATGAGCCTGTTCAATAACCTACGAATTTTTACCAAGCTGATGGGCGCCTTCGGGGTCGTCCTGGTGCTGTTCCTGGCGACCGGCGTCTACGCGCTGATGCAGATGTCCACCATGGACGACTCCGCCAATGAGCTGGCGGACAACTGGATGGTTGCCGTCGGTGCGGCACAGACCATGGATACTCTGGTCGGCGACTATCGACGCTTCGAGCTCGAGCACATCATTTCCCAGACTGAGCAGGAAATGGCCGGAAATGAAAAACGAATGGACGAGATTGCTGGCCAGTTGGAGGCTGTGACGGCGACATTTGCAGCACTGTTGACGCTGCCGGAAGAAAAAGCCCTGTACGAGCAGTACCAGGCAGCGTGGGCAGGCTACCAGAAAGAGCATGAAAAGCTGCTGGCCATGTCGCGCGCCGGCGAAACGCAGCAGGCACTGGCATATTACCGGGGCGAGTCCCGCCAAACCTATAACACGGTCAGCGATATCATCGGCAGAAATGTCGCTTGGAACACGCAGATGGGCCGTGCCAGCAGTGATGCCGCCAGCGAGGCCTACGGGGCAGCGCAGTTCGCCGTGATCATACTGTTGTCGGTCAGTATCCTGCTGGGCCTTGGGCTGGCATACCTGATTGCCCGCAGCATCACCGGTGCCATCCGCGACGCCATGACGGCGGCTACCAGCATTGCCGACGGCGACCTCACCGTCAAAGTCGAAGCCCGCAGCCGCGACGAGATCGGCCAGATGATGGAAACCATGCAGCGCATGGTGGTGAAGCTGTCCCAGGTAATCTCGGAAGTCCGTTCCGGCGCGGACAACCTCGCCTCCGCTTCTGAGGAAGTGAGCGCGACCAGCCAATCGCTCTCACAGGCTTCAAGCGAGCAGGCTTCCAGCGTCGAGGAAACCAGCGCGTCCATGGAGCAAATGACTGCGTCCATCAGTCAGAATACCGAGAACGCCTCCATCACCGATGGTATGGCCAGCAAGGCGGCCAAAGAGGCGGTCGAAGGTGGGGAAGCCGTGGGACAGACCGTCACCGCCATGAAGAGTATTGCCGAGAAGATCTCAATCATCGACGACATCGCCTATCAGACCAACCTGCTGGCTTTGAACGCGGCCATCGAGGCGGCTCGTGCCGGCGAGCATGGTAAAGGCTTTGCCGTTGTCGCAGCCGAGGTTCGTAAGTTGGCCGAGCGCAGCCAGATTGCCGCCCAGGAGATTGGCGAAGTGGCCGGGTCCTCCGTGGAACTGGCAGAGCGGGCCGGTCGCCTGCTGACCGAAATGGTACCGTCTATACAGAAAACCTCGGACCTGGTGCAGGAAATTGCCGCCGCCTCCAGTGAGCAATCCGCCGGTGTGGAACAGATCAACGGCGCCATGGAACAGCTCAACCAGATTACTCAGCAGAATGCCTCTGCCTCTGAAGAACTGGCGGCTACCTCGGAAGAAATGTCCTCCCAGGCAGAGCAGTTGCAACAGGCCATGGCGTTCTTCCAGACCCATGACAGCCGCGGGATTCAGGCTCCGGTGCGCGCGGCCAAGCCGGGTGTGGCGGCGAAAAAGACCCGCGAAGCAGCCCGTCCGGTCCAGGACCACGACGAATTTGACGCCTCCGCCTACGTGCGATTCTGATCGGAGGTTGCTATGAACCAGGCACAAAAACACCAGGAGGTAGCCCGTATAGCGGGTTCCTCTGGAAATCAGAACCAGTATCTGACCTTCCAGATTGGTCGGGAGATGTTCGCGGTGGGCATCCTGCACATCCGGGAGATCATCGAATACGGCAGTCTGACCACCGTGCCCATGATGCCCGAGTTTGTGCGTGGGGTAATCAACCTGCGCGGCAGCGTGGTGCCGGTAATTGACCTGTCTGCCCGGTTCGGCCGGGGAGAAAGCACCATTAACCGGCGCAGCTGCGTGGTAATTCTGGAAGTGGAAGGGTTGGCTGACAGCCTGCAGGAAATCGGCGTGATCGTGGACGCAGTATCCGAAGTCCTGGAGATACCGCCTGCGGACATTGAACCGGCGCCCAGCTTCGGGGCCCGCGTCCGAGCTGACTTTATTGCCGGTATGGGTAAGGTGGAGGGGCAGTTTGTGATTATGCTGGATGTCCAACAGGCTCTAAACACCCGTGAAATGGCCGAACTGGCGGCAATTTCGGACGGCGCCCATGATGCCCTCGACAGCTGACGTACGTCCGACGATCACAGCTACCGCCGCTCCGGTGCTGGGTGAGGCCGAGTTCCGAGAGTTCCAGCGGTTGATGTTTGAGGTCGCCGGCATCCATATGCCGGCCGGCAAACGCACCATGGTGGCCGGCCGGCTGGCCAAGCGGATAAAAGTGCTGGCGCTTGCCGGTTACGCTGAGTACTGGCGACACCTTAAGACCAACCCGACGGAAAAGCAGGTAGCGGTGGACCTTCTGACTACCAATGAGACCTACTTTTTTCGCGAGCCCCGGCACTTTGAGTTTTTACGGGATCAGATTCTGAAAGCCCAGAGCCACCGGGGCTGCATACGCCTTTGGAGCGCGGCCTGTTCCAGTGGTGAGGAGGCTTACACGTTGGCCATGGTGCTTTCGGAAGTGCTTGGGCCAGCTGGCTGGGAAGTTCTGGCGTCGGACATCAGCACCCAGGTGTTGGAGAAAGCCCGGGGCGGTCGCTACCCCATGACGCGGGCCGACCGGATCCCTACCGAATGTCTCAAGCGCTATTGTCTGAAAGGCATCGGCGAGGCCGCCGGCACCTTGATGGTAGACCCGGTATTGCGGTCCCGGGTGCAGTTCCAACAGATCAACCTCAATACCCGACTGCCGGATGTCGGGTTGTTTGATGTGATCTTCCTGCGCAACGTGATGATCTATTTCAATGCTGAAACCAAACAGCAGATCATTGCTCGGTTGCAGACCTGCCTGCGCCCTGGTGGCTACCTGATCATCGGGCATTCGGAAACCCTCAACGGGCTACAGAACGGACTTGAGGTGGTGTCGCCCTCCATTTACCGGAAGCAACCATGACCAAACAGCTGGGCTCGGGGATCGATATATTTCTGCATCCTGGTGACTGGTATTTCGGTGATCGCGATACTCGTATTAATACGACCCTTGGCTCGTGCATTGCTGTGACGGTATGGCACTCCGAGCTGAGACTGGGTGGCATGTGTCATTACATGCTGCCAGGCAGGAGCCTGGATGGTCAGCCAAACGCCCGATACGGCGAAGATGCACTGCAGCTTCTGATTGCCGAGATCCGACAGCATGGAACGCGGACGGACGACTACGAAGCCAAACTTTTTGGAGGCGCCAGCATGTTTGACGCAGGCCCTATTGGCAGCTCGGTAGCACACCGCAATATTGAGGCAGCCGAGGCATTGGCCGTCCGCCATGGACTGCGTGTGATTGCACGAAGCCTGGGCGGCACCGGTTATCGCCGGCTGTTCTTCAACATTGCAGACGGCGATGTCTGGTTGCGCCAGGGCGAGAGTCGGATGGGCACCTTTTACCCGGCGCAAGCGGGAGGGGCTGCATGAAAGATCCGATTTCAGTATTCATCGTTGATGACTCGGCGGTGGTTCGTCAGGTGCTGAGTCAATTGCTGGCGGCGGACCCGGGCATTCGGGTTTCCGGCACTGCCCCGGACCCAATCTTTGCCTTGCAGAAAATGCAACGGGACTGGCCAGACGTCATCGTTCTGGATGTTGAAATGCCCCGGATGGACGGCATCACGTTTCTGAAAAAGCTGATGAAAGAGCGTCCAACACCGGTGGTGATCTGTTCCACGCTGACGGAAAAAGGCGCGGATACCACTGTACAGGCATTGTCAGCCGGTGCGGTGGATATCATCACCAAGCCCAAAATTGGTTTGCGGGACTTCCTGCAGGCCGGTGGTCAGCACATGGTGCATGTGCTCAAGGCTGCGGCCCGCGCGAGACTTGCTGCGGTACCTGATCCGCGCCCTGCAGTAATGCCCGTGCCAAAGTCGCAGGCGCCGTTGGCGATGGCTTGCACCACCGACCAGGTGGTGAGCTTGGGAACCTCTACCGGCGGCACCCAGGCATTGGAAACTGTGCTGACCCGGCTGCCGGTCGACTGCCCGGGCATTGTTGTGGTTCAGCACATGCCGGAAAAGTTTACTGCTGCTTTTGCCCAGAGGCTCAACCGCCTGTGCCGTTGTGAGGTTCGGGAAGCGGTAGACGGTGACCGGGTGATTCCCGGGCTGGTCCTGATTGCCCCCGGCGGCAGGCACATGCAGCTTCGTCGCAGCGGTGCCCAGTATCGGGTGGGAGTGGCGGATGGTCCACCGGTAAACCGACATAAACCCTCGGTGGACGTTCTGTTTCGATCTGTGGCTCAAACCGCAGGGCGCAATGCCCTTGGCATCATTATGACCGGCATGGGCGATGACGGTGCCCAGGGACTTCTGGCCATGCGCCAGGCAGGGGCCCACACCATTGCCCAGGACCAGGAGAGCTCCGTGGTTTTCGGTATGCCCCGTGAGGCCATTGATATCGGCGCCGCTGCAGAGGTGTTGCCATTGGGCAGGATAGCGGATGCCATAGTAGGGTGCAGCCTGAGGCGCTGACTCGCCCCACAGAGTCAGCCACGCCCGGAAAAGCCCCGACTGCCGTGCTACAGTAAATGGGTAAACGATATGAGCGTTCAGGAGGTCGACATGGGTTCGCACCGCGTGATCCCGATGGCAGCGCTTCCAGGGGCGGTCCTTCGGATTACACCCGATGGCCGGATTGAGGATCTGAACCAGAGTGCTGATGAGCTTGATGCCTGTCTTGAACCGGGCATGGCGCTTCTGGATTGCCTGTCCGGCCCCAGCCGCTCGACTCTCCAGTCCCGATTGGACGCTGCTGGAACAATTCCGGAAGAGGTCTGTGAACTCGAGGCCAGAATCGGCAAGCGTCTGTATCGCATGACGTTTGCCCGGTCCACCTGCCCGGACGGCACGCGCTTTGTTCAACTTGTCGACATCACCGATTACCGTCGGTTGTCGGAGCGTATTGCCGTTAACGAGCAGCGTTTCCGTTCACTTTTTTCGCAGAACCCCTACGCAGTCTGCAGCATGGATCTGCAGGGGCGGCTGGTGGAAATGAACAGCAGCACACAGGAACTTACCGGCTATCCCGAGGGCCAGCTTTGTGATTATCACTGGGAAAACCTGGTGCATGAAAGAGATCGCAAAGCAGCCACGGAATGTTTTGAGGCGGCGCTGGAGGGGCACCCTTGCAGCTATCATTGCCAGGTAAGACGTGGTGATGGCCACACTGCTCTGGTGTTGGTGACCTATATTCCCATTCTGGTCGACGGTGAAGTCACCGGCGTGTTCGGTGTTGCCCGTGACAAGACCGAACGCTACCGTTTGGAAGAGAGCCGGCGACTGCTGCAGGCCTGTATGTCGCAGATTCATGACGTGATCATTATTACCGAAATTGATCCGCTGGATCCGCCTGGTCCGAGAATCGTGTATGTGAACGAGGGCGTAGAGAGGATGACTGGGTATCGGCCTGACGAAGTGCTGGGCAAAACGCCCCGTATTTTTCAGGGCCCAGATACCGACAGGGCCGCCCTGTGCAGGATCCGGGAGGCCCTGGAACGCCGGGAACCGGTCAAGGAAGTCGTGGTTAATTATTGCAAGGATGGGGTGCCGTTCTGGAACGAAGTGGAAATCGTGCCCATTCCCGCCTCGGGCAGGGACGGTCGCGCCTATTTTGCCTCCGTCCAGCGCGATATAACCGACACCAAGCTCCGGGAAGCTGAGCTGCGACACTCCAGGGAAGAGCTGCGCCAGCTTACACGTGCACAGGAGGGGGTGCTGGAACAGGAAAGGCGCCGGATTGCCCGCGACCTTCACGACGAACTTGGGCAAACCCTGGCCGCCCTCAAACTCAGTCTTGGGGTCGCCGTCGGCCGAATGCATGAGTTGTCTGATGGGCACCGGCAGCATCTGAACAACCTTATTGAATCCGTGGATGTCGCGGTGGAAAAAGTCCGCGAGATCTCGGCCAACCTGCGACCACCGATGCTCGATGACCTTGGGTTTGAGGCTGCTGCGGAATGGCTGCTTGCCCAATGGGCCGGGAGCGGAGACCTTGAGGTCAAATGGCACTCCGAGTCTGCCGAGAATGGCCGGGCCAGGGGCGAGGTATCGACTGCTCTGTACCGCATTCTTCAGGAATGTATGACCAACGTCAGTCGCCATTCCGGCGCATCAACGGTCAGCGTGAATTACCGCGAGACCGACCAGACCGCAACATTAGACGTCCGAGACAATGGTGCCGGGTTTGATCCGGCAGTGGCCGGACACTATGGCTCAGGCCTCGTCGGCATTCGCGAACGGGTGACCATGTTGGGCGGAGACCTCTCAGTGGAGTCGGCCAGCGGTAAGGGCGTGCGAATACATGTGGAACTGCCCCTGGAGCACGAACTCGATGATTAGTGTTTATATAGCCGATGATCACAGCATTGTACGAGAGGGGATACGCTCGCTGATTTCTTCTGCCCATGATATGGAGGTAGTCGGGGAGGCATCAGACGGCGACGAGGCCCTGCAACAAATTCCCGGATGCAAGCCAAGCGTTTTCCTGATGGATATGTCCATGCCGGGGTGTTCGGGACTGGAGCTGATCGAGCGTATCCGCCGCAAGGCCCCAGAGACACGAATTCTGGTGTTGAGTATGCATCGTGAAGACCTTTATGCCACGCGGACTATCCGGGCAGGCGCCCGGGGCTTCATCACCAAGACCCAGCCACCAACCGAACTCCTGGATGCGCTCCGGAAGGTAGCCCAGGGCCAGCTTTACATAACCCGGGAGCTGGCAGACAGACTCGCCCTGGGCGCCTTGACAGGGCGACCCGAGGATGAGCTCCATGCTCGGATGACCAAGCGGGAATACGAGATCTTTCTTGATCTTGCCCGGGGAATGAACGTGGGCGATATCGCAGACAAACTGAACGTCAGCTCCAAAACCGTCAGCACCCACAAGGCCAGGCTAATGGAAAAACTGAATGCCAACAGCATTTCCGATCTGGTTCGTTATGCGATCGCTCAGGAACTTCTTTAAATCCTTGTAGGGCATTCCCTAGTCCATTTCAGCCGGCGCTGATAGTTTTTCAACGAAAATTCATGCACTTTGGCTGCTGGGTTAAGGGCTCTGTGCCGTCCTGAAGCGGTGTTCGGAAAGACTCTCCTGGGAAAGACAAAACCATGAACGATTCGTGCTCAAGCCCGAGCAGCGTGATTACTAATCTGCCAGTGAGGCAGAATTTGTCGGCCGCAGTTTCAGCTGCCTATGCGCAAGGTTGCGGCGGTGCCGTTATTGTCCTGAAAGTGAGCGACCTTACACAGATCAACCACTGGCACGGTTACGAAGCCGGCGACAAGGTCATCGAAGCCGTCATGAACCGAATTGAGCCGTATCTTTCCGAGGGGTACTTCCTCAGCCGGTTGGGGGGCGGGCATTTTCTGATCTTTCTCCGGGCAGATCAGGGGGAAGGAGTTCTGGAAAACAGAGTCGATCACCTCATGTCCGGAGTGTCATCGCCGATCGATTTCGGAGGAGAGGCACTACTTATCCGGTGCACGGCTGGAGTAAGTCTCCTGCCCAATGAAGCCGAAGTAACTGACAAGCTTATACGAAATGCCGAACTGGCGTTGGGCAGTGCCAAGGTGGGGCACTATGCATTCTATACCGAAGCACTGAAGGAAAACCTGGCCAGTGAAGCAGAGATCCGTTCCGCGCTTGTGGGTGCGTTGGATCGGGGTGAGTTTTTTCTGGTGTACCAGCCGCAGTTCTGCATCAAGACCCGCCAGGCTGTTGCTGTGGAAGCATTACTCCGTTGGCAATCACCTTCCCTGGGGCTGGTGCCGCCCGACCGGTTTATTCCAGTTGCGGAAAGCACGGGGCTGATGCCAGAACTGGGCGACTGGATTCTTAAAACCGCCTGTGGTCAGGCCAGCCAGTGGTTGATGGCGGGTGAGCCCCTGCGTGTAGCGGTCAATATCAGTGCCGCGCAGCTTGAAGACCCCAAGTTTGCGCGGCGGGTTCAGGAAATACTTGCGGAATGTCGACTGCCCTCCTCGTGGCTGGAACTTGAGGTAACCGAAAGCATGCTGGTGGGCCCGATCCAGGATGTTCAGATGGCGTTACGGGAAATACGGCGCGCCGGTGTAAAACTGGCAATCGATGACTTCGGTACTGGCTACTCCAATCTGGCTTACCTCCAACATTTTGTATTCGACACGTTGAAAATTGATCGACTGTTCACCAATGCAGTCCTTGAAACACGCGCCGGTGACGTGCTGGTTAAAGCCATCATTGCAATGGGCATGGAGCTGGGGCTTGAGATCGTTGCTGAGGGCGTGGAGACGGAGGATCAGAAGGGGGCGCTTGAGGCATTAGGTTGCTCGCGAATGCAGGGTTATTTGTTCAGTCGTCCTGTCACCGCCGAGAAGATTCCGTTGTCTCGGGTGTCGGAATAACCGGCGTCAAAGTTTGTCCAATTCTACATAAGCTTGATCTAAGGTACCGCTGGGAGTGTAATGACAACATACTCCCACCGCACAAAACGCCCGAAACCGGGCGTTTTTCAGTAAGAGGCCAGGCCCATGAAAGTGGCTGTTTTCAGCACCAAACCCTACGACGAGCAATTCCTTGGGCAAGCCAGCCGGGACAGCCACGAGCATGAACTGGTGTTTCTTGAGCCCCGGTTGAATGCGACCACCGCGGCGCTCGCCAAAGGCTTTGATGCGGTGTGTGTGTTCGTGAACGACCAGGTGGACGGCGAGGTACTGGAGCAGTTGGCCGAAGGCGGCACCCGTGCGGTTGCCCTGCGTTGCGCTGGCTTCAATAACGTAGACCTGAAAGCCGCCGAGCGACTGGGTATCAGCGTGGTGCGAGTGCCGGCTTACTCACCCTATGCCGTGGCCGAACACACCGTGGCCCTGATCCTGACGCTCAACCGGCAGATTCACCGAGCCTATCATCGCATCCGCGATGGTAACTTTGCGCTGGATGGCTTGCTGGGCTTCGACCTGCGAGGGCGAACCGTGGGCGTGGTGGGTACCGGCCAGATAGGCCTGGAGGTAGTGCGCATCATGCGAGGCTTTGGCTGCCGGGTGCTCTGTTACGACCTTCATGCCAACCCGGAAGCCCAACACCTGGGTGGTGAGTATGTGGCGCTGGACGACCTGTTCAGCCAGGCCGATATTGTCAGCCTGCATTGCCCGTTAACCCCCGACACCCACCACCTGATCAACGCGGATGCCGTGGCCAAGATGAAACCGGGCGTGATGCTGATCAACACCAGCCGGGGCGCCATGGTCGATACCGCCGCGATCATCGAGGGCCTTAAATCCGGACAGATTGGCTACCTGGGCCTGGATGTGTATGAGGAAGAAGGCGACCTGTTCTTCGAGGACCTGTCCAACATCGTGCTCAAAGACGATGTGTTCGCGCGCCTTCTGACCTTCCCCAACGTAGTGATCACCGGCCACCAGGCCTTCTTCACCCGCAACGCCCTGGAGAGCATTGCGCGCACCACCCTGGGAAACCTGACCGAACTGGAATCGACCGGGCAATGCGCAAACCGGGTAAACGCCCCCGCCGGTTAACGGCACGCTGAGACAAGCGGGCCGCGCACTCGTACAATTCGACCATGGCCAGACAGTTTTATCGAACGGGCCCCGACCACCGTGCCGGGGCGCCTGTTACCTTCCTTGATGTACGCCGCCGCTTCCAGTTCCGAACCGTGGAGATTGGCCGCTGGGTAACCGAACCGGAAAAGCAGCGCAGCGCCGCACTGTTTTACGACGCCCTGTGCGATTTGATGACCATCCTCAACGGCACCGAAAGCCTGATCTCCCTGCGCGGCAGCCTGGCCCTGCAATACGGCATCGGCGGCCGGCCTGGCGTATCCGCCCATTACACCCCCGCCACCCGCAGCTTCGCCCTGGCCAAAAACGCCGGCCCCGGCAGCATTGCCCATGAGTGGTTTCATGCTTTCGACCACTACATAGCGGACAAATTGTTCCCAAACACTTCCAAAGCTGAGTTTGGCTCCATACTCTGGCTAACCCGCGAAGATGCCATCGCACACCCCCTCAATGAACGCCTGCAAGCCTGCTACCGCACCATCCTGCTGGACAACACCGGTGAGCAGCCCAGCGACCTGTTCCGGCAATCCGCCAAGGCCGACAAAGCCGCCGGTGTGCATTACTACAGCCGGCCCGAAGAACTTTGCGCCCGAGCCTTCGAAGCCTTTGTTCAGGACGCCGCCGTAAAAAATGCCTTCCTGGTGAAAGGCACGAAAGAAAGCGAAGAGGCCCAGTTGGGGCTTTATCCGCAGGGGCCACAGCGGGAGCGCATCAATCGGGCGTTTCTTGTCTACTTTCAATCTCTGGGCAGGGCCTTGCAGCGAACAGAAGCATGACAGCCGGAGTTATACGAACGCGTTCGCAAAACTCCAGAAAATTGCATGGGAAATATATGTAACCTTCTGATATGGTTGAAAAGTAGGATTTTGATGGGCGGAGTTATACGCCCTGGGATAGGAGCAGGGGGTGGCTCGAAAGAGGGCGTATAAC
>NZ_JBEPPY010000010.1:0-179927 GCF_040547575.1 Marinobacter sp. MBR-99 | reverse complement strand
TCGCTCCGATCGCCATGGAAGATGGTCTGCGCTTCGCGATTCGTGAAGGCGGCCGTACCGTTGGTGCCGGCGTGGTCTCCAAGATCATCGAGTAATCTGCTCGTTTGATCAGGAAAAAGGGGCTGACTGGTTCAGCCCCTTTTTCTGTTTAAGTCGCAAAGTCTGCCTGACCTTCGTCAATATCAATGATGTTGACAGGGTTGGGTATTATGCATACAATGCGGCTCCTTTTTTTGAAGGTCGGCTAACTAGTAGCTGCTACGAGTGGAGTTTGGTGCATCATGCAAAGCCAAAAGATTCGAATCCGGTTGAAGGCGTTTGATTATCGCCTGATCGACCAGTCCACGCAGGAGATCGTCGATACCGCCAAGCGGACCGGCGCTCAGGTGCGTGGTCCTATTCCTCTGCCGACGCGCAAGGAAAAGTACACGGTATTGATCTCTCCGCACGTCAATAAAGACGCGCGTGATCAGTATGAAATTCGTACCCACAAGCGTCTGCTCGACATTGTTGAGCCGACGGAGAAGACAGTGGATGCTCTGATGAAACTGGACCTGGCTGCAGGTGTAGACGTTCAGATCAGCCTCGGCTAATACCGCCCGGTATTAGTCTGTGTAACTGTCACAGGCCATAGAGGGTGCAAGCCCCGTACACTTAAGAGGTGAAACATGGCAATTGGTGTTGTCGGTCGTAAGGCCGGTATGACCCGTATTTTTACGGACGAAGGGCAGGCGCTGCCCGTAACGGTAATCGAGGTTGAGCCCAACCGCATTACCCAACTGAAAACTCTCGAAAGCGACGGCTACCGCGCTGTGCAGGTAACCGTAGGTTCTCGTCGTGCCTCCCGCGTTAGCAAGGCTGCTGCTGGTCACTTTGCGAAAGCGGGTGTTGAAGCTGGTCGTGGCGTTTGGGAATTTCGTCTGGCCGATGGCGAAGGTGAAGACCTCGCAGCAGGCGGCGAGCTGACAGTCTCTGTGTTTGAAGACGGTCAGGTGGTTGATGCCACTGGTCAGTCCAAAGGTAAGGGCTTCCAGGGTGGCGTCAAGCGCTGGAACTTCTCCATGCAGGACGCTACTCACGGTAACTCCCTGTCTCATCGTGCTCCGGGTTCCATTGGTCAGAACCAGACTCCGGGCAAGGTATTCAAGGGTAAAAAGATGGCCGGTCAGATGGGTAACGCGCAGGTCACTGTGCAGAACCTGAAAATCGTCCGTGTCGATGCCGAGCGCAACCTGCTGCTGGTAAGTGGTGCCGTACCTGGTGCGACTGGCGGCGACGTTGTCATCAAGCCTGCAGTTAAAGCCTGAGGAGCGGTGCGATGGAATTGACAATTACTGGTAGCGGCAAGGGGATCTCTGTTTCCGACGCTGCGTTTGCCAAAGATTTTAATGAAGCACTGGTGCACCAGGTGGTAACTGCCTACATGGCAGCTGGCCGTCAGGGTACCAAGGCTCAGAAAACACGTTCCGAAGTCAGCGGCGGTGGCAAGAAACCGTGGCGTCAGAAGGGCACCGGTCGCGCTCGTGCGGGCACCATCCGTAGCCCGATCTGGCGTTCAGGTGGCGTAACTTTTGCTGCCAAGCCCCGTGATTTCGAACAGAAAGTTAACCGCAAGATGTATCGTGCGGCTATGTGTTCCATTCTTTCCGAGCTGGTCCGTCAGGAGCGTCTGGTGGTTGTTGACGATATGAACGTTGACAGTCCCAAGACCAAGGCATTCACCGCCAAGCTGAAGGATCTGGGTGTATCTAACGCTCTGATTCTTTCCGATAGCGTTGAGCAGAACCTGCACCTGGCTTCCCGCAACATTCCTCACGTGGATGTTCGCGACGTGGCAGGTCTGGATCCGGTCAGCCTGGTTGCCTACGAAAACGTCGTGGTAACTGTTCCCGCTCTGAAGAAGATCGAGGAGATGCTGGGATGAATCAGGAGCGTATCTATAAGGTCCTGCTGGGGCCGCACGTATCAGAGAAAGCATCTCTGGCAGCCGAGCGTGGTCAGGTGGTATTCCGTGTAGCACCGGACGCGACCAAGCCGGAGATCAAGAAAGCCGTTGAGCAGCTGTTCAACGTCACCGTCGAAGGTGTTCAGGTTCTGAACCGTAAGGGTAAGCTCAAGCGCACTATCCGCGGGTTCGGCAAGCGTAATGACATTCGTAAGGCTTACGTCAAGCTGGCAGAAGGTCAGGACATCGATTTTCTGGATGTGGAATAAGGTAAAGGGGTCGTAATATGCCGATCGTCAAAACCAAGCCAACATCTGCCGGACGCCGTCACGTTGTAAAACTTTACAACCCGGATCTGCACAAAGGACGTCCTTACGAGCCGTTGGTAGAAACTAAGAGTAAGTCAGGTGGTCGTAACAACGCTGGCCGCATTACTACTCGTCACATTGGTGGTGGCCATAAGCAGCACTACCGTGTAATCGATTTCAAGCGGACCAAAGATGGTATTCCGGCGATCATTGAGCGCCTGGAATACGATCCTAACCGCTCTGCGCACATCGCACTGCTGAAGTATGCCGATGGCGAGCGTCGCTACATCATCGCTCCCAAGGGTATGAAAGCAGGTGACCCTGTGCGTTCCGGCGTCGACGCGCCGATTAAGGTGGGCTCCACTCTGCCGCTCCGGAACATTCCGGTTGGTTCTGTGATCCACTGCGTCGAACTCAAGCCTGGCAAAGGTGCCCAGCTGGCTCGCTCCGCGGGCGCATCCGTACAGCTGGTAGCTCGGGAAGGGGCTTATGCCACTATCCGCCTGCGTTCAGGTGAAATGCGTAAGGTGCTTGTAGATTGCCGTGCAACGCTGGGTGAAGTATCCAACAGCGAGCACAGCCTCAAGCAGCTTGGTAAAGCGGGTGCATCACGTTGGCGCGGTAAACGTCCAACAGTACGTGGTGTTGCTATGAACCCAGTTGACCACCCACATGGTGGTGGTGAAGGGCGTACCTCTGGCGGGCGTCACCCGGTTACTCCGTGGGGTGTTCCGACCAAAGGGCATAAGACTCGTAAGAACAAACGTACTGACAAGATGATAGTACGTCGTCGTTCAGCCAAGTAAACGACTACATAGAGGTAAATGCTGTGCCACGTTCTTTGAAGAAAGGTCCTTTTATAGACCTGCATCTGTTGAAGAAGGTCGAGGCAGCTCTGGAAACAAGTGACAAGCGGCCGATCAAAACCTGGTCCCGCCGGTCAACAATCTTTCCGGAGATGGTAGGCCTGACCATTGCAGTCCACAACGGCAAGCAGCACGTGCCGGTTTATGTCACCGAAGATATGGTCGGACATAAGCTGGGTGAGTTCGCGGCAACGCGTACTTATCGTGGTCATGCGGCCGACAAGAAAGCTAAACGCTGATTGTGAGGTAATAGAAATGGAAGTAGCAGCCAAGTACAAGGGCGCTCGCCTCTCAGCTCAGAAAGCACGTCTTGTTGCCGACCAGGTACGCGGCAAGGCTGTTGAGGACGCCCTGAACATTCTGACTTTCAGCCCTAAGAAGGCAGCGGTTGTGATCAAGAAAGCTCTTGAATCCGCCATTGCCAACGCTGAGCACAACGAAGGTCTGGACGTAGATGATCTGCGGGTTTCCACCGTCATGGTGGATGAGGGCCCAACGCTCAAGCGAATCAAAGCTCGAGCCAAGGGGCGCGCTGACCGTATTTTCAAGCGCACCTGTCATATCACCGTCAAGGTCGCCGACAAGTAGGAGATGCTCAGATGGGTCATAAAGTAAATCCAACCGGCATGCGCCTGGGTGTGATCAAAGAGCACAACTCAGTATGGTATGCCGACAAGAAGGACTACGCGAAGAATCTGCTGAATGATATTCAGGTTCGCGAGTTCCTGGACAAGCGTCTGGTTAAGGCGTCTGTCAGCAAGATCGTGATCGAGCGCCCTGCTCAGAACGCCCGGATCACGATCCATACCGCCCGCCCCGGTATTGTTATCGGTAAAAAGGGTGAAGATGTTGACCGTCTGCGTCGCGAAGTCAGCGACATGATGGGTGTGCCCGTGCACATCAACATCGAAGAAGTCCGCAAGCCGGACCTGGATGCCCGCCTGGTAGCGCAGAACGTTGCCGGTCAGCTGGAGCGTCGTGTGATGTTCCGTCGCGCTATGAAGCGTGCGGTTCAGAACGCCATGCGTCAGGGTGCCAAGGGTATCAAGATTCAGGTTGGCGGTCGTCTTGGGGGTGCTGAAATCGCACGTTCCGAGTGGTATCGCGAAGGTCGTGTACCTCTGCACACATTGCGTGCAGATATTGATTATGCAACCTATGAAGCGCACACCACTTACGGCGTTATCGGCGTAAAGGTATGGATCTTCAAAGGTGAGATTCTTGGTGGTATGGAGCAGGTCCGTGCTGACAAGAAAGCCTCTGGGAAGAAAGGTTCTAAGTAAAGGGGCACTCTTATGCTGCAACCAAAACGCACCAAATTCCGCAAGGTAATGAAAGGCCGTAACACCGGTCTTGCTCACCGCGCCAACAAGGTGAGCTTCGGTGAATACGGATTGAAAGCGACCAGTCGCGGGCGTATAACTGCGCGCCAGATTGAGGCGGCACGTCGTACTATGACACGTCGTATCAAGCGGGGCGGTAAGATCTGGATCCGGGTTTTCCCGGACAAACCGATCACCGGTAAGCCGCTTGAAGTACGGATGGGTAAAGGTAAAGGTTCTGTCGAGTATTGGGTGGCTGAGATTCAGCCAGGCCGCATGTTGTACGAGATGGAAGGTGTTTCCGAGGAAATCGCTCGTGAGGCCTTCACTCTTGCAGCGGCCAAACTGCCGGTACAGACCACCTTTGTAACGAGGACGGTGATGTGATGAATGCAACAGAGCTGCGTGAAAAGTCAGTCGAGGAGCTGAACAAAGAGCTGATCGACCTCCTGAAGGAGCAGTTCAACCTGCGCATGCGCAAAGCGACAGGTCAGCTGAATCAGTCTCACCTCCTCGGCAAGGTGAAGCGCGATATCGCTCGCGTTAAAACGGTATTGAATGAAAAGGCAGGACAGTGACATGACCGAAGCTACCCAAACTGCCAGAACTCTGAGCGGCAAGGTCGTGAGCAACAAGATGGACAAGTCCATCGTGGTCCTGGTTGAGCGTCAGGTGAAACATCCTCTGTACGGCAAGTACATGAAGCGCTCGACCAAGATCCATGCGCACGATGAAAGCAATCAGTGCAACATCGGCGACATCGTAACCATTCAGGAAACCCGCCCGGTCTCCAAGACCAAAAGCTGGGCCCTGGTGGAAGTCACCGAACGCGCGTCCAAGGTGTAATTCGCCCGGAGAACAACCATGATTCAGACTCAAACAATGCTTGAAGTCGCGGATAACAGTGGTGCACGTCAGGTTATGTGCATCAAGGTCCTGGGCGGATCTCACCGGCGTTATGCGAGCGTTGGGGATATCATCAAGGTAACCGTTAAGGAAGCCATCCCCCGCGGTAAGGTGAAGAAAGGCCAGGTCCTCAAGGCTGTTGTAGTACGTACCCGTAAGGGTGTGCGTCGTCCGGACGGTTCATTGATCCGTTTTGACGGTAACGCGGCGGTACTTCTGAACAATCAGGACGCTCCCATTGGTACCCGTATCTTCGGACCGGTTACCCGTGAACTGCGTAACGAGAAGTTCATGAAGATTATCTCACTGGCACCCGAAGTACTTTAAAGGACCAGAGGCCGGTTATGAAAAAGATCAAACGAGATGACGAAGTAATCGTCACCACGGGGAAAGACAAAGGCAAACGTGGTAAAGTCCTGAAGGTTCAGGACGACGGCCGTGTGATTGTTTCTGGCATCAACATGATGAAGAAGCACACGAAGCCGAACCCGATGCTCGGCACCCCGGGTGGTATCGTCGAGAAAGAAGCGCCTATCCAGGCTTCCAACGTGGCTATTTTTAATCCGCAGACCGGCAAAGCCGATCGTGTCGGCTTCCAGACCAAGGAAGACGGCAGCAAAGTGCGGATCTTCAAGTCCACGAACGAAGCTGTCGATAACCAGTAAGCGGTGGTGGTTACGATGCTTAACATGAAAGAGCAGTACACTAAGGAAGTGGTACCCGCCCTGCAGAAAGAGTTCGGTTACAAGAACGTTATGCAGGTGCCGCGTATCGAGAAAATCACCCTGAACATGGGTGTTGGCGAAGCAGTTGGTGACAAAAAGCTGATTGAAAACGCTGTGGCGGATCTTGAACGCCTGGCGGGTCAGAAAGCGGTTGTCACCAAGGCACGCAAATCCGTCGCGGGCTTCAAAATCCGTGAAGGATGGCCGATTGGCTGTAAGGTGACCCTGCGCGGTGAGCGTATGTGGGATTTCTTTGATCGCCTGGTGCACATTGCGGTTCCCCGCATTCGTGACTTCCGCGGTCTGAACCCTAAATCCTTCGACGGTCGCGGTAACTACAGCATGGGTGTTCGTGAGCAGATCATCTTCCCTGAGATCGAGTACGACAAAGTCGACAAGATCCGCGGGCTGGATATCACCATCACCACCACTGCCGGTACCGACGATGAAGGTCGCGAACTGTTGAAAGCCTTTGGCTTTCCGTTCAAGAAATAAGGAACGAGTGACATGGCGAAGGTTTCAATGAAAAACCGTGAGCTCAAGCGCGAAAAGACTGTGGCAAAATTCGCAGCCAAGCGCGCCGAGCTCAAGGCGATTATCAAAAACCCGAATACCAGCGAAGAAGATCGTTGGAACGCGCAAATGAAGCTGCAACAGCTGCCTCGTGATGCGAGTCCCTCACGTCTTCGGAATCGTTGCCAGGTGACTGGTCGTCCCCACGGCGTTCTGCGCAAGTTCGAACTGTCACGGATCAAACTCCGTGAGTACGGCATGCGCGGTGACGTTCCGGGCCTGACCAAGGCAAGCTGGTAAGATAGGTCGCCTGACTTCGGTCAGGTGCCTGTTGGTAAGCGGTGCGGCACGCCGCTGCACAACTAAAAAGATCAGGAGCCTCATACTAATGAGTATGCAAGACACGCTTGCGGATATGTTTACCCGTATCCGTAATGCCCAGATGGCATCGAAAGCTGATGTGACGATGCCGTCTTCAAAAATGAAGGTCTCCGTGGCCCAGGTCCTTAAGGACGAAGGCTACGTAGTAGATTTTTCTGTTTCAGCTGACGCGAAGCCCGAGCTGACCATCACTCTGAAATACTTCGGCGGCAAGCCGGTTATCGAAGAGATCAAGCGGGTCAGCCGTCCGAGTCTGCGCCAGTACAAAGGCGCTGGGGAACTGCCGAAGGTTTCCGGCGGTCTGGGAGTCGCGATTGTCTCAACGTCCAAGGGCGTTATGACAGACCGCGCCGCACGTGCTGCAGGCGTGGGTGGCGAAGTCATCTGCACCGTATTCTAGGAGATACACATGTCCAGGGTTGCCAATAATCCTGTCGTGCTGCCTTCCGGTGTTGAGGTTAAGCTGAACGGACAGGAAATTAATGTGAAGGGCTCCAAGGGAGCTCTCCAATTCACCATTCACCAAGCGGTTGAAGTGAAGCAGGAAGAGGGTTCTCTTCGCTTTGCGGCCCGCGATGGTGCGAAACAGTCCCGCGCTCTTGCTGGTACTACTCGTGCGCTGGTTAACAACATGGTTACCGGCGTATCCACAGGCTGGGAGCGTAAGCTGCAGCTGACGGGCGTAGGTTATCGTGCGCAGGCGCAAGGTAAGAAGCTCAATCTCACACTGGGTTTTTCTCACCCGGTCGAGTACGAGCTGCCCGAGGGTGTTACCGCTGAAACTCCGTCCAATACGGAAGTTGTGATTCGCGGTATCGACAAGCAACAGGTTGGCCAGGTCGCTGCTGAAATCCGCGCGTTCCGTCCGCCCGAGCCTTATAAGGGCAAGGGTGTTCGTTATGCGGATGAGCAGGTCAGACGCAAAGAAGCCAAGAAGAAATAAGGCGGGACTATGAGCGCGAATAACGAAAGATTGCGTCGCGCACGCAAAGTGCGCATGAAGATCCGTGAACTGGGTACCGACCGTCTGTGCGTTCACCGCACGCCGCGTCATATGTATGCCCAGGTTACGACTGCAGATGGCAGCAAAGTGCTGGCCACTGCCTCCACGTTGGATAAGGAACTGCGCCAGGGTGCAACCGGTAACGTGGACGCTGCCAAAAAGGTCGGTCAGCTGATTGCTGAGCGTGCCAAGGCGGCAGGCATTGAGAAGGTCGCTTTTGACCGCTCAGGTTACCGTTATCACGGTCGTGTACAGGCTCTGGCCGACGCAGCCCGTGAAGCTGGCTTGCAATTCTAAGAGGTGGAGAAGATGAGCGTTAACGAACAGAAGGCGCCTGAGCTCCAGGAAAAGCTGGTTCAGGTCAATCGCGTCGCCAAGGTAGTTAAAGGCGGCCGTATTTTTGCCTTCACCGCACTGACTGTAGTGGGTGATGGCAAAGGACGCGTTGGTTTCGGTCGTGGTAAGGCCCGGGAAGTCCCGGTTGCCATCCAGAAGGCGATGGAAGCTGCTCGCAAGAACATGGTAGACGTGGCCCTTGACGGCACCACCCTGCAGTACGCAGTTCGTGCCCAGCACGGTGGCTCCAAGGTGTTCATGCAGCCTGCATCCGAAGGTACCGGTATTATCGCCGGTGGTGCGATGCGTGCGGTACTGGAAGTGGCCGGCGTACACAACGTGCTGTCCAAGTGCTATGGCTCTACCAACCCGGTGAACGTTGTACGTTCTACCATCAAGGGTCTGCAGGCCATGAAGGCGCCTGAAGATATTGCAGCCAAGCGCGGTAAATCCGTCGAAGATATTCTGGGTTGAAGTCATGGCGAACGCAAAAACGATCAAAGTAACTCTGACCCGCAGCCCGATCGGCTGTCAGCCCAAGCACAAGCTGTGTGTGAAAGGCCTGGGTCTTCGTAAAATCGGTCATACCGTTGAAGTGGAAGATACCCCTTCTATTCGCGGCATGATCAACCGGGTTAACTACCTGGTGCAGGTTGAGGAGAACTAAGATGCGTCTGAACGAACTTGCTCCGGAACCTGGTTCACGTCCTTCCGCCAAGCGTGTTGGTCGTGGTATCGGTAGCGGTCTGGGTAAAACTGGTGGTCGCGGTCATAAAGGTCTGAAATCCCGTTCCGGTGGCTCTGTAGCGCCTGGTTTCGAGGGTGGTCAGCAGCCTTTGGCCCGTCGTCTGCCCAAGTTTGGTTTCACTTCCCGCCAGCAGCGCTATGTTGCCGAAATTCGCCTGAACGAACTGGCGAAGGTTGAAGGCGACGTGGTCGATCTGGCTGCACTGAAGAAGGCTGACATCATTCGCGAAGAAATTCGCGAAGCCAAGGTTATGCTGTCCGGTGAGCTGGATCGCGCGGTAACCGTTAAAGGGCTACGTGTCACCAAAGGCGCACGCGAGGCAATCATTGCCGCGGGTGGGAAAGTCGAAGACTAAGACGAGTCGAGGACTAAATGGCCAAGACAGCATCATTGCCTGCGGGCGCCGGAAAAGGATTTGCAGAGCTGCGTTCGCGGCTCTGGTTCGTGTTTCTGGCATTGTTGGTGTACCGGATCGGTGCCCACATCCCGGTACCAGGCATCAACCCGGACCGGTTGGCGGCACTGTTTGACCAGAATCAGGGAACTATCCTGAGTCTGTTCAACATGTTTTCCGGTGGTGCGCTTGAGCGCATGAGTATCTTCGCACTCGGTATTATGCCGTATATTTCGGCTTCTATTATCATGCAGCTCATGACTGCGGTCAGTCCGCAGCTTGAGCAGCTGAAGAAGGAAGGCGAGGCGGGTCGTCGCAAGATCAGCCAGTATACGCGGTATGGTACGGTTGTCCTGGCCCTGGTTCAGGGCTTTGGTATTTCTGTAGGGTTGGCCTCACAGGGCGTCACCTTCAACGACAGCTTCAGCTTCCACTTTGTGGCGGTGGTGTCTTTCGTGTGTGGTGCCGTCTTCATGATGTGGCTCGGCGAGCAGATCACCGAGCGTGGCGTTGGCAACGGTATATCACTGCTGATTTTCGCAGGGATTGTCGCCGGCTTGCCGGGCGCCATTGGTCAGACTCTGGAGCAGGCCCGTAACGGTGAAATGAGCCTGCTGGTAGTGCTCGGTATTGGTGTGTTGGCGATCGCGGTGGTTGGCTTCGTGGTGTTCATGGAGCGGGGCCAGCGGCGGTTGACCATCAATTACGCAAAACGGCAGCAGGGCCGCCGGGTATTCGCCCAGCAGTCCAGTCATTTGCCGCTGAAGGTCAATATGGCCGGTGTTATTCCGCCGATCTTTGCCTCGTCGATCCTGTTGTTCCCGGCCTCGTTGGGCCAGTGGTTCGGTCAGGGCGAGGGCATGGAATGGTTGAGTGACATCTCTCAGGCATTGGCTCCGAGCCAGCCGTTGTATATCATCCTGTTCGCAGCAGCAGTGGTCTTCTTCTGCTTCTTCTATACAGCGCTGATGTACAACCCGAAGGAAGTTGCGGATAACCTCAAGCGTTCCGGCGCGTTCATCCCGGGCATTCGCCCAGGAGAGCAGACTGCCAAGTACATCGATGGTGTACTGACCCGTCTGACGTTGTTCGGGGCTATGTATATTGCAGCAGTGTCCTTGTTCCCTCAGTTCCTGATGGTGGCAGGTAATGTACCTTTCTATCTTGGTGGTACCTCACTGCTGATTGTTGTAGTCGTGGTGATGGATTTCATGGCTCAGGTTCAGTCGCACCTGATGTCCCATCAGTATGAATCGCTGATGAAGAAGTCCAATCTCAAGGGCTATGGTCGGAACGGCTGACACAGCCGTTCCCCTTGAAAACTGGAGTCGACAATGAAAGTACGCGCTTCGGTAAAGAAAATTTGCCGTAACTGCAAAGTAATTCGTCGCAATGGCTCAGTTCGAGTCATCTGCACGGAGCCTCGTCACAAGCAGCGCCAGGGCTGATTTCCAAGAAATCGCTCTGACATTGTAAAAGGGGTTCGGAATAGTAGCGCTTGACTCGCGAGCGGGTCAGGCGCTATTATTTCGCGCCCTTTTTGTGGCGGAAAATTCACACAGCAAAGCTTTGAACGCGGAGTAATTTGGATGGCACGTATAGCCGGTGTCAATATACCCGATCACAAACATGCTGTTATCTCGCTCACCTACATCTTTGGTGTTGGCAAGACAACAGCCCAGAAGCTTTGCGATGCAACCGGCGTTAAGCCGGACGTCAAGGTCAAAGACCTGAGCGACGAGCAGCTTGAAGCACTTCGTACCGAAGTGGGCAAGTTCACCGTCGAAGGCGATCTGCGTCGTGAAGTACAGATGAACATCAAGCGTTTGAAGGATCTCGGTTGCTTCCGTGGTCTGCGTCATCGTCATGGACTTCCGGTCCGTGGCCAGCGCACCAAGACCAACGCCCGCACCCGTAAAGGTCCTCGCAAACCTATTCGTAAGTAACAGGTAGGCAAACATGGCAAAGCCAGGTACACGTACCCGTAAAAAGGTGAAAAAGACGGTTGTTGATGGCGTCGCGCACATTCACGCGTCCTTCAACAACACCATCGTGACCATTTCGGACCGTCAGGGCAACGTCCTGTCCTGGGCCACCTCAGGTGGTTCCGGTTTCCGCGGCTCACGTAAGAGTACACCTTTTGCTGCGCAGGTAGCAGCTGAAAGAGCCGGTAATGCGGCTGCTGAATACGGCCTTAAAAACCTGGACGTAGAGGTTAAGGGTCCTGGGCCCGGACGTGAATCTGCAGTTCGCGCGCTGAACGCGTGTGGCTACAAGATCACCAACATCACTGATGTGACGCCGATTCCCCATAACGGCTGTCGTCCGCCCAAGAAGCGCCGCGTCTAACACAGGAGACAGTGAAATATGGCTCGTTATATAGGCCCGAAGTGCAAGCTGTCTCGTCGTGAAGGGACAGATCTTTTTCTGAAGAGCGGCGTACGCGCGCTCGATTCGAAGTGCAACATCGAGACTCCGCCGGGTATGCACGGCGCGCGTCGCGGTCGTCTGTCCGAGTACGGCGTACAGCTTCGTGAAAAACAGAAAGTCCGTCGTATCTACGGCGTACTCGAGAAGCAATTCCGCAACTACTACAAAGAGGCCGCTCGCCTGAAGGGTGCAACCGGTGAAAACCTGCTGCAACTTCTGGAAGGTCGTCTGGATAACGTTGTGTATCGCATGGGCTTTGGTTCTACCCGTGCAGAAGCCCGTCAGCTCGTCTCTCACAAGGCGATCCTGGTGAACGATAAGCCGGTCAACGTGCCGTCCTATCAAGTCAAGCCGGGCGACGTTGTGAGTGTGCGTGAGAAAGCCAAAAACCAGCTGCGCGTTAAAGGTGCATTGGATCTGGCTGGTAGCCGCGCACCGGTAAGCTGGGTAGAGGTTGACGCCAACAAGATGTCCGGCGTTTACAAGTCAGTACCTGAGCGTACTGAACTGCCGGCCGACATCAACGAGAACCTCATCGTCGAGCTTTACTCTAAGTAAAGCCCAGTTAGCAACGATAGCAGATAGGGGCGTCTATGCAGCGTTCAGTACATGAGTTATTGACACCTCGTACCATTGACGTGAAAGAATCCAGCGCCACGCGCGCCAAGGTGACACTGGAGCCGCTTGAGCGCGGTTTCGGCCATACCCTGGGTAGCGCACTGCGTCGCATTCTCTTGTCTTCGATGCCGGGCTGCGCCGTGACTGAAGCACAGATCGACGGTGTCCTGCACGAGTACAGCGCCATTGAGGGTGTCCAGGAGGACGTCATCGAGATTCTTCTGAATCTCAAGGGCGTCGCCGTAAAGATGAACGGCCGTGACGATGCTGAGCTGACGCTCAGCAAGAAGGGCCCGGGTGTAGTGACCGCCGGCGATATCAAGCTGGACCACGATGTGGAAATCGCTAACCCCGAGCACGTGATCTGTCACCTGAGCGAGAACGGCGAAGTCAACATGCGTTTGCGTGTTGCCCGCGGTCGCGGCTATGAGCCGGCTGATCAGCGTGGTCTGGACGAGGATGAAACTCGTGCCATCGGACGTTTGCAGCTTGATGCTACGTTCAGCCCGGTTCGCCGAGTGGCGTATGCCGTCGAAAGCGCACGGGTTGAGCAGCGTACAGATCTGGACAAGCTTGTTATTGATCTGGAGACAAATGGCACCATCGATCCGGAAGAAGCGATTCGCCGGGCGGCCACGATTCTCCAGCAGCAGCTGGCTGTGTTTGTAGATTTCGATCATGAGAAAGAGCCAGAGCGTGTAGAAGAAGAGGAAGAAATCGATCCGATTCTGCTGCGCCCGGTTGATGATCTGGAATTGACTGTGCGTTCAGCTAACTGCTTGAAGGCAGAAAACATTTACTATATCGGCGATCTTATCCAGCGCACCGAAGTGGAGCTGCTGAAGACGCCTAACCTTGGCAAAAAGTCGCTGACCGAGATCAAGGACGTTCTTGCGTCCCGTGGTTTGTCTCTGGGCATGCGTCTTGATAACTGGCCGCCGGCAAGCCTTCGTGGTGATGACCGGGTTCTGGGCGGTTGATCGCCGATTAGTTTAAGGTAAGGAATCAGAGCAATGCGTCATCGTAAGAGTGGTCGTAAGTTCAGCAGGACCAGTGCGCATCGCAAGGCCATGTTCCGTAACATGACTGCGTCACTGGTTGAACATGAGCTGATCAAGACAACGCTGCCGAAAGCCAAAGAGCTTCGTCGTGTAGCCGAGCCGTTGATCACGCTCGCAAAGAATGATTCGGTTGCAAATCGTCGTCTGGCGTTCTCACGCCTGCGTAGCGATGCTGCGGTAGCCAAGCTGTTCAATGAGCTGGGTCCCCGTTACAGCGAGCGTCCGGGTGGTTACCTTCGTATTCTGAAGTGCGGTTTCCGTGCTGGCGACAATGCCCCTATGGCATTTGTAGAGCTGGTCGGCCGTCCTCTGGACATCGAAGCTGAAGAAGTGGACGAAGGCGAAGAATAAAATCTACGCTTTAGTTCAAAAAAAACCGGGTTCCGAAAGGTTCCCGGTTTTTTTGTGGCGAAAACCTACTGGAGCATAGGCTTCAGATAACGCCCTGTATGGGATGCCGGATTGTCCGCTACTTCCTCCGGCGTTCCCTCGGCAATAATCTGCCCTCCGCCAGAGCCACCCTCTGGTCCCAGGTCGACAATCCAGTCGGCCGTTTTGATCACGTCCAGGTTGTGTTCGATGACCACGATGGTGTTGCCGTGATCCCTCAGGCGTTCAAGGACGTTCAGCAACTGCTGTATATCGTAGAAGTGCAAACCGGTGGTGGGCTCGTCGAGGATGTACAGGGTTTTGCCGGTGTCGCGCTTGGACAGTTCCTTGGCCAGTTTTACCCGCTGGGCTTCACCACCCGATAGGGTGACCGCACTCTGTCCAAGACGGATGTAGGACAGGCCCACGTCCATGAGGGTTTGCAGTTTTCTGGCGATAAAGGGGACGGCATCGAAGAATTCCCGCCCTTCCTCTACGGTCATCTCCAGCACTTCGTTGATGTTCTTGCCCTTGTAGCGGACTTCCAGGGTCTCACGGTTGTAGCGTTTGCCTTTGCAGATGTCGCAGGGCACGTAGACATCGGGCAGGAAGTGCATTTCCACCTTGATTACGCCGTCGCCCTGGCAGGCTTCGCAGCGACCGCCCTTGACGTTGAAGGAAAATCGGCCGGGCTTGTAGCCGCGGGACCTGGCTTCCTGGGTGCCCGCGAAGAGTTCACGGATGGGGGTGAACAGGCCGGTGTAGGTGGCCGGGTTTGAGCGCGGCGTGCGCCCGATGGGGCTCTGGTCTATGTCGATAACTTTGTCCAGGTGGTCCAGGCCTTTGATGGTTTTATAGGGGGCGTGATTCAGGCTGGTGGCCTTGTTCAGTTTGGCGGCTGCTACCGGGTACAGGGTGCTGTTGATCAGGGTGGACTTGCCGGAACCGGATACTCCGGTCACACAGGTCATAATCCCCAATGGTAGCGAGAGGGTGACATCCTGCAGGTTGTTGCCAGTGGCGCCTGAGAGCACCAGATGTTGGCCGTTACCCTTGTTGCGGGTGGGTGGCACGGCAATTTCTTTCTCGCCGCTGAGGTATTGGCCGGTCATCGAGGCCGGGTTGGCAATGATTTCTTCCGGGGTGCCACGGGCGACGATTTCGCCGCCATGTACGCCGGCACCAGGGCCAATATCGATAACATAATCTGCGGCACGGATGGCGTCTTCGTCGTGCTCCACCACAATCACGGTATTACCGAGGTCCCGCAGATGGGTCAGGGTTGCCAGCAGTCGATCGTTATCGCGCTGGTGCAGGCCGATGGAGGGCTCGTCGAGGATGTACATGACGCCTACCAGGCCGGCACCGATCTGGCTGGCCAGGCGAATGCGCTGCGCCTCGCCGCCGGAGAGGGTATCGGCACTGCGTTCCAGGGTCAGATACTCGAGGCCGACATTGACCAGAAACTGTAAGCGTTCCCGGACTTCTTTCAGGATTTTTTCGGCAATTTCACCTTTTCGGCCTGGCAGGGCCAGCTCGCTGAAGTAGCGGTGGGCGTCGCCGACGGGCAGGTGAGTGATTTCCGGTAGCGTTCTTTCTTCGATGAAGACGTTGCGGGCGCCGCGGCGAAGCCGGCTGCCGCCGCAGTCTTTGCAGGGTTGGGTGCTCAGATTGCGGGCCAGTTCCTCGCGCATGCTTTGGGAGTCTGTCTCCCTGTAGCGGCGCTCCAGGTTCGGGAGAATGCCTTCAAAAGGGTGCGCCTTCTCCATGATCTGGCCGCGGGAATTGACGTATCGGAAGCTGATATCTTCGTTGCCAGAACCATAGAGCAGGGCCCGCTGAAAAGTTTCCGGTAAGTCTTCCCATGGAGTCTCGAGGTCTATGCCGTAATGTTCAGCCACGCTGGTAAGCATCTGGAAATAATAGACCGCGCGCCGGTCCCAGCCTTTGATCGCTCCGGAGGCCAGGGTCGCTTCCGGGTTCTGGATCACTTTCTCGGCATCGAAGAACTGACGAACACCCAGGCCATCACAGGTTGGGCAGGCGCCGGCGGGATTGTTGAAGGAGAACAGTTTGGGCTCAAGCTCACTGAGTGAGTAGCCGCACTGGGTACAGGCATAGCGGGCCGAGAAGGTTTGTTCTTCGCCGTCGCCGGACATCGGGGCGACCAGAGCGATGCCGTCGGCCAGTTCCAGGGCGGTTTCAAAGCTCTCTGCCAACCGCTGTTCAAGGCCCTCTTTGACCTTGAAGCGGTCTACCACGACATCAATCTGGTGTTTCCGTTTCTTGTCCAATGCGGGAACATCATCAATGTCATAAACCGTGCCGTCGATCCGAAGGCGGATAAAGCCCTGGCTGCGCATGGTGTCGATTACCTGGAGGTGTTCGCCTTTGCGGTCACGGATCACCGGTGCCAGGATCATCAGCTTGCTGCCTTCGGGCATGGCCAGAACCTGGTCCACCATCTGGCTTACGGTTTGCGCCTCCAGTGGCTGGCCGTGGTCAGGGCAGCGGGGCTCGCCGGACCGGGCGAAAAGCAGGCGCAGGTAATCGTAGATCTCAGTGATGGTGCCAACAGTTGAGCGCGGATTATGGGATGTGGACTTCTGTTCAATGGAAATGGCGGGTGACAGGCCTTCGATGTGGTCAACATCGGGTTTTTCCATCATCGACAGGAATTGCCGCGCGTAGGTAGACAAAGACTCTACATACCGGCGCTGTCCTTCGGCGTAGAGGGTGTCGAAGGCCAGTGAGGATTTTCCTGAACCTGACAGCCCGGTGATGACAATGAGTTTGTCTCTTGGCATATCCAGGTCGATGTTCTTCAGGTTGTGCGTGCGTGCGCCTTTGATCTGGATATGGTCCATAACACCTCGCTTGAGTAAAACCACCATTATATCGTTTTCGGTAGCCCCCGGCGAAACTGGTGTTGTGCCGTCAGGGGGATGCTGCCCTGGGTAGTCCCTCACCCGGGGCGCATCTGGTACAATGCGCCGCTTGCAGTCAACGGCTGCCTTCCCAATTTTTCAATCCGGCACGGGTAAGCATGAACGCGCTTGAAAAACGCTCTGTTACGGCTTTGGCCTCGGTGTACGCAATGCGTATGCTTGGCCTGTTCATGGTCATGCCGGTGTTCGTGTTGCTCGGTAGTGATCTGCAGGGCGCAACGCCAGCACTCATTGGTTTGGCGATTGGGGCCTATGGTCTCAGTCAGGCCCTGTTGCAGATTCCGTTCGGCTTGCTGTCTGACCGGGTTGGCCGCAAGCGGATGATCTATATCGGGCTGGTGCTGTTCGCCGCTGGAAGCCTGCTGGCAGCCTCCACGGATTCCATATACGTTGTGATTGCCGGACGGATTCTTCAGGGGGCAGGCGCGATTGCCAGCGTGTTGATGGCCTTGCTGAGTGACCTGACCCGGGAAGAGGAGCGCACCAAGGCAATGGCCCTGGTAGGTATTTCCATTGGTCTTTCGTTTTCGGTGTCACTGGTGGTTGGGCCTCTGTTGGGGGCGGTCTGGGGATTGTCCGGCATTTTCTATGTAACGGCAGCTATGGCGTTGGTTGCTCTGGTTGTCGTGGCTAAAGTGGTGCCTACGCCTCATGCCCATAAAGTCAGCGCGGATACCCATCCCGCGAGGGAAATGGTCGGTCGGGTGCTGCGAGATGGTCGCCTGTTGCGCCTGGACTTCGGTATCTTCGTCCTCCATTTTGCCCTGACAGCGCTGTTTCTGGTGTTTCCCACCATGCTTCAGGATCAGTTGGGGCTGGCCAGCGCTTCCCATTGGTGGTTCTACCTGACGGTGATGGTGACATCCTTCTTCGCCATGGTGCCGTTTATCATCATTGGCGAGAAAAAGCGCGTGATGAAACCGGTGCTTTGCGGTGCCATCGCCCTGCTTTCGCTGGCAACGGCCGCACTGACCGGTGTGGAGCAGAGTCTCTGGCTGGCCTGGGGCGTATTGTTCTTCTTCTTCATGGCGTTTAACCTCCTGGAAGCGAGCTTGCCCTCGTTGATCAGCAAAGAAGCTCCGGCCGCCAGCAAGGGGACCGCGATGGGGGTTTACTCGACGTCGCAGTTTTTTGGTGCGTTTCTCGGCGGTGCCTTGGGCGGTTACTTGCTACAATCGGCCGGCCTGGAAGGCGTTCTCTGGTTAATGGCCGGTGGTTTGGCTACCTGGTTTCTGGTAGCGCTGACGATGCCAGCGCCGAATTACACCACGAGCTTTGTGGTTGAGCTGGAGCGGGTGGTGCCTGCCGGTTTTGATGAGATTGATGAGATATTGCGCCGCCTGCCCGGTGTACAGGACGTGGTGATTGTGGAAGACGCGGCAACCGCTTACCTCAAGGTGGACCGCCAGCAATTTCACGAAGATCAGCTTGCGCACTTTGAATTTGTGCGGCAGGGTAAGGGTTCTTAAACAAGGGGCGCGTGCAGGGAAGGCATGTGTTCAGGAAAAACGATCAGGAGCAGAAGATGGCACGAGGCATTAACAAGGTAATTCTCATTGGTAATCTGGGGCAGGATCCGGATACCCGCTACACCCCGAACGGCAACGCGGTTGTGAACCTTAACCTGGCTACCGATGAAAGCTACAAGGATCGACAGACCGGACAGCTGGTGCCAAGAACCGAGTGGCACCGCGTTGTTCTGTTTGGCAAGGTTGCGGAAGTGGCCGGCCAGTATCTGCGTAAAGGTTCCAAGGTGTATATCGAAGGCCGCCTGCAAACCCGCAAATGGCAGAATAAAGAAGGGCAGGACGTATACACTACCGAGATTGTGGTGGATATCAACGGCCAGATGCAGATGCTGGACAGCCGCGGGGGCGAAGGCGGCATGAACCAGGGCGCCCCTCAGGGTCGGCCACAGCAGCAACCGCAGGGTCAGTATAATGCACCGCCCCAGCAACAGGGTGGCCAGGCGCAGCAGCCGTCGGGGGGGTATAACCCTCAGGGGCAGCAGGCCGGTGGCATGCCTGAGCCGATTGATGATTTTGATGACGACATTCCGTTCTGAATGTGACCCAGGTCATCGCCAACGAAAAAGCCCGTGCTCAGCGCGGGCTTTTTTGTTAACGAGTTGCAAAATTTCCGTGAAATCAGCCGATGAAACGTAGAGTTACGTTCACTTTCTCAACTATCATGTAAGCCTGTGTAAAAAGTGCCGATAATTTAAACACCTTGTGCGGCCCGGCCGGCAGCAGAGCTGCGGTCACGACCTGGGAATCCATGATCCTGAACCTTGTAACGATTTTGCAAAAACTGATCCGCCGCAAGCCTTTGGGCCAGCCGGTGTGTCTTGAGGTGCGCCCAGACGGTATTGCTTGGGCCAGAGCTTCTGCTTCGTCCGGTCAGTCGGTGGGCTTTGTTGAGTGCGTGCCTGCCAAACGGCAGGAAACGCTCAACAAGCTGGTGGATGAGCAGGGCTGGACAGGTGTGGCTGCGGTGCTAGTTCTGCCCATTGATCAATATCAGGTGTTTCAGGTTGAGCGTCCGGAGGGTGTCGAGGACAGTGAGTTGGCCGACGCGCTCAAGTGGAAGCTCAAAGACTTCCTGGATTTCAGCCCGGGCGACGCCGTGTCGGATGTATTTGCTTTTCCGGAAGACGCGTCCCGCGGGCGTGGCCCGCTGGTAAACGTTGTTGCAGCCCGCAAGTCGCTGGTTCGTGAACTGATTGGTCTGGTTGCCGGTGCAGGCCTTGAACTGGATCGAATCGATATAGCCGAACTGGCGCTTCGAAACCTGGCGGCTCGCCTGGATCAGTCGAATCGGGGTGTGGCTCTGGTTCACCTCCGTGATCGCTATGGCCAGATGGTTATCTGCCAGGGCAACACCCTGTATCTCTCCCGGCGTCTTGAGTTGTCTTATGATGATCTGCGAGATGCCTCCAGTCAGGAGAATGCCGTGCAGTCTCTGGCACTGGAGATTCAGCGTTCCATGGACTATTTCGAAAGCCAGCTCGGCCAGGTGCCACCTTCAACCATCCAACTGGTCGCCCGGGATTCGGTACTGCCGCTGAATTCCATGCTGTCGTCCTACATGGCGGCGGGTATCGAGGTGCCCGAGTGGAGCCAGTTTGGTTTGTCTGACGCGCTTGATAGTCGATGCCTGCCCGCCTGGAGTGCGGCGCTTGGCCAGTGGAGTCGGGCATGATCAATCAACAGGTGAACCTGTATACCCCGGAACTTCGCCCCACCAGGCAGCGGCTGCACGCCGGTACTGCGGGTACGATGGTGGGGATCGTGCTGGTCATGCTTGTGGCCGCAATGGCTTTCGGCCGCTGGCACAATCAGGCCCTGGAGCAGCAGGTAGAGCGACTTGAACAACAGAATCGGAACCTGGAGTCGGCGGTTGCCAGCATGGCTGGTCAGGTTCAGGCCCGGCAGCCAGACGCTGACCTGGAAGCGTCGCTGGCGCGGATCACAGAGACCATTGCCCGCCGGCAGCGCCTGCTTGAGCGGGTGGAGGGGCTGGCAACCCACAACCATGGTGGTTTTTCCGGGAGGCTTTCGGCGCTGGCCCGCCAGGTGCCAGAGGATCTGTGGCTGACAGCTGTGCGCTTGCAGTCGCTTCCTTCCACCATGCGTCTTGAAGGCAGAACCCGGTCGGCCGAGCTGGTTCCCGGCTACCTTGCGCGTCTGGGCGAAGAGCCGGCGTTTACAGGTGAAACTTTTGGTGATTTTTGGTTGCAGCGGCCCGATGCCGAAGCCGATCGCCAATGGGTAGAGTTTCGTGTTGCAACAGAGCCGGGCGGGGAGTCGATGAGATGAGCAGGTTCACAGATTCATTGGCCACGACGGCCCAATGGTATAACGATCGCCCGGTTCGCGAGCGGGTTTTGATCGTTGTGACCGCCTGTGTGCTGGTTTTCGTGGCCGGCTGGGAACTGTTGGTGACCCCGGTGGAAACCCGGCAGCAGCAACTCAATAACCGTGTGCAGGCGCTAACGGCCACACAGAACAGTCTGCTCAGCCAGCAGGAAACCCTCAGTAATCAGTTGGCCAGCGACCCGTCTGAAGAATTGCGTCAGCGCCTGGCGACACGGCAAAACCGTCTGGAGCGGCTGGACCAGCAGATCACCGAAACCACCGGGCAGTTGATCGCACCCCGGGACATGGTCACGCTGTTGCGGGATATGCTCTCGGCTCAGCAGGGCTTGCAGTTGGAGTCCATGATATTGCGCAAGCCAACACCGGTTTATGATGGTGCCCAGCCAGAGGCCGGGGATCGACAGGCCGCAGAACCGTTGCTTTTTGCTCATGATGTGGAGCTGACCGTCCGTGGAGGTTATCTCGAGGTGCTGTCGTATCTGCAGCGGCTGGAAGCCATGGACGAGCGCCTGGGATGGATGCAGTTGGACTATCAGGCCGGTGCCTGGCCCAAGGGTGAAGCTACCATCCGGGTGCGTACCTTGAGCCTCGATGCCGCCTGGCTGGGAGTTTGAGATGGCACATCCTTTGTTCAGAGGTTTGACGATTATGCTGGTGTCGCTGGCCTCGCTCCAGGCCTATGCCTTGCAAGATCCGACCCGGCCTCCCGGTGCTGACTCGCAGTCGGTGGTGGCATCGCCGGAGCGGGAGATCCGGCTGGGCTCGATCCTGTTGGGCAAGGAACGGCGTATTGCCGTTATTGAGGGGGTGGCCCTGAAAGAGGGCGACAGCCACGACAACATCCGTGTGCGCCGTATCTTTAAGGATCGGGTGGAAGTAACAGATCGCGGCCAAGCCAGAACCCTGTATCCGGAACCGCTCCCCCAGGTGCGGAGAACGCCATGACAGACAGTCGGACCATGATGACAACATTCAGACCTCTCGCAGCCGCCATGATTTCATTGGCACTGGTTGCCTGTGCCAACAACCCGTTGATGCGCACTTCAGCGGCGACTTCAACAGACGTAGCCGACCAGATTGATCAAGCGCTGGCCGAGGCGCAGCGGCAGACCCCTGCCCCCGGCGGTGCATCCGGTGGGCCGGGCCAGGCATCGGCGGCGGATATCAGCAGTCAGCTGTTGCCGCCACTGTCCAGCGCCCGGGAGCAGGATGAACGCTTTGATGTGAACGCCCGGGGCATCCCCGCTGCCAGCTTCTTCGAAGCGCTGGTGGAGGGCACCCGATACAACGCTGTGGTCCATCCAGGCGTTACGGCTCTGGTTGATCTGCGCCTGAGCGATGTCACCGTGCCGGAGGTGATGGACATTGCCGCGGACTTGTACGGCCTGGATATCCAGCGCAATGGCCGGCTGTTCCGGGTGGCGGAAGACCAGGTACAGACGCGGTTGTTTCCGATCGATTATCTTCACTTCAAGCGCCGTGGTGGCTCTGAAACCCGTGTCAGTTCGGGCCAGGTCAGCAGCGCCCGGGCCAACGGCAATAGCAGCGCCAACGCCAATTCCAGCACCGGTAACGAAACACGAAACCTGGTAGGTACCACCATTTCGACCGATACCGAGTCTGACTTCTGGCGGGATATTCGCCAGACGGTGGCTATGATCGTGGGTAACGATGGTCAGGTGGTGGTGAACCCCGGTGCCGGCCTGGTGATGGTTCGGGCGGGCGCTGACGATTTGCGAATGGTGGAGGATTACCTTCACCGGACGGAGCTGATCATGCAACGCCAGGTTGTTCTCGAAGCGAAAATCCTGGAAGTTACCCTGAACGAGGGTTACCAGCAGGGCATTAACTGGGCCGACGTACAGAGCTCTGCCGGCCGTGCTGACTATTTCACCGCGCAGTCTTTGGGGGGGCAGCCGATCCGCACCCCGGATATTGGCGGGTTGTTCTCCGCCACAGTGAGCGCCGGCGATTTTACAGGCCTGATCCAACTGTTGGGCCAGCAGGGTAACGTTCAGATTCTGTCCAGCCCGAGAATCTCTACCATCAATAACCAGAAAGCCGTTATCAAAGTAGGTACTGACGAGTTCTTCGTGACCGATATTGATTTCAACGACAACAACTCGGCCGTGACCGCCACCGACAGAACCTCGACCTCGGTGGAGCTGACACCGTTCTTCTCCGGTATTTCTCTGGACGTTACTCCACAGATTTCCGACAGCGGCGCGATAACACTGCACGTACACCCGTCAGTCAGCGAAGTGAATGACCAGGAAAAGGTCATCACCATCGGCGAGCGGGATGTCACCTTGCCTCTGGCGCGCAGCACCGTGCGTGAGACAGACAGTGTTATTCGCGCAGAAAGCGGGCAGATCGTGGTGATCGGTGGTTTGATTCAGGACACCAGTGAAGACACCACCTCTGCCGTACCCTTCTTCAGCGACATTCCGCTGGTGGGTGAATTGTTCAAGCAGCGTCGCTTTGAATCCCGCAAGAGCGAGCTGGTCATCCTGATACGGCCAGTGGTGGCGAACGCCGGCCAGATGCAGGCGGATGTTCAGGCCAGCCGGGAGCGGATGAGCGTGCTGAGGGATCTGCTGAACTCGGCTGAGTCGGTCAAGCCCCAGGCGGAGACGGCCCCTCGCTGATGTACGAAAGCCACTTTGGACTGCAGGAAGCACCGTTCGCACTGACGCCAAACACCCGGTATTTCCTCCGGGCGCCCAGCCATGCCGACGCTCTGGAACTGCTATTGGTGGCGCTTCAGCAGCGGGAAGGCTTTATCAAGGTGACCGGTGAAGTGGGCACCGGCAAGACGCTGCTCTGCCGCTTGCTGCTCAACGAACTGGACAAGACCGCCTGCACCGCCTACATCCCCAATCCAAACTTGCCGCCCGAGACGCTCTATGAGGCAGTTGCAGAGGAGTTGGGTGTCGACGTAGCGGGTTGCAACAACGGCCACCAGATTCTCAAGGCACTGAACCAGCGATTGATTGCTCTGGCCATGGAACAAAGCCCGGCGGTACTGGTGATTGATGAAGCCCAGGCCATGCCGGAAGAAACCATTGAAGCGCTGCGGCTGCTGACCAACCTGGAAACCGAAAGCACCCGGCTGTTGCAGATTGTGCTGTTTGGCCAGCCGGAACTGGATACCTTGCTGGCGAAGGACAGCCTTCGCCAGTTGCGCCAGAGAATTACCTTCCAGACCCGGCTGCAGCCACTGGGCCAGGATTCCGTAGCCCAGTATCTTCGGCATCGTCTCGCCCAGGCCGGCTACAACGGAGCGGACATTTTTGCTCCGGCAGCATTAAAAGTCATCTGGCGCTCATCCGGCGGTATTCCCCGGCTGGTCAATGTCCTGGCCCATAAGTCCATGCTGGCGGCCTGGGGGCGGGGCGAGCGGCAAGTAGCCAGAAAGCACGCTCTGCAAGCGGTGAAAGACACAGAAAGTGCGCGCCCGGTTGGCTGGTTCCGGAGGTGGGTGTGAGTTTGCTGAACGATGCCCTGCGGGCTGCCGAGGAACGCCAGAATCAGAACCGTGTGGCCGGCGCCTATACTGGCCAGCCGATGGCTCAGAGTGCAGGGCGGTCCCGGGCGCCGGTGATCATTCTATTGATTCTGGCACTGGCGCTGATCAGTGGCGCGATCGCCTGGTGGTTGCTGTCGGGTGATTCGGAAGAGCCGGCTGTTGTCGCCACCGTCGAGCCGACGCCTGAACGGAAGGAAATGACTGAGACAACCGCTCAGCCGCAGGCAATTGTTGAACCTGTGCTTGCTGAGCCTGCAGCCAGAACCGAACCATCGACGCCTGCTGCTCCGCCTGTCGAGGTGGCGCTGGTAACCGAGACTGCGCCGGAGCCATTGAGGCCGACCGATAGGGAACCCGCAGCGGCCGAGAGTGAGCCCGACGTTATCCAGGCGGCGCAAACTCAGCCACAACCCTCTGCGCCTGAGGCGCACACCGAGAGCCGGGCCCCGGAAACATCGGTAAAACAGCAACGGGAAACACCGGAAGCGGTGGACCTGCGTACCAGTCGTGAATTGGCAAGTATGTTGGCATCGGGCCGTAATGGTGAGGCTGAACGGATCCTGGCGGAACTGACCGACCGTCAGCCAGCCCCACAAAGCCGGGAAACTTTTGCCCGGGAAATGCTGGTACTGGATATGCCCGGGCGAGCCCTGGAGTGGTTGCCGGATTCCGTGACCAAAGAGTATACCGGCTTGAGATTGCTGAAAGCCCGGGCCCAATTAGCGCAGGGTGACCTAACCCTGGCGCTGGCCACCCTGCAGGCCCGCGTGCCACCGGTGGCCGAGCAAGTTGAATATCGTATTACCCTGGCAACCCTCTTACAGCAGGCCGGAGAGGCAGACGAATCCGCTGGCCACTGGTCGGAGTTGATTGCCCACGATGACAGCCAGGGCGCCTGGTGGCTGGGCCTGGCCATTGCGCTGGAAACTGGCGGGCGCAACCGAAGTGCGCTTCAGGCCTATACCCAGGCTGCGGCCATGCCCGGATTATCCGCCTCGCTGGCGGACTACGCACGGCAACGCATCTCAGTCTTGCAGGCGGAATCATGAGTACGGAACCGAAAAAGAAAATCCGCATAGGCGACCTGCTGGTTCAGAATGACGTCATCACTGAACAACAGCTGATGACCGCCCTGCGTGAGCAGAAAAGTACCGGGCGAAAGCTGGGGCGTACCCTGATTGATCTGGGGTACGTGGACGAGGATAACCTGCTCAACATTCTGTCTCGCCAGTTAGACGTGCCCTTTGTTCAGCTGCGCCACTACCAGTTCAACAACGAACTGGTGAAAAAGCTGCCGGAAGCCATGGCCCGCCGATTCCGGGCCATTGTGCTGGCGGAGCAGGGCGGTGAGTTGCTGGTGGGCATGGCCGACCCGCTGGATATCTTCGCCTACGACGAACTGGTACGGGTGCTCAAGCAGCCCATCAAACAGGCGGTGGTCCGGGAAAGCGAACTGCTGAATACGCTCGACCTGGTCTACCGCCGCACTGATGAAATCGCCTCCCTGGCAGAAGAACTGGAAGACGAGCTGGGTGATGACGCATTCGACCTGGCAGACTTGTCAGCGGAGTCCGAGAGCGCCGACGCACCGGTGGTCAAACTGCTGCAGACCCTGTTCGAAGATGCTGTGCAGGCCAGAAGCTCGGATATCCATATCGAGCCCGACGAGACCGTCGTGCGCATTCGCCAGCGGATTGATGGCGTACTGCAAGAGCAGGTGATGAAAGAAAAGCGCGTGAATGCTGCGCTTGTTCTGCGCCTGAAGCTGATGGCCGGGCTCAATATCTCAGAGAAACGCCTGCCCCAGGATGGCCGCTTCAACGTGCGTGTGAAAGGCCGCAGCATTGATGTGCGGGTATCTACCATGCCGGTTCAGTACGGCGAATCGGTGGTAATGCGTTTGCTGGATCAGAGCCAGGGCACCCTCGACCTGGAAAGCACCGGCATGCCGCCGCACCTGCTGGAGCGATTCCGCAAGCTGATCAAAAAACCCCACGGCATGATTCTGGTCACCGGCCCCACCGGCAGTGGTAAAACCACTACCCTGTACGGTGCCCTGACAGAGTTGAACAAGGCGGAAGTGAAGATCATCACCGCCGAAGACCCGGTGGAATACCGATTGCCGCGCATCACGCAGGTGCAGGTAAACCCGAAAATCGGGCTGGAGTTCGCCACGGTGTTGCGCTCTGCCCTGCGACAAGACCCGGACATCATCCTCGTAGGCGAAATGCGGGACCATGAAACCGTGGAAATCGGCCTGCGTGCCGCCATGACCGGCCACCTGGTGTTGTCTACCCTGCACACCAACGATTCCATCAGCAGTGCCATGCGTTTGATCGATATGGGCGCCGAGCCGTTTCTGGTGGCCAGCTCCCTGCTGGGCGTGGTGGCCCAGCGGCTGGTGCGCCGGGTGTGTGACAACTGTAAGGAAACCTACCAGCCCACCGAGCAGGAACTGGTGTGGCTGCAGTCTTTCGACCTGGAGCCACTGGATATCGAGGCCGGCTTTGTGCACGGCCGCGGCTGCTACCAATGCAGCAACACCGGTTACAAGGGCCGGGTGGGCGTTTACGAAATGCTGGAAATGAACGAAGACATGCTGGATGCCCTGCGCAGAAAAGATGTGTCTGATTTTACCCGGGCTGCCCGCAGGAGCCCGTTGTTCCGACCGCTTGGCCAGTGCGCCATGGATTATGCCCTGCAGGGCGTGACCTCTTTACAAGAGGTTGCACGGGTGGCGGCAACCACCGAAGGAGTATTGCTGGAAGGTGACGACCTGTCTGCCGACAGCGCCATAGGGGTAGACGACTGATGCAGTTCAGCTACCGGGGTAAAGACAACCGTGGGGTTGTCCAGCAGGGTTCACTGACCGCCGCCAATGTGGATGCGGCAGCCAGCGAGCTGATGCGCCGTGGTATTACCCCTTTGGCCATTCAGGAACAGGTGCAAACCCAATCCGGCATGGACCGGGTAAATAACCTGGCCATCTTCCGGAAAAAAGTAACGCTGGATGAACTGATCGTATTCTGCCGGCAAATGCATGCGCTTACCAAAGCGGGCATCCCGCTGATCCGCACCATGCGTGGGTTGGCGGAAACCTCCCGTTCACCGGTTCTGGCCGAGGTGCTGGAAGACATCACCAATCGCCTGGAAGGTGGTAACACCATGGCTACGGCTATGCAGGCGCACCCGAAAGTATTCTCCGACCTGTTCATTGCCATGATTCATGTGGGCGAAAATACGGGCATGCTGGATGACGCGTTCAAGCGACTGTCGGAAATCCTGGAACTGGAACGGGACACCAAACGCCGGGTAAAACAGGCATTGCGATACCCCACCTTTGTGGTGGTGGCCCTGCTTGCTGCCCTGATGGTGGTGAACTTCCTCGTCATTCCCCGGTTTGCCTCGGTGTTCAGCCGCATGGGGGCCGACTTGCCCTTCCTGACCCAGGTCTTGGTGGGTACGTCTAACTTCCTGCTCAATTACTGGTATGTGATGTTGTTTGGTTTCGCCGCTGCCGGAGTGCTCGTGCGCCAGTGGAAGCAGACAGAACAGGGGCGGGAAATCTGGGACCGCTACAAACTGAAGCTCCCGATTATCGGCCCGCTTCTGGAACTGATTACCCTCAGCCGGTTTGCCCGTAACTTTGCCACCATGCTGAAAGCCGGTATGCCGGTGACTCACGCTTTGACCGTGGTCGCCGATGCCACAGACAACGCCTGGATAGCGCACCACATCAAGGATATGCGCCTCGGGATAGAGCGCGGCGAAAGCCTGCTGCGAACCGCCCGCGCCAGCGAAATGTTCACCCCGCTGATCCTGCAGATGATTGCCGTGGGGGAAGAAACCGGCTCGGTGGATGACATGCTCAACAACGTGGCGGATTTCTACGACGAGGACGTGGACTACGGCCTGAAACGGCTGGCGGAATCCATCGAACCCATCCTGATTGTGGCCATGGGCATCCTGGTACTGATATTGGCGCTGGGGGTGTTCCTGCCCATCTGGGATCTGGGAGCTGCCGCCATGGGGCGCGGCTAGTGCGCGAGCCCGCATGGTCTTCCGGCAATGGGCTGGCTAACGCCCGGCGCCTGCGGTTGTTTGTGGCCCTGCTGGTGTTGTTCACTCTCTGGTGGGTATTGCTGGGCAAACTGGAAGGCGAGCTGCAGCGGGCGGAACAACAGAGCGTGAACATGGTGTTGAGTCAGTTGCGCTCGGCACTGGTGGTGAAAGGGGCCGAAACCATGCTGAGCCGGCAGGGCAGTCTGGAAGAGCTGGAAGGGCGTAACCCCTTCGGCTGGCTGGACCACCAATGGCCCATGTACGCGGGCATATGTAGCGATGGGGGGGCGAAGCAAGGTGACTGGTGCTTTCGCCTCGGGCAACAAAAAGAAACAGGCGAAGTTGGCAAAGGTTGGTTAATTTATAACCCAAAGCAGCCGATAACCATTGAGGGGCAGCTTGCAGAACCTGGCCAACCCCTCGCCTGGACAGTGACAACCGAATTTGCAAACTGCAGCCGGAATAACCTGCGGGAGCAAGCACAGCGGCCCACCGGCCTGAAGCTGGCACCGGTGCCGTTGACAGAAACCACAGTGAGCGGGCAGGACGCCAGCCGCTGACGGGATAACACGACAGATCACAGGCAAGGGGCTGAGGAATGATGAAGTACAACAGCAAGCAAAAACAAAAGGGTTTTACCCTGATCGAGCTGGTGGTGGTGATTGCCATCCTGGCTATACTGGCTGCGTTTGCGCTGCCCAGGTTTGCGCAGCTTTCGGAGCAGGCGCATCAGGCGAGTATTAAGGGTACCGCCGGGGCGTTGAGTGCGGGTGTGGCTTTGGCTAAGGCTCAGTGGGTGGCGAATGGCCAGACTGGAGCGGTGAGTGCTGTTGATGGTTTTGGTGATGGCAATGTGGCCGTTAATGGAAATGGTTGGGCCACCTCAACTGACGGAACGACCACAGCGCCGGACCAGGCGCGCTGCGTACAGATCTGGCGGGGCCTGATGCAGTCCAACGCTCCGACCATCGACCAGCGCTCAGCCGCTAACGCCAACGCGGAGTATTGGGCCTCTGTGACCAACACCACCGCATGCGAATACGAGTACCAGCTTGATGGCCAGAACAGCACCATCACCTACGACACCGCTGACGGCTCCGTAGTGACCGTCATCAACTGATATCGAAAAACGATTTTGAGTAGACCCCAGAAGAGGTAATGACAATGATGAATGCAATTCAGACAAGAAAGCAGAAAGGTTTCACCCTGATCGAACTGGTTATGGTGATTGTAATTTTGGGTATTCTGGCGGCGTTTGCTCTGCCGCGGTTTGCGGATTTGGGTGGGGATGCCCGGGTCAGCACTGTACAGGGGGCAGCAGGCGCAATTCGTTCAGCTAACTCTATCGTCCGTTCTGCCTGTCTTGCTCGCCAAGCGTGTGATCCAGCTGCAGCCACGGGTACTGTCCAGCTTGATGGTGCTAGTGTTGATACCGTGTTCGGATACCCCGCAGCGACCCAGACCGGTATTCTAGACGCTGCCCAGATCAACGCCGATGACTATACGGTGGTCGCGGGGAATCCAATTATCGTTCGCGCAAATGGTGCGGCGACTCCCGCTAACTGTCAGGTTTCCTTTACCGCGGCAGCAGATGCTGACACTGCGCCGGTCATCACGGTAGACGTAACTGACTGTTAATCGGGCGGGGGATGGTTATTGAGGGCAAGCCGTTGCCCTCAGCTTTCATATCAAAAAGTGGTTAACTAACCCGACTTCAATCGGAGTTATGGAGGGGGCATGAGGACCGTGAGTGCTACTTGGGCCTCGGGATTTACCCTGGTTGAATTACTGATGGTCATTATCCTTATCGGCGTACTTTCCGCCCTGGGAGTCGGCCTGTTTACCAGAAACACCGCTTTCTCTCCCTTGTTGGCCACCCAACAACTAGCCTCCGCCACGTTGCTTGCCCAACAAGCAGCGCTGGCGGGCAATCCCTCCAATTCCGTAACCATCCGCCAAACCTCGAATGCTTTTGAGTTCGAGGCGGCGGATTCGCTGTTTTCCATCCGCCGTGAGGGCGCCAGTGTGGCGTATCAGGTAGCCGGTCAATCCGGGCTCACTCCGATTCCTGGCGGCGGGTTTACCATCAACTTTGACCGAATGGGGCGCCTGGCGGCACCGTTTAGCGGGCAAAGTCTCCAATTCCAGATCTCAGGCGACAGTGACTTTACCCTGTGCCTGAGCTCCCTTGGCGCCGTGTATCAGGGGCCTTGTTCATGAGGTTTTTCCGGCGACCCGGTGTTCGCCAGCAGGGCGCGACCCTGGTGGAGCTGGTAATGACCATTGTCATTATCAGCATTGCCATCGCCGGCGTCGTTGGTGCCTTTGCCTTGATCACGGGCCGAAGTGCTGATCCCTTGAATCAGACCCGTGCGGTAGCATTGTCGCAACTCTACATGGACGAAATCCTCGCTAAATCCTTTGCCCACGGTTCTCCCGTGGGCGGCGGAGCAGTGGATGCCGGCGACGCGGATTGCAACAACCTTGGGCCTGATGGCGAAACACGGCGCACGTTCAATGATGTGGACGATTATCACACTCTGAATAACGCGCCGCCCGAGAACAGCGAGGAGGAATCGTTATCGGGCTACAACAATTTTCAGGTGTCTATTTCGGTGGCCTGTGCCGGCACAGAAGTGGGCCTGAGCAATCATGAAGCCAAACGCATCGATATCATCGTTACCGACCCGTCCGGCAATGCCTACCTGTTCAGTGCCTACCGGGGGAATTTCTGATGCGCCGGCAACAGGGGTTCACCCTGGTTGAGCTGGTGATGGTCATCGTGCTGTTGGGCATTGTGGCCACCATCTCGGTACAGTTTGTCGCCCTGTCCACACGTGGAGCCCTTGATGTCAGTGAACGGCAACAGCGTGCGCTGCAAGGCGTGGTGATCAGTGAGCAAATCACCCGGGAGGTGCGCGAAGCGTTTCCCCTGTCCGTTCGCGAGAACGGCGAATGTCTGGAATGGCTGCCGGTGATCGCCGGCACCGGCTATGAATCCCTGACAACAGGCCCAGGCTTTGATGACGTGAGCATAGTACCCTTCGGCCGAGCTGTCCCCTCCGGCGCCCGGCTGGTGGTGTATGGCTACGGCTCGGCCCAGTTCGATCTCTACGGCACCTCCGATCCAGGGCCGGTTTCACCAGCTATTAATGCAGTGGCGGCTAGCGATACAACGGTCGAACTTTCTGCCAGCCATCGCTTTCGCGAACGCTCCCCGCAGAAACGCCTGTATGCCATTGCCTCGCCCGTCAGCATCTGCCAAATGGGGCCATGGCTTTACCGATTCAGTGGCTACACGCCAAGCGGTGCCCAGCCTTCGGCAGCCGCTCTGAGCGGAGGCAGTGGAACCCGGGAAGTGATGAGCGCGAATCTGGTCAACGGTTCATTCAATCTGCGAGTAACGCCACCATCACTGCGCCGGGCCGCCGTGGTGAACTTTGAATTTGAGCTGGTTAATCAGGGCGGCGGCGAAACCACCCGTGTGAGCCAGGAGGTGCAAATCCGCAATGTGCCCTAAACCCATACCTCGAAAACAAACCGGCGCGGGCCTGCCCATCGCCATTTTTATCATTACCGTTTTGGCCCTGCTGGTCATCGGCATGGCGCAGCTGCAGGAAAGTTCCGGCAAATCGGTCAGCTTGCAGATCCAGTCACAGCGAGCGTTTTTTGCGGCGGAGAGTGGGGCGCAGGTGGCTTTGTCGGAGCTGCTCTCTCAAGGTGACAGTTCACTTTTATCATGCGGAGCGGCGCCCGTCGGAACAGTAGATTATGAGGCCGGAGGTCTCTCATCCTGTTTCAGCGAAATTTCATGTTCCGAGATTGGAGGTGTTTCAGGCTCTCTTCTGATAACAAGCTCAGGCACTTGTGGAACGGGGACTGATGGGGCAGAGCGTGCCGTAGAGGTGAGGCTCAGATGACTTTTCTATCTCGCTTGCTGAGATCTCCAGTCAACTTGATTTTTGTTCTCCTGATCGCGCCGGGCCTGATATTGGCGCAAGAATCCGTTATTTATACCGAACCTGGTGCAGGTCAATTTGAAGTGCCATCGGGAGTCAGCAGAATCACGGTTGAAGTATGGGGTGCCGGTGGCAGTGGAGGTGGACCAGCCCGGGGCGGTGGTGGCGGCGGCGCTTACAACAAGGGAACTATCATAGTTGGCCCGGGTGACAGCGTGCCGTATTTTGTTGGTCGTGGTGCAGCTCCAGCGAGTGAATCTCCCGGAGAGGCTAGCTGGTTCTTGTCGCCCGGTGAGTTATCGGCCGGGGGCGGCTCTAGTGGTAGAAATGGGGGAACCCGCGCAGGTGCTGCTGGTAGTACCTTTGGTTTGTACACTGGTGGGGATGGCGCTGAGGGTACGACGGGTTTTTTTGGTATTGGTGCCCGCGGAGGCGGTGGCGGGTCATCTGCTGGCAGTCTGTCAAACGGACTCTCGGCTACAGCTGGTGCTGGAGCTATTGCACCGTTTGAGGGGGGGAGTGGTGGTTCGGAAGGAGGAACAGCGCTTCTGATCTTTGGCGGTGATGGTGAACCGGGAGAGTCTCCTGGAGGCGGCGGAGGGGCTGCTGGCGCTGGTCTGTTTGGTTCAGCTCCGGGCCGGGGCGGCCATGGACAAATTCGTGTTTCCTGGCAGCCTGTGGCGCTGTGCTCCGCTATTTATTCATCTGATACCGGGATCAACGCGAATCTTGATGTGGGGAATCGCTTGGACTTGGATCTTTTTGGCCCAAGAAATCGGACACCGTGGCCCGGAAATTTCGTCATAACTGCTGGTAACCACGTTTACCCACCTCGTGAGTTCGCGCAAAACCAAAATAACATTAACTTCTCAGTAGATGGTTCGGCCCGGGTAATTGTGGATGGAGACTTGATTATCAGCGGGAATAATTTCTCGATGAATGCTGGTGGAGACCCGAGTGACCTATTGCTGATTGTCGATGGAAATCTTGAGTTCAAGAATAATGCAAACCTCAACGCAATTGTGTATGTAACTGGTGATGTAGAGTTTAACCAGAACCCGGTTTTAGTTGGCGCCATAGCGTCAGAGGGAAGCATTTCGGGGCTCGTGAGTTCGGACGTCACTTTCGAAAGGCAGATGATCGCTCGAACGGACTTTGGAGGCGCCTGCATCAACGAAGATCCTGAAGTGTCCCTTGATCATTTCAGGATTTTCCACCCATCAACTGCCTTAACCTGCACCCCGGCTCAAGCGTTGAGGGTTCGTGCCTGCAGTAATCCGGGTTGTACTGAATTATTCAGTGAGCCGGTGACTGTTTCACTTTCTCCCGTTGGCGGTTGGTTGTCTGGAAGCAATGTAAGCTTTCTGGGTGAAACGGACGACCTTGCCTTTCGCTCTACAGAACCAGGCGCAGTTTCATTGGGGATTACGGCGTCGACGGTAAACCCAGCCGGCACGCCCCCAGTGAGATGTTTTGCGGATCGGTCTGCGATCGAAAGCAGTTGTGAGATTCTATTTTCGGATTCGGGCTTTATCGTTAACGTTCCGAACCATATATCTGCGGAAGAGGTTCAGGCTTCGATCTTTGCCGTAAAGGCGGGCGAAACCGATCCTGGGCAGTGCGTTCCTGCATTCACTGGGGAAAGGAGTGTTAGGTTCACTTCCACTTATCAGAATCCGCTCACAGGGGACATGTGGCCTGAAAGTTCAGGTGTGGAATTGTCTGGCAACACTCTGGAACTTGATTTTGATGAATCCGGAGCTTCAATCTTCCCGCTTCGTTATCGAGACGTTGGGGCGATGCGTTTGCAGGCAAGTTATAGCGGGGTGGGTGAAGAGGAGGGGCTTGTGATGGAGGGCGCTGGCAGTTTCATTGCCCGGCCTGACCGATTTGATGTAGCGGTACCCGGTAATCCCGAGAGCCCTGATGTAACAGACACCAATGTGTTTAGAGTCGCCGGCGATCCATTCCAAATCGAGGTTCAAGCATTGAACGCATTGGGAGAGCGCACACCCAATTTTGGCCGGGAAGTGCCCATCGAAGCGGTTGCTCTTTCCGTGGCACAAGCCGCTGGTTTTTCCCTCCCAAATCTTGCGGATTTGGAGGGTGAGCTGGGCGAGTTCGGTCAGTCTTGTTCGGATCCCCAGGGTGGAAAAGGTTGCGGGGAATTTTCCTGGCCGGAAGTCGGTACTTTTGCACTGGAGCCCTCTTTGAGCAGTGGTGCCTATTTGGGCACGGAGGATGTGCCTGGTGTTCCTGTTCCCTATGTAGGTCGTTTTATCCCCGCGTGGTTTGACATTGCCATAGATCCAGGGCGCTTTAGTAGCCAGCCTCTGGTTTCAGACAGAACCTCTTGCACAGCTGACCGGGGTTGGGTGTACACAGGCGAGCCTTTTGGATGGGACATGGCACCGGAGATCATTGTCAGTCCCAAAAACCGGACCGGGGGTGCGGTCCAGAACTACGCTGGCACGGTCTTCCAGCGCCTGGGCTCGAATGACTTTGTTTTTGCAGAGTTCCCTGCTGAGGATGACAGCGCGGTGGGCGTTGATGAGGCACCGCTGGAGGCCGAAGCTGTTTTTGCATTACCGACCCTGGCACCGGGCACCGATGGTGATCTGATTTACGGTTTCGCTCTTGATGATGAGTTTCGTTATCCCAAAACCAGGAATGCAAGAGTGGGTGCATACAACCCACAGCTTGTCTTTAGCCTTGAAAGCCTGATTGACGCTGATGGAGTGACAATACTCAACCCCGTCGAGGACTTACCGCGGGCGTTTACGCCCGAGGCGGACTTTGAAATCCGTTACGGGCGGGTGGTGTTGGATAACGCCTATGGGCCGGAGAACCTGGAGCTCCTGATACCCCTGCGTGCGGAAGTCTTTGATAACGGTGGCTTCAGGCTGCACGAGCAAGAAACCTGCTGGTTCTACGATTTACCGGAAAATGTCACGGTTGATTTCAGTGAATCCGCATTGGCTAGCGGCCAAACTGGCGTGGTTGGCGTGGCTGAAGCACAACTCAACCTTGAAAATGGCCAACCTCTGGTCACAAGCACGGAAGATTACAGGCTGAAGTTGTCCGCGCCGAGCCCGTCAGGCTCGGAGTCCCCTCAGGCAAGGGGGATTCTCGTAGAGCTGGATGTCGGCAACGACTGGTTGAAAGACTTCTGGGATGCAGATAACCCCGACAGCCTGGTGAACCCCTACGCCTGGGCCACCTTCGGCGTCTACCGAGGCAACGACCGTATCATCTACTGGCGGGAAGTGCCCGCCAACTGATAGCCAGCGGGCGGAGAGGAATGTTAATCCTCCTCCCCTTCCGGATGGTCCAGCCCGAGCTCATTAATCTTCCGGGTCAGCGTATTCCTGCCCCAGCCCAGCAGCACGGATGCATCCCGGCGGCGACCGCCGGTGTGCTTGAGGGCCACTTCGATCATGATTTTCTCGAATTCCGGTACGGCGGTGTCCAGGATGGATTTCTTTCCGCGCTTCAGCTCCTGCTCCGCCCAGTTTTTCAGGCCTTCCTGCCAGGTCTGGCCGATGGCGCTGTGCTCGCTTTCCGCCTGGTGTAATAGCTCAGGCGGCAAATCATCCACATGAATCTCTCGCCCACTGGCCATCACTGTCAGCCAGCGGCAGGTGTTCTCCAGCTGGCGGACGTTACCGGGCCAGGGCAGGGTGGTCAGGTACTCTTCGGCATCCGGGCGCAACAGCTTCGGCTCTACCGCCAGTTCCTTGGCGGCCCGCTTCAGGAAGTGCTGCATCAGGCGCGGAATGTCTTCCCGTCGCTCGGCCAGTTTCGGCAGGTGAACACGGATAACGTTCAGGCGGTGGAAAAGATCTTCACGGAAGCTACCAGCCTGCACCAGTTTTTCCAGGTCTTGATGAGTGGCGGCGATGATACGCACATCCACTTTAATCGGCGTGGTGCCGCCTACCCTGTAGAATTCACCATCGGCCAATACCCGCAACAGACGGGTCTGTGTGTCGGCGGGCATGTCGCCGATCTCGTCCAGAAACAGAGTGCCGCCGTTCGCCTGTTCGAACCGCCCCTGGCGGGCTGCGCCGGCACCGGTGAAGGCGCCCTTTTCATGGCCGAACAGTTCAGACTCGATCAAGTCCTTGGGGATGGCGGCCATGTTCAGGGCAATGAACGGGTTGCGGGCCCGGGGGCTGTGGTTGTGCAGGGCCTGGGCCACCAGCTCCTTACCGGTGCCGCTTTCACCGTTGATCAACACCGTAATGTTGGAGTGAGACAAGCGGCCGATGGCCCGGAAAACTTCCTGCATGGCCGGGGCTTCGCCGATGATCTCGGTGTTGCGCTGGGCACTGTCGGCCTGGGGTTCGCTGGCGGCGCGCTTTTCATGGCTGTGGGCCACCGCACGTTTCACAAGGGCTACTGCGTCATCGACATCAAAGGGCTTGGGCAGGTATTCAAAAGCGCCGGTCTGATAACTGGTAACCGCGCTTTCGAGATCTGAATGGGCGGTCATGATGATGACAGGTACATCGGGATGCTTGTCGACAATCTGCGAGAGCAGGGTGATGCCGTCTACACCGGGCATGCGGATATCGCTGACGATGGCATCGGGCTGCTCGTGCTCCAGCCGCATCATAATGCTTTCGCCGCTGTCGAATACCCTTGGATGCATACTGGCCTGGTTCAGGGCGCGCTCCAGCACCCAACGAATGCTCTTGTCGTCGTCGATGATCCAGACGTTTGCCGGTTGGCTCATAGGTTGTCCTCCAGAGGCAGGAAGATGATGAAGTCGGTTCTTCCAGGCTCGCTCTCACATTCCACCAGCCCTCGGTGCTGGCCAATGATGCTTTGGGTAATAGAAAGGCCGAGGCCGGTTCCCGAGGCCCGGCCACTGATCATGGGATAAAAGATGTTCTGCAACAGGTCCGCCGGGATACCCGGGCCGTTATCGATGATGTCTGCCCTGCAGACCAGGCGGTGATGGCGGTGGCCGATGGTGAACTGGCGAAGTGCCCGCGTGCGGAAAGTAATCGTTGGCGGTGCGTCTGCGGTGTGGGAACCCTCATTTTCGAAAGCAGCCTCCATCGCATTGCGGGCGATGTTCAGGAACGCCTGGATCAGTTGCTCCTTGTCGCCGGGGAACTCCGGAATGCTGGGGTCGTAGTCCCGCTTCAGCCGGACCCGGCCCTTGCTCTCGGCTTCAACCAGGGTGCGAACCCGCTCCAGAACTTCATGGATGTTGGTGGGCGCAATCTTGAGGGCCTTGTTGGGGCCGAGCATGCGATCGACCAGGCTACGCAGGCGGTCTGCCTCATCAATGATGACCCGGGTGTATTCGCGCTGGTCTTCGTCGTTCAGTTCCCGGTCAAGCAACTGCGCGGCGCCCCGGATGCCACCCAACGGGTTCTTGATTTCGTGGGCCATGCCACGAACCAGAATCCGGGTGGTCTCCTGTTGGGAGATGATGTCTTCCTCGCGACTGATGCGCATCAGCCGGTCACGTGGCTGAATTTCAATCAATAACTCCATGGGATCAAGGCTGATGGGAGTCACTGAATAGTCCACGGTTAGCCTTGACCCACTGAGCAGGGCAAATTCGGCCTCTCGCCGGGTGTACGATTGGCCATTGCCCGCGGCCGCATGCAGGGTTTTCAGGGCGTCTTCGGAATCGAGCAGTACGTCTTTAAGAGGCAGGCCCTGGCTGCGGGTCATGCTGGTTTCAAACAGGCTTTCAGCGGCTGGGTTCAGGTAACGGATAGCCAAGTCGTTTCCCAGCACCAGAACAGCTGTGGTAAGGCTGTCCAGGATGCTCTTATAACCGCTTCCCAGCGAATTGGATGGTTGGAACGACATGCGTGATTTCCGTTTTAATGCCATGGTTGTTATTCCGGTTTTGCAAAAAGCGAACCAGCTTTGCCAGCTGCCGTAAGACGATGGTCTAAGTGCGGGCACAGCGGGGCCCTGAGGGCATCCGGGTGCTGTAGGTTGGTGCAGATGGGGAGCCTGGAGCTACAGGCAGCCGGGTTTTTGCCCCTTCGCTGCCCAGAGTATGGCTTTATAGTGGTGCGGTTGCACTAAAGTGGTGCAAAAAAATCAGTTGAGGCGAGAGGGGCGGTGAATGGTAAAGGTGATGGGCTGGCCACTTTTCACCTGTATGCCGTCGTTATCCACGATGTGGACACCCGCCTGATGGGTGCCCCGGTCAATATTGCGGACGGTGATGGAGCGTGATGTGCTCTGGCCAACCGGTTGGCCGTCCAGAGTTACTTCGTAGCGATGACCGCGCCGCAGGCTGGGGCTGCTGCGCACTTCAAACGTCACGTCGCCATTACCGCTGTGGAAGGCCTGGTCGTTCTCTGGGTAGACCAGAGAAAGGGTTTCGTAGACAGCCCCTTCGCGTTCGACTTCCTCGCGCAGTTGTTCGGTTTGCATCACCGCTTCGGGCTTTGGCAGGGTGATGGTGGTTACTGGTTTAACCTCAATCTCTTCGCCACCCTGCATGGGCTCGTCCGAGAAGGTTACATTGCCCTGAGCATCCACATGGCGGTAAACCTCGGCATGGGCGGATGCGGTGGCCAGCAGTAACAGGCCGGTTACGAGCGTGAGCGGTGCTTTCATGACAATAACCTGCGGTAGTGAACTGCCTCGATTATCGGCGGCGGGTGCGGGCATTTCAACGCCGGAGGGCAATCCCTTGGTTACATATCGTTAAGGGCGCGGGGTGTTTAATCGGTTTTGCGAGAAGCGGCACAAAAAAGCCCCGCACGGGGCGGGGCTTTAAGGCTCGAATGCTTTGCACCTTATTGGTGCATTGCATTAGCAGGAGTAGTAAAGCTGGAACTCAACCGGGTGAGTGGTCATGTTCAGCTTCTCGACTTCACCGCGCTTCAGGTCGATGTAGCCTGCGATCATGTCCTCAGTAAACACGCCGCCACGGGTCAGGAACTCGTGATCTGCTTCCAGGCAATCCAGCGCTTCAGACAGAGTTTCCGCAACCTTCGGAATGTTCAGTGCCTCTTCCTTCGGCAGATCGTAAAGATCCTTGTCCATGGCATCGCCAGGGTGGATCTTGTTCTGTATGCCGTCAAGTCCGGCCATCATCAGAGCAGCGAATGCCAGGTAAGGGTTGGCAGACGGATCAGGGAAGCGGACCTCGATACGACGCGCTTTCGGGCTGTTTACATACGGGATCCGGATTGAGGCTGAGCGGTTGCGGGCAGAGTAAGCCAGCATAACCGGCGCTTCGAAGCCAGGAACCAGACGCTTGTAAGAGTTGGTAGAGCTGTTGGTGAAAGCGTTAATGGCCTTGGCGTGCTTGATCACACCGCCAATGTAGTACAGGGCCGCTTCGCTCAGACCAGCGTAGCTGTCACCGGCAAACAGGTTCTTGCCGTCTTTGCTCAGGGACATGTGTACGTGCATGCCAGAACCGTTGTCACCGACAACCGGCTTGGGCATGAAGGTGGCGGTCTTGCCGTAGGCGTGGGCTACGTTGTGTACACAGTACTTCAGAATCTGTACTTCGTCTGCCTTGCGGGTCAGGGTGTTGGCGCCAACACCGATTTCGCACTGGCCGGCGGTGCCCACTTCGTGGTGGTGTACTTCAATTTCCAGGCCCATGGATTCCATGGCGGCACACATGGCGCCACGCAGATCGTGCAGGCTGTCTACCGGCGGAACCGGGAAGTAGCCGCCTTTCACGCCAGGGCGGTGGCCGATGTTGTTGCGATCAAAGTCTTCGCCGGAAACCCAGGCGGCTTCTTCAGAGTGGATGTGGTACATCGCACCCTGCATGTCCACATTCCATTTAACAGAATCGAATACGAAGAACTCGGGCTCAGGGCCGAACAGGGCGCCATCGGCGATGCCGGTAGACTTCAGGTACTCTTCGGCGCGACGGGCAACAGAGCGTGGGTCACGCTCATAACCCTGCATGGTAGAGGGCTCTACAATGTTGCAGGTGATGTTCACGGTAGTTTCTTCGGTGAACGGGTCCAGCACGGCAGTTTCGTCATCTGGCATCAGGATCATGTCGGATTCGTTGATGCCTTTCCAGCCAGCAATGGAGGAGCCGTCAAACATCTTGCCGTCAGCAAAGAAGTCTTCATCCACCTCGGTGGCAGGCAGGGTCACGTGCTGCTCTTTACCACGGCTGTCGGTGAAGCGCAGGTCAATCCATTTCACTTCGTGTTCTTTGATCAAATCAATCGTCTTGGACATTGTGCATGCTCCGTAGTGATGTCGTATTCGTAGTGCCGGATCGTTCAGCGGGCTGAAGCCCGATCTTTTTCGGGTCAGGGCAGCTTAACAGAAGCTGTTGAACCTTACCTTTAAATTACGGCTGCTCAGGGATAAGCAAGGGCCTTGCCAGTTTTCCGGTTTTGCGCCAGAACGGCGCAGTCACAAGGCTTCGGGGCGATTCTGGCGCACCGGGGTACCGCTGGCAGGTGTTGGTTGCACTGATTGGGTGCACTTTATTGGTGCATTGGATCTTGTTATGCCTGATAGTGGTGCATTCGCTGATTGGTTACATATTAGGCACTATTCTTCATATTATCGACATGGACTTTTCTATATACTGCTCGCCGCTAAATTCTGCAGGATACCCGTTGTGATTGATAAGCTTAGAAACGTTGCCATTATTGCCCACGTTGACCACGGTAAAACCACCCTGGTTGACCAATTGTTGCGCCAGTCCGGAACCCTGGACCGTAAAGAGCTCGAAAACGAGCGCGTTATGGACTCCAACGACCAGGAAAAAGAGCGTGGCATCACCATTCTGGCGAAGAATACCGCGCTGAAATGGAAAGACTACGACATCAACATCGTGGACACCCCGGGGCACGCGGATTTTGGTGGCGAAGTTGAGCGAGTCATGAGCATGGTAGACAGTGTGCTGTTGGTGGTGGATTCCATCGATGGCCCAATGCCGCAGACCCGCTTTGTAACCCAGAAGGCGTTCGCTGCTGGCCTGCGCCCGATTGTGGTAGTAAATAAGATAGACCGCCCCGGTGCGCGCCCGGATTGGGTGGTAGACCAGGTGTTTGACCTGTTCGACAACCTCGGTGCCACCGATGAGCAGCTGGACTTCCCGATTGTTTACGCCAGCGCCCTGAACGGCATTGCCGGTATGGAACACGAAAATCTGGACGACAACATGGACGCCGTATTCCAGGCGATTGTCGACCACGTGCCAGCCCCCTCGGTGGATCTGGATGGCCCGTTCCAGATGCAGATCTCCCAGTTGGACTACAACAGTTTCCTGGGTGTGATTGGTATCGGCCGGATCATGCGCGGCAAAGTTAAAACCAACACTCCGGTGGTGGCTGTCGGTGCTGATGGCAAGAAGCGCAACGGCCGCATCCTGAAAATCATGGGCCACTCCGGCCTGCAGCGTGTGGAAGTTGAAGAAGCTCAGGCGGGCGATATCGTCTGCGTGAGTGGCCTGGACCAACTGTTCATTTCAGACACCCTTTGCGATCCCTCCAACGTCGAAGCACTGCCGGCGCTGACCGTAGACGAGCCCACCGTATCCATGACTTTCCAGGTCAACGATTCGCCGTTTGCTGGTAAAGAAGGCAAGTACGTGACCAGCCGTAACATCAAGGAGCGCCTGGAAAAAGAACTGCTTCATAACGTGGCGCTGCGGGTAGAAGAAGGCGATTCAGCTGACAAGTTCAAGGTCTCTGGCCGGGGTGAGCTGCACCTCTCGGTTCTGATCGAGAACATGCGCCGCGAGAACTTCGAGCTGGCTGTCGGCCGCCCCGAAGTGGTGATCAAAGAGATCGACGGTGTTAAGCAGGAGCCGTACGAGAACGTGATCATCGATATTGAAGAGCAGCACCAGGGATCCATTATGGAACAGATGGGCCTGCGTAAGGGTGACATGACCAACATGATCCCGGATGGCAAGGGCCGTATCCGCCTGGAATACACCATTCCGGCTCGTGGCCTGATTGGATTCCGGAATACCTTCCTGACCATGACCTCTGGTACCGGTATCCTGACATCCACCTTCAGCCACTACGGCCCGATCAAACTGGGTGATGTTACCAGTCGCCAGAACGGTGTAATTGTCTCCATGGCCACCGGCACAGCGCTGACCTACTCGCTGGAAACCCTGCAGAGCCGTGGCAAGCTGTTCCTTGACCCGGGCCAGGAGATCTATGAAGGCCAGCTGTGTGGTATTCACAGCCGCGACAACGACCTGGTGGTTAACCCCACCAAGGGCAAGAAGCTGGACAACATGCGAGCCTCCGGTAAAGACGAAGTGATCGGCCTGGTGCCGCCCATCAAGTTCACGCTGGAGCAGGCGCTCGAGTTTATTGACGACGACGAGCTGGTGGAAGTTACTCCCAAGTCGATCCGTCTGCGCAAGAAGCTGCTGACCGAGAACGAGCGTAAGCGCGCCGGTAAGAAGTAAGGATTGAATTGAATGGCCATGGACGGCCATTGCCTTCTCCCCTCAAATCTCAGCTAGACTACCGTTATCCCTGAAACGGAGTTCGTCATGCTGAGCCTGTATCCTGAAATCCAGCCATACGCTCGTCACCACCTCGCGGTGGAGGAGCCCCATGAGCTTTACCTGGAAGAGTCTGGCAACCCGGAGGGTATTCCGGTGTTGGTGGTGCATGGTGGCCCCGGTGGCGGCTGTGAGGATAATCACCGTCGATATTTTGATGCCGAACGCTTCCGTATCATTCTGATGGACCAGCGTGGGGCGGGGCGTTCCACTCCGTTGGCGGAATTGGAGGGTAACAGCACAGACAAGCTGGTGGAGGATATGGAAACCGTTCGCCAGTTTCTGGGCGTTGATCGTTGGCTGCTGTTCGGTGGCAGTTGGGGGTCAACCTTAAGCCTGGTGTATGCGCAGACATACCCGGAGCGGGTCTCCGGGCTGGTCCTCAGGGGGATTTTTCTGTGCCGCCCTAAAGATATCCACTGGTTCTACCAGGAAGGCGCAAACCGGGTGTTCCCGGATTACTGGCAGGATTTCGTGGCCCCAATCCCGGAAGCTGAGCGCGATGATCTGGTATCGGCTTATTATCGCAGGCTGACCAGCCCCAACGAGCTGGAGCAGATTCAGGCAGCCAAGGCCTGGTCAATCTGGGAAGGGCGTTGCGCAACTCTGCATCCTAATCCCCGGGTGGTCGAGCGCTTCTCCCACCCCCATGTGGCCATCGCACTGGCAAGAATTGAATGTCATTACTTTATGAATCAGGCTTTTTTGAAGGTTGACCAGATTGTACGCAACGCATCGCGGTTGTCAGGGATTCCTGGGGTAATCGTGCACGGTCGCTATGACATGGTGTGCCCTCTCGATAACGCCCTGGCGCTGAGCCAGGCGTGGCCCGAAGCCGATCTCCGCATTATTCGCGATGCCGGGCACTCCGCCTCCGAGCCCGCGATCATCGACACCCTCATTCGCAGTGTGGAAGATGTGGTGGCCAGCACAAATTCTCCGGCTGGGTGACGGGGTTGTCTTTTCTTGCCCTGAAGGGGTTGCGGCCCGTGTTAACCGCCGATACACTCTCGAACGTTTCTGACTTTTAACCCTCGAAGTTGCTGCTCAAGGGATTGAATGAAAGGACTTATCCAGCGAGTATCGGAAGCCAGTGTGACGGTTGATGGCCGCAAAATTGCCAGCATTGGCAGAGGGCTTCTGTTGTTGCTGGGCGTTGAAAGGGACGACACACCGAGTGAGGCAAAGGAACTGTGCCGAAAAATTCTCTCCTACCGGGTTTTTCCGGACGAGCAGGGCCGCATGAACGTTAATGTTCAAGACGCCGGCGGCTCCATCCTTGTGGTTCCCCAGTTTACGCTTGCTGCCGATACCCGTTCAGGTACCCGGCCGGGTTTTTCCCTGGCCGCTGCACCTGAGCTGGCGGATGCGTTGTATCGTGATGTCGTGATTCTGTGTCGTGACCAGTTGGGTAATGACCGGGTCGGTGAAGGCGAGTTTGGAGCGGATATGAAGGTGGCTTTAGTGAATGATGGGCCGGTAACCTTCATGTTGGATGTGGTTGGCAAAGCTTGATGCCCCGAAATGTGGCGCTCGGGTTTTCGGTGCGCGTTTCTGGTGCTGTTGATGAGGCTGAGGGGGTTGGTGAAAACCGGGAAGGTGTCGATATTTCTTTGTAATATGTTGTTTTAAAAGTTTATTATTGTTTATGGCCCTTAACTTGATTGGTGAGAACGATGGACGATTCCGCGGTTTTTGGGCATAAAAGGTTGATCTTCTGGTGCCAAAAAGGCTAAAAAACGAACTTTAAAAATTTGCAAAAATACATTCATTGTATTAAAACAGGTTCATCACTAAGAGCTTTAAGAAAAGCTGTTAAGTGGTTGAGATTTAAGGTCTGGCTTGGCGCCAAGACCTCATAAAAAGAAAAAATGTCGTATCCCGGAGGATATAAACGGGAGACGATCAGGAGTCCGGCAAGCGCAGCTCAGGCTGTTTTGCCAGCAAAAATCGGGAGTTAGAACCCGTCGAAAACCTGAGTTAACTCAATAAGGAAGACGCAACATGAAAAAAACTATCCTTGCTTCTGCTATCGCAGCTGCAACTTTCTCTGGCGCTGCTTTTGCACAGAACCCGACTCTGACGGCTTCTGACCTGGCGGCCAAAATGGATTCCATGCCGACCGTGTACGGCAACATCCAGTACGTTCTGTACCATGACAATGTTGATGGCGGTGGTTCCTCCGTTGAGCACGCCGATAACGGCTCTACCCTTGGTGTCGTCCATGATCATGAGATCGCCCCGGGCCTGACTGGTTTCTTCAAGATCGAAATCGACCGTCTTGGGGCAGATGACATTGACTCCCGCGACAGCTTCCGCATCGACGAAGCCTACATCGGTGTTAAAGGTGATAATTTCGGCCAGCTGTGGGTGGGTACCGATGACAGCATCTATGAGCGTGCTGTAACTGAAATCTCAGAATTCTACGAAGTCGCCACCCTGTCACGTGGCATTGACTACGACACTGGCGAAGGTGACATGGTTCAGTACCTGTCTCCGAGCTTCGGTGGCCTGACCATCGGTGCAGCTGTCCAGATCAACGGCGACGCCGATCCGGAAGTTTCCAAGAAGTCTTACCCTTGGCAGTTGTCTGCCGCCTACGAAGTCGATGCACTGGAGCTGGCCTTCGCGGTTGATTCCAACGACGGCGGTCGTGGTGGTGAGAACAACGAAAACACCTACGGCCTGCGCGCCAGCTACAACCTGGATAACCTGCGTCTGACCGGTGAATTCCACACTCGCAAGGACGTTTCTGACACCTTCGGTGTAATGGGTATCTATACTCTGGGCAAAAACCAGTTCGCCCTGTCCTACGAGCTGACCCAGTATGACAACAACTTCAGCGATGCTCAGTTCGCTGACAAAGATATCGACACTGTAACTCTGCAGGCTCTGCACAACCTGTCTGATCACATGTATGTGTACTTCGAAGGCTACCTCGGTGGCGGCGATGACGGCGTTTACGGTGTTGCGGACAAGAGCGAGCGTTCAATCGCGTCTGTTGGTGCTGTTTACTACTTCTGATCAGCTAACCAGCTAATCAAGTAGTCTCAAAAACCGGTGACTAAGGTCACCGGTTTTTGTATTTTTAGGGGCCCGTTTTTTGGAGTATGCCATGGCCGTCGAACTTGAGATCAAACTGACGCTATCGGAACCGGCGCAGGCAAAAGCCCTCGAGTGGTTGCTGGCGCAGCCTGAGGCCAGTCCCGGTGGTCGAAAGGATCTGATGAATCGCTACTACGATACGCCAGACGCAACGCTTAACAGGGCCAGGTCGGCGCTTCGGGTGAGACAATCTGGAGATCGCTTCATCCAGACCCTGAAAACTCAGGGCGAGTTTGTCGATGGTGCCCATCGCCGTCAGGAGTGGGAATGGCCGCTGCCGGGGCCTGAGCTTGACCTGTCGTTGCTTGAAGACACGCCATTAAAGCAAAAGCTGGATCTGCAGAAACTCCAAGTGGCCTTCGAAACCAACTTCTCCAGGCAGGTGGTGATGCTTGAAACTGCGGACGCACTTGTTGAAGTTGCCGTCGATTGTGGCGAGGTTGTCGGGGGTGGGAGGTCTCGTCCCCTGTGTGAGGTGGAGTTTGAGCTGAAGTCCGGAAACTCGTCACTGCTGTTGAGCTGGGCCAAGGCACTTGCTGTCGAGGTGCCGGTTTTACTGAACCTGATCAGTAAGGCGGAGCAGGGCTATTATCTTGCGGGTATTACCGGCAGAGAAACACGGGTGGCAGAAGATGGGGAGTGTGTGCGCGGGTTCCTGCGGGCGTTGAGTGACTCCTGGCTCACAGGGGCTGCGCTGGCATTGCCGGAAGACTGTTTCAGACAATTAACTCAGAAATCCACGGAGTCAGGATGTCATGCTACATGGCGCGAGGTAGAGGGCTTTCTGAAGTCGGGATGCAACACCCGAGATCTGCTTGATCATGTGCCGCGCCTGGGTTGCCTCCAGTTGGCCTTGGCGGCAGGCTGACGGTGCACAGAAAAAAGGGGCCGGATAACCGACCCCTCTCTGCACTACTGCCTGTGTTATCCGGGCAGATAACGTGTCAGAACGATTTGGTCCAGCCTACCCAAACCTGCGGTTTGTCAGCGCGTGGGCTGCCGAAGGGAGAGTCGCTTTTGCTGATGTCCGCGTAATCGACGTTAAGGCTGAACTCGCCGAATTCGCTCGCATCCTTTGCAAGGCTGGCTGAGTAGTGTACGTAACTGGCATCTTCAAAGCCGGCCTTACCATCAACATCGAAATCGTAGTAGCCAACGGTGAAAGACGCTGCGAAATCGTTCGCCAGTGGGAGCGAGGCCGAACCGTAGTAGTAGATGTCGCCCTCATCGAAAACGTCGTCCTGGTTTTCACTATGAGCAGTGTATGCTATACCGACGGCAAAGTTACCCAGCCCGATCTCGCCATAAATTTCACCGAAATCGATGTTGTCCGGGGCATCGGTGTAGGCGTAGTAGATGTAGCCGACATCATACGCGATGCCCTCCACTTCTCCCGCGAAACCCAGGTAGAGATCCAGTTCGTGCGTGGCCTCGTCGCCAAAGTCTATCGTGGAAACCCATGTTCCGGCGTAAAGCCCGCTTGCGTCCTCGTAGTCAACGCCGCCCTGAATGGCGGAGGCACCTTCTGTCTGGGTGAGGCCCCGGAACATGTAGTTGCTCACGGCACCAATATTTGCAGACAATTCTGCGTGGGCGATACTTGGCACGGCCAGCGTCCCGAGCAGGGAAGCAGTGAGTACCGAAGCAGTCAGGTTGTATGCATTGCGTTTCATCGGATACCTCTTGGATCGATTGTTTAACTCACGGTTGACGAAGCACAGTCGATGCCAATAAATGAAACTTTATATAAATCAGAAGCGTGCGTGAAACCTCCGTTGTTGCGGTTGCTGAGTTATCCCAATGCGCACTAACTCGGGGCGTCAGTTTTTTGCGGCTGCACCAGATTGCACCACGGAGTGGTGCGTCAGCTATGGCAGGCTCAGAAGCGCTGTTGCCACGCTGAAGTAAATCAGCACACCGCTGACGTCGGCAATGGTGGTAATCAGCGGGGTGCTGGCCGTAGCCGGGTCAAACTTAAGTTTATCCAGCAGGAAAGGCAGTAACATGCCAATTAGACTGCCCACCATCACCACGGCGATCATGGTAACGGCAACCACAAAAGCGATTTCCGGCCCGGCGCGCATAATGCCCACCACCATCACGGCAACAGCCATGGTAATCCCCAGAGCACTCGCTACCAGGGTTTCTTTACCCAGCAGTTTGCCCCAGTCAGCCACTGTTACATCACCGGTGGCCATCCCCCGCACCATCAGCGTGGCGGACTGCGCCCCGGCGTTACCGGCGCTGGCGACCAGAAGTGGCATGAAGAACAACAAGGCGAGGTGCTCGGATATGATGTCTTCAAAATAGGCGATACCGGCGCCGGTGAAGATGTTGGCGAATACCAGAATGACCAGCCATTGCACCCTTGAACGGTAGAGTGAGAACGGTGTTGCGTCTCTCAGGCCGGTTTCCAGTTTGCCTACCGTGGCGCCTTTGTGAATGTCTTCAGTGGCCTCTTCTTCCGCTACGTCCATGGCGTCATCGTAGGTGACGATCCCCACCAGCCGTTCGTCTTGGTCCAGAATCGGCAGTGCCAGCAAGTCGTAGCGTGAGATCAGCCGGGCCACTTCTTCCTGGGGGGTGTCGGTGCTGGCGGTTACCAGACCGGTGGCGACCAGGTCGTCCACGGGCGTACCTGGCATAGCGGTAATCAGGTTCCGAAGGGAGACGGCGCCCACGAGCTTGTGCTGGTTGTCGATCACGTAGGCCTGGTAGATGGTCTCTTTGTCTGGCGCGGTGTTTCTGAGGAGGTTAATCGCTGCGCTGGCGGACATGCCGGTGCTGATCACCGCGTATTCCGAGCTCATCAGGGCGCCGGCAGTGCCTTCCTCAAAGCTTGCCAGGCGCCGAAGGTCTTCTCGTTCTTTGCTGGCCAGGGACTGGAACAGGGTGTGCTGGCGGTTCTCATCCAGCAGGTTGAAGAAGTCGGCCCGTTCGTCTGAGGGCATGGCGGTTACCAGCTCAGCCAGGTCTCGTGTGGGCAAGAGCTCTGCAATCAACGTCTGGGTGTTCGGGCCGATGTAACCGAACACCTTGGCGCTTTGATCAGTTGCCAGGGCCCGGAGCAACCGAATACCTTCTTCGTTATCCGGATTCTCCTCAACGAACTCCGCCAGGTCGGCGGCATTGAACGTAGCGGCCGCGTAACGTATCTGCGCCTGGTCACCCGTGGTAATGGCCTCGTACAGTGGTTGGTAAAATTCGGAATCGAGATAAGACATCGGTTACCTTGTTTTTCCGGGGCAGCGCCGCAGCGTTCTGCTCGTTGAGTCAGTGTATTTATTGCCGTTGTATATCCGGTATCCGGATTCGGTCATGGGGCTGGAGCCAGCGCTCAGCATTGTCGACGATGAACGATGTGACCTATCCGGATTACTGGCAACTAACTGAAAATCCGTATGCCTGTTCAGTCCTTGTTGAGTTAGGTATACAGTACCGAAAATATATCAGAGAGACAGGGGTTTGCGTTATGTCTGAGCCTTGGGGTTCATTGCCGGCGGATTTGGCAAGCGATGTGTCGGGTTGTTGGGCATCGATATTTCCGGACGGTGTTCCAGGATGGTTGGCCAATGAGGCAGGCCTCTCTGAGGCCGATATTGCCGAAGCCTTTGCCCGGAGCCTCTTCTTAAGGCAAACCCTGGAGCGGCACCCGGAGCAGGTTCGCTCGGCGGTTAAGGCCCGGCCATTGCAAGAGCCCACCACCGAAGCCTGGCTGGCGGAACGTTGGGCCTCTTTTCTGGACTCTGTGGATTCTGAGCCAGCGTTGCACGCTGCGCTCAGGCAATTCCGGCGTGAAGTCCAGTTTCGGATTATCTGGCGGGATCTGCTGAAGTGGGCTGACCTTCAGGAAACCATCGCGGCCACCAGTGCCTTTGCCGACACCTGTATTGATGGTGCGCTGGACTGGCTGTACGAGCAGGCCTGCGAGGAATCCGGTACGCCCTGGGGTAGGGATCCTGGAACTGGCGAGGAGGCTCCCCAGAAAATGGTGGTTCTGGGGATGGGGAAACTCGGTGGCCGTGAACTGAATGTCTCTTCCGATATTGATCTTATCTTTGCCTTCCCGGGTAAGGGCGAAACCCGCGGTGGCCGGCGGGCCCTGGACAACCAGCAGTTTTTCATCCGCCTTGGCCAGAAGTTGATCCAGGCGCTGGACCAGATCACCGCAGACGGCTTCGTGTTCCGAGTGGATATGCGCCTGCGCCCTTATGGCCAGAGCGGTGCCCTGGCCCTGAGCTTTGCAGCGCTGGAGACCTATTACCAGGACCAGGGCCGGGATTGGGAACGCTACGCGATGGTGAAAGCCCGGGTAGTGGCGGGCGACCAGCGGGCAGGGGAGATGTTGATGAGTAGCCTGCGGCCCTTCGTTTACCGGAAGTACATTGATTTCAGTGCCTTTGAATCGCTGCGCAATATGAAGGCGATGATCAGCCGGGAGGTGCGCCGCAAAGGACTGGAGAACAACATCAAGCTGGGCAGCGGTGGCATCCGTGAAATTGAGTTTGTGGTGCAGGCGTTCCAGTTGATTCGAGGTGGTCGCGACCGGGAACTCCAGCAGCGGGAATTGCAGGCAATCCTGAAAGAGCTGGAAGAACTGGAGTTACTGCCTTCTGCAGTGGTCCGGGAACTTCGTGATGCCTATGTGTTCCTGAGAAACCTCGAGCACGCCCTGCAGGGCATGGAAGACAAACAAACTCAGGAATTGCCGGACGATGCCCTGTCTCAGGCGCGGGTAGCCCGGATAATGGGATATGCAGACTGGTCGGACTGTCTGCAGGCTTTGAGCGATCATCGCGAGCGGGTGGCCACGCATTTTTCCAACATTATTGCGTCGGATGAAGACGAGCAGGAGGGTGATGTAGGTATTGAGGATGGCTGGTTTGAGCTTTGGCTGGCAGAAATGGAGGCGCCCGCGGCTGTGGAGTGGCTGGCTGAGCAGGGGTTTGAGCGCCCCGAAGACAGCTGCCAGAAACTGACCGACCTGCGCGACAGCCGCACGGTGCAAACCCTGCAAACCCAGGGGCGCCGGCGCCTGAATGAATTCATGCCACTGCTGCTACGCGCCCTGACCGGGGTTGAGAACCCCTCCGAAACACTTGAGCGGGTGCTTCAGCTTGTCGAAGCCATCCTTCGCCGCACGGCTTACATGGTGCTCTTGTTGGAAAACCCCGGCGCCCTGACCCAGTTAGTGCGCCTGTGCAGCGACAGCCCCTGGGTCGCCAGTCTGCTGGCGGAAACACCGCTGTTGCTGGATGAGCTGCTGAATGCCGAAAGCCTGTATACCCCACCGGCCAAAGAGGAACTGCAGGACGACCTGCGCCAGCAGATGCTGCGGATTCCCTTTGAAGACCTGGAAGAGCAGATGGAATCGCTACGGTACTTCAAGAAAGCCCATGTGCTTCGGGTGGCCGCGTCTGAAATCAAAGGCACATTGCCGTTGATGAAAGTGAGTGATTACCTCACCTGGATTGCTGAGGTGGTGCTGGACCACGTGGTGGATGTGGCCTTTGCAAACCTCGTGAGCCGGCACGGCTACCCCCGCCGTGCTGATGGCTCCGCCTGTGACACCGACTTTGCCATTATCGGCTATGGCAAACTCGGCGGAATCGAACTGGGCTACACCTCGGATCTGGACCTCGTATTTGTGCACCAGGCGGATCCGGAGTTGGCTACGGACGGTGATAAGCCCATCGACAACGCCGTGTTCTACACCCGCCTGGGCCAACGCATTGTCCATATCCTCAGCACCCAGACCCCGTCCGGCCAGTTGTACGAAGTGGATATGCGGCTGCGCCCCTCGGGCAATTCCGGGTTGCTGGTCAGCACGCTTCAGGCCTTTGAAAAGTATCAGCAGAACGATGCCTGGACCTGGGAGCACCAGGCCCTGGCCCGGGCCCGCGGCGTGGCCGGCTGCCCGGATACCCTAAAAGCCTTTGAGTCCATTCGCCATAACATTCTTTGCCAGCCACGAGACAAACAGGCACTGCGCAAGGAAGTCGTGGATATGCGGGAAAAAATGCGCGCCAACCTCGGCACCCCGGAAGCAAAACAGCCTGATGTATTCCACATCAAACATGACTGCGGCGGCATTGTCGATATCGAATTCCTGGTGCAATACCTGATGCTGGCCTGGAGTGCTGAGCATCCTGAGCTGACCCAATGGACGGACAACATCCGGCAGATGGAAGAGCTGGGCCGCGCCGGGGTAATGGCGGTAGAAGATACCGAAAATCTCAGGGAGGTGTTCATAACCCTGAGGTCGACTATCCATCGGCGAGCGCTGCAGAACCTGAATAGCCAGGTGGAGGGCGATGCATTTCCAGACGAGCGGGGATACATACGATCCATGTGGGAAAAAGTGATGCTGGCTGGTTAAGCGACATTCAATTTCAACAGAGAATCCTGCTAGAATGCCGATTCCCCGTAAAACCGCTTTTTTAGGAGCAGAACAGAATGTCGATGGCTGATCGCGATGGCGTTATCTGGCTGGACGGAGAAATGGTTCCCTGGCGTGACGCCAAAACCCACGTCCTCACTCACACCCTGCATTACGGCCTTGGCTGTTTTGAAGGCGTGCGTGCGTACAACACCGCGAACGGCCCGGCGATTTTCCGCCTGAAAGAGCACACCGACCGCCTGTTCCGCTCCGCTCACATCCTGAATATGAAAATGCCGTTCAGCAAGGATGAGATCAACGAAGCCCAGCGTGCAGCGGTACGTGAAAACAACCTGGACGAAGCCTACCTGCGCCCCATGGCGTTCCTGGGCTCCGAGGGCATGGGCCTGCGTGCCGATAACCTGAAAGTGCATGTGATGGTTGCCGCCTGGAGCTGGCCGTCCTACATGTCGCCGGAAGCCAAAGAGCTGGGCATCAAGGTGCGCACCTCGTCCTATACCCGCCACCACGTGAACATCACCATGTGTAAGGCAAAGGCCAACGGCAACTACATCAACTCCATGCTGGCCCTGAACGAAGCCATCTCCGGCGGTGCCGAAGAAGCTCTGCTGCTGGATAACGAAGGCTACGTGGCTGAAGGCTCCGGCGAGAACATCTTTATCGTGCGTGACGGCGTGCTGCACACGCCGGAGCTGACCTCCTGCCTGGAAGGCATCACTCGCGCCACCATCATCGACTTCGCCAAAGACCTGGGCCTGCAGGTGAAAGAGCGCCGCATCACCCGTGACGAAGTCTACGTGGCCGAAGAAGCCTTCTTCACCGGCACCGCCGCCGAAGTACTGCCCATCCGCGAGCTGGATGGTCGTCAGATTGGTGAAGGCAAGCGTGGGCCGATTACCGAGAAGCTGCAGAGCATGTATTTTGATGCGGTTAAGGGGAAGTTGTCGGCTCACCAGGAGTGGCTGACCTTGGTTAAATAAGATGCACTATTCGGCTTGAAGGGTCGAGAGGCCGCTCTTTTGGTACCAGAAGAGCGGCTTTTTTATTAGTGTTATCAACGTGCAGTCATAAAAGGTGAAGTCCGTGAGCCCTAATAACGAGGTGAGCATAGTATCCAACGAGATTTCTGCTCTTGTTGCACCTGAGCAGGCAGATACCTTTGACTTTCGTTGGTTTGATATTGCTTTCTGGCAGAACAATGCCATACCAGTTTCGGCTGGAGGTCGAGGCAGTGCGTGGTTTATTGACAGCGGGAAGCAAGCTTGGGTTTTACGACTTTATAAAAGAGGTGGGGTTGTTTCTCAATTAGTGTCTTCAAGCTACCTATATCTCGGGACAGGAAAAAGTCGGCCTTTCCGAGAGTTTCGCATTTTGAGCGAACTATACTCCTCAGGCTTTCCGGTGCCTGAGCCAATTGCTGCAATGGTGAAACGGGCAGGATTGGTTTATACCGGTGCAATTATTGTGGGGCGTATTCTCAATGCTCGTCCAATGGGTGATTGCTTGCAGGATCTCGACACTGAAGCTTGGCGAGCAGTAGGCAAAACGGTTCGCCGCTTTCATGATGCTGGCGTTTATCATGCTGACCTTAACTGTTTTAATATTCTACTTAGGGGCCGTGAGGTCTTTCTAATTGACTTCGACAAGGCACGCTTCTTTTCAGAAGCGAGAAATAGTTCTGATGAGAAGTGGAAAGCCAAAAATCTGAAGAGGTTAAAGCGTTCTATTGATAAGCTCTATTCGAGCGATACGCACACTGATGTTGCACCTGGTTGGGCTGCGCTACTTACTGCCTATAATCCCTCCTGATCTCAGACGATAGTCTCGGAAATTTAATGTTAAACATGTTTTTTTCCCGTCATGCGCCACTGACTGTACGTTGGTTGGTGTTGGCGCCCGTTGTATACGTTTTTACTCTCATGTGGTGGATTCCGCAAGGTGCCAAATATGTCCCCGGCATTGTGATTGTTTCTTTGCTCATATTGGCGGCGGGCAGGCGTTTTATGATTACCATGACCAACCATAGCTCTCCACTGGACTCATTCGTCAAAGTGCTTTGGTTGTACGTGGGCTACGTTGCTCTTGTTTATGTAGTCCATGGTGGAAGTTGGAGTGAATTGAGAGCGCTCCTTTGTCTTGCGCTTTATTTGCAGTTTGTTCGGCGCATAAGGCTACCTGATTCGTGGCGTATTGGCCTTTTGATGGCATCGTCGTTGGCATTGACAGTATTAGTTTTCAGCGAGTATTTGCAGTATGGCGGTCGTGTCGGAGGACATATAAATCCCATTCCTTTTGCAACGGTGATCGGAGTTCTTTTTTTGGCTTTGTACGCATGGGTCTTGTTTGCATGCAAGAAGCTACGGATAAAAATAATAGCCTCATTTTTGATTCTCGCGCTTTTAGTTTCTTTGATGATGACTCAAACCCGAGGAGTTCTCATACCAGTCCTGGTGGCGGTTGTAGCACTGCCTTTGCTGTATGGGTTAAAGCAACCCGGAGTAAGATCCCGGAAAATTATTCTGGCACTGTTGGTTGTTCTACTGACTGCCGGATCGGGTTTAGCGATCATTAACTCGGATCGAATTGTACAGACTATTGACGAAGTAGAGGCAGTGAGCAGCGGAGATCTCTCCACCTCGGTTGGTATTCGCCTGCAACTTTGGCGTTCAGCGATTCCTTTGATTGCTGATGCTCCTCTCATGGGCCACGGAGACGGTTATCGAGACGCACTGGAGGAACTGCACCATGAGGGAGAGCTGAGCGCAGAGCTCTATCACTTCAATGCAGCGCACTTTCACAATCAGTTTTTGGATACTTGGGTAAAGAAAGGTGCTCTAGGACTCGGTATTTTTGTAGCGACTCTGCTGGCGGCGATCAAAGCATTCTGGTCCGCGGGAATGGTGCTTTGGAGACGGGTGGCAGGCGTATCAATTGTACTTCTTCTAAGTGTTTCAGCTTTGACCGATGTCCCCTTGCTGCATGTGCCAGTCATTTTCTATGCTGGTTTCTTGCTTAGCATACTGGCTGCAGATAGAACTCAGCATTCTGATTGGAGAGTGGTGAATTAACACGCTTGAAGCACGCTCTTTTCAGTAGTTGGGATCGAAGCCTCAGTTGGTTTTTTTTAGTTGCTGACAGTGTTTCTTCCGTTTAAGGATTTTGAAAACGGTCTCAATTTTTGTTGGGTGAACGTAAATGAGCCGTTGCAAGGTGATTCTTAGTGCCGCGACTTTACTACCCGTACCTATGGGGGGCGACGGGTTGCAGAACCGGTTGTATTGATTTTGCCACTCGAAATGTTGCCATTGCGCACACCGACCCCGAGGTCGGGAAATTCTTGCAGTGCCGAGAAACTTCTGACAAAGGCCGAGCCCGAGTTCCTCGGGCGATGCGATTACGAGGTTGTTTGCATAGATGTGATCAGATTCTTCGAGTTTCTCCGATGGGTTATCCAGTAAGCCTCGCAGGAAAATGTCGGGGTCGAACTTTGATAACGCTCTAAGCCAAAGCATCTGAGTGCAATCGATCGGAAAGGTTGAGAGGTAAGATACTTCATTCTCTTCAATAATGTCCGTCGCGTTCTCGAGTAAGTCGAGGTCCCACAATGAAATCAGGTCCTCTGTGCGTCCAAAGTAGAAAAAGTCGCTCAGATGATGTGCCACTGGAAAGCCCTTGGCATATTTTCTTGTGAAGACGTTGCTGACGACCACCCGTTCTTGGAGAAAGCGGAAATTTTCACTCCGTGCTGGGTAACGGCTCTGCAGCTCAACAAAGTTGGTGCTGGTTAGGAAATTGTCGCTGCGAAGCTTGATGGCATAAGGGGTTCTGACGCGTTTTAGCCCTTCCTTAGTCGACACTATTTGGCGGTTGTTGTTGAATAGCTGAGGCTCCCCATTTGCTTTGAAGTAGCGGATGTTCGGGCCAGGATCTGGACTGATCACCAGTTCGTCATAGTCTAGGCCCTCAAGGTCTTGCTCTGGCCATGTAGAGAGAACTATATGGGCGCCGGGTAGATGCCGGCGGACGGACTCTAGACACTTTTGGGTAATGCCCTCTTCCTGCTCTCGGTCCCGAAAGGTCTGCACTGGCCCCTGAACAACGACGGTGATGTCAGCGTTACTTACCACTTGAACGCTCCAAACTCTTGTTGACAACGTCTGCGTATTTGTCGGCTACAACACGATAATCAAGAAAATCGATATCTTTCTCGCTCACTTCGGGTGGATCTAACAGGATGTCGTCAATGGCTTTTGCCAGCCCATCGGCATCACCTCGGCGAACAATCCATTTTGCAAGCTTGCCTGCAAGTAGTTCATTACTGCCTCCAGCGTCAGTTGCAACAACAGGTGTCTCGGACACCAGACTCTCAACGATCACAGTGGGCAGCCCCTCGACATCGGAGCTAGATACATAAAGTACAGCGTTTCGATATGCTCCAAGCAAATCGCTACAGAACCCTGGGAAGATTACATCGTTCGATAACCCAAGTTTAGCTGCCTGCTCTTTCAATTCACCTAGTTTTTTACCATCACCGAATATCACCAAAGGGTAGGCTCTTCTGGTTTTTGCATAAGCTTCAAGTAAGATGTCGAATCGCTTTGTTCGATCAGGCCTGCCGGCGGACATAATGTAGGCATCTGGAAGCGTCACTGAGCAGGGATTCTGCATCGCAGTTTTGAGACGTGCGAAATTGAAGCCGTTGTAGATTTCGCCAATAGTTTTGGGCGAAGCACCAATGCCATTAAGCATATCTGTTGACACATCCTTCGACACTGACAGTAAATTTTTATCGCTGTAGATTTTTTGATATATCTTTCGATAAAACTTACGTTTGATCCCAGATAATTTGCCCAGTAAATTCTGAGCCTTACAGCTATGTACAATGATAAATTCGTTTTTTATACCCTGATGCATCGGAATACAGCTCATTCCGTGGAAGAAAAGTGCATCATAATTTTCTGATCTTATTCGTCTATAAAGCTGAGCCGCAAAAAAGCGACTGAATAGGAAGTAGTAAAAGTGCCGACCGAGAAGGGATGAAAGTAACTTCAGAAACCACTTGCTTACCCTTGTTTCCTTGGACAAGCCAAAAATAGGGATGTACTGATCATTTCCTTGCAAGGTGCCTGGGTATTCCCAGAATATATAGTTTACTTCGATACCTTTTTCGCGCAATGCTGACGCTGTGTCGATAGTTGCACGATAGAGTGCCAGCTTATAGTTTGCTGCACCGAGAATGAATGCGATCTTCATCTTCTGAACCTTTTGCTATTACGCGAGAAACTCGATGTATTCATCCGGCGTTCCGCAGAAAATTACTTCACTTGTAGAGATTAAGTGGTAGTACACTGAATCGCCGCGCTCTATCAGCAGGTTGTAGAGTGGTGCTACGTAGATCTCGCCTTTAGGCCATTCAGACTCGGGGGTTAGACAATATTGTTCAAAGGCTTCCATGAAATACTCCGCGCGTCTGAAATAGTACAAGCCAGTACTACACAGGTCCGAGATGCGGTTTTTCTCGGCAGTTTTTTTCACCAGGTTTGAGTCTGGTGATGTTGGTTCCGCAAATGACCAATGTTCGCCTGGCCCCCGGAAAACCTCGAGGTAACCTACACCCCTGCGGCTCTCATCGGGGTACGTGAAGCCCGGTCGGAAGGTATCAATGTTGAAAATAGTCAGTGGCTCTTCATCTGATTTAACCTGCTGAAGTGCCAAATAAACCGTTTCCGCCTGACCCCGTGTTTCCTGATCAAGAACGATGACATCGTATTTCTTGATTCCCAGTGCCTCAGCTCCTTCGGCTACAAAACCGGGAGTGTCGAATACATTTCGCACAACGAAGACGAAATGCTCGCTGCTGAAGTATTGTTCGAAACTCAAAACTGAGTGTTCGAAAAGCGTCCGGCCATGAGCTTCCAGCATATACTTTGGTTTGTCGTACCCAGCCTCGAAAAAGCGGGAGCTCAGACCTGCCATCGGGATAACAATCATTGCTGGTGTCGCTCCATCATGTCGTACATGCGAAATGCGTTTGCAAGAAGGGCTTGCTGCCGACCCTTGTCGTCGCTGTGCAAAGGCAGCATAGAAAGGAATAATTGAGTCTGCATTGCATATAATTCAGTTGGAGTGATCGAAAACTGTGATTCCACCATTTCGATAAAGAGCTGCTGTATATCATGGAGTTTAGGTGTCTCCGGGAGGGTGATAGATATATCCCGGCTGTTGAGAAGAGTGTTGTGGTAGCCAGCAACGATCCAGTCGTACATACCCAAAACCGAATGACTTAGCTTTGCAAGGTCGTATCGAAGATCACCGTAGATGCTCTGCTTCCCGTCCGGGCTCAGTCCTCTAGGATCTATCACCTTGATTCTATTAGTGCGGAACTCGTAGAGCACGTTACTAAAACAGAAATCACCATGGATGAGTGTACTAGCGGCTTCTTGGGAAGGGAGCCGTATTTCACTGCCCTGCACGAGATCTTCTATTGAAAGCTCAAGTTTCCTTTTCTCCCCTCCCCTTGCGTAATATCGAAAAACAGTGTCAACTCGAATGCCGCTTTCACGAGAAAAGTCTTGAAGTCTCGAGGTGGTTTTTTCTGTAAAAAGTGCGTTCAGGCGGGCGGACGACTGTTTCGTTCTCTGATTGTGGTGCTCTGCACATGCTTCCAGAAATGACAGGCATTCCTTGAATATTTTCTTCCATAACAACGGTGGAATATCCGCGAAAACATATAATTCGTTTAGTGGAGTATGATGTAGGTATTCTAGCCTGTATGCGCTTTTTTCTGAGCATTCAGGACGTCCCAAATATTGCGGTGTGAAGCGCCGCAGCATTGGGGGTAGGCTTTCAAACCAGTTTGCTTCTGCTTCGATCTTAACGCTGTGAGTGCCTGATTTTTCGATCCAGTTTGGTGTGATCTTCAGATCATTGAAGACCCTTTGCGTTGTATGTGCTGACTTTGATCTGAAATAGGTATTTGCGTGCCCGAAATCCAACCAGTTGGTGACTTTTACCGTGCTGAGTCCAACGGTTTTACGGTACCGTCCCAGTCCTTCGAGGAACTGCCAATTACATTGTGTTATACAGCGTATTAATTGTCTTGGACTGCTGAACTTGAAGTACCCTGTTACCACTGAGTGCTCGTTTCCATTCAGCGTATCTTGACTGCTAACCAGCCAGTTATCATCATTTTCTGTGATGATGGCCCAGTCATAGTTATCTTCCACGGTCGCAACGGCAACCAAGTCGTCACCGTTAGGTAGTGGGTCAATTAGTGTGTCGCCGAAAAGTACGTGCAACGGTGCCTCAAAACCCTGCTCCACTAAGTTAAGGGCTGTAACCAGTGAGGCGCCCAAACTCAGGCCGTCTGGTAGTTTGACGACGTTGACATGATGTTTTTTAAGCCACTCTTGGTCAAATTTCGAGACTTTAAAGGATTCTGGGAGTGTCAAAAAAATCTCGGAGTTTTTTGGTGCCAGTCTTACTTGGTGTTGAAAAAGACGGCGATTACCCAGTGGCAGAAAGCTGGGGGGGAGTGCGCCAAACTCGGATCGTAACTCCTGTGTTATGTAGGCTGCAGACATAATCAGGAACATTACTGGTGTTCTCCAGCTATTAGCTCTTCAATTTCTTCGGGGCTCATCTGTGTGAACTCAGATGGGCGAACAGCCCGGTCGTCTACATAGAAGCCTTCGAAACCACACCAGGGCTTGCCTACGTGAATCTCATCATAGGGGACCTCGTGCTGGTCAAGCCACTCGGTGATAATCGGCAGAGTGTGTATATTGATCTTTCCTACGTTTCCTTCGTAGGTCCGCATGTTGCGAGCAGTTTGGATAATAATCTCGTAACCCAGATTCTTGTAAAAACGTAACCTGTCGATCACATCCAGATTCGGAGATACGTTCCGGTAATCCGAGGTGTCGCCTTTTGTAATGGTCCCATCGAGGTCAACAACAAGCTTTTTCATGATTACAGCTCTGTCAGAGATTTTATGTACGAAATATCGAGGTCACTCACTGTATGGGGTGGTTCTCCTCCGAGCAGCATTCCCTGCGAAAGGTTGGCTAAGTTTGCAGCCTCCATATCACTTACCTTATCCCCGATCATAATGCACGCCGCCGGGTCCAGCTCAAACTCCTCAATCCCCCTCAAAATCATTCCCGGCTTCGGCTTCCTGCAATCGCAGTCCCGTTCATCTGCCGGCCCAAAATCCGGATGATGCGGACAATGATAAACCTTGGAGATGGTCACGCCCTGTTCCTTGAAGCGTTCTACCATCCAGTCTGTCAGTTCCTGGAATTGTGCTTCGGTGTACATGCCTCGGGCGATGCCGGATTGATTGGTGACCACAATCAACAGGTAGCCCTGCTCCTGAAAGTGTCGGCAGGCTTCGAAAATCCCGTCTACAAACTCGAAATCTTCTTTGCGATACGCGTAGCCGTGATCCACGTTGATCACGCCATCCCGGTCCAGAAATACGGCTTTGTTGGTCATAGGTTCTGTTCCTGAATACAGCGGTCCAACATGTCGATAACGTGTTCTGTCGTGATGTTTTCCATCAACTCTTCGCCCTTGAGTCTCTGGCCCCAGCGGCTTTGTTCTGGGGTCTCGCCTCGCCTCTGCTTCAGTGCGGGGGTGTAGGCGTCTACCACGTAGTTTTGCCAAAGGTAGGGGCCGGTGCGTTTCGGGTTGCTGTGAGCATAGAGGCCAATAACGGGTGTGCCGGCAGCAACGGCCATGTGGGCCGGGCCGGTGTCTGGTGCGAGCACAAGGCTGGCCTCACCAATCAGGGCGAACAATTGCTTCAGGCTCGACTGGCCAACCAGGTTATTTAGGGAATGTTTTGCATGGGCCTGAATGTCGGCGGCCAATTTCTTTTCATGATCGGACGGCCCGCCACACAGATACACGGAAAAACCCTGACTGGCGGCGTAGTCGGCTACCGCGGCGTATCGGTCTGGCAGCCAGTTCCGCTCGGCGTTGGAGGCGGCGGCGGTGATGATCAGGTGTTTGCTGGTGTTCGGGTCGAGCTGGGCTTTGGCCCAGCCCCGGTCTTCCGCATTAACCGGAATGTTCCAGTCGGGCGCTTCAAGTGGGATACCCAGCGCTTTCTGGAACTGTCGGAAATTGTCCAGCACATGGACCTTGTCCGTTGGCTCGATCCGTTCGTTGATAAACAGACTGTGCAGTTCCTTGCTCTTGGCTTTGTCGTAGCCAATTCGCCGCTTGGCGGAAACGCACAAGCTGGCGAGATTCGCTCTCAGGGCGACTTGCATCAGCAGCAGGGCGTCAAATCGTTTGCCCTGGAGCTGGCGCCGAAGGTTGCGGTACGCGGCCATGCCCTGCTTCTTGTCAAACACGACAAGATTGACGCCGTCCATGCCTGCCATCAGCGCGGCTTCGGCCTTGCCAATCACCCAGGTGATCTCAGCTTTCGGGTAATGTTGCCGGATGGCGTGCACCACTGCAGCGGCGTTGCAGGTGTCGCCGATGGCCGACAGGCGCAGCAGGCAGATGGAGCGTGGCGCAGACAAATCAGCCTCGAACTTTCTTGATCAGCCCGGTGGTGGAACGGCCTTCAACCGTGGGCAGGATGGCAACCTCACCGCCGTTTTCCTGAACAAAGTCCGCGCCGACGATGGTGTCGATGGAGTAGTCGCCGCCTTTGGCGAGCACCTGCGGATTCACCCGTTTGATGAGTTGCTCGGGGGTGTCGTTCTCCTCAATGTTGTCACCGAAGGGGATGACCCAGTCCACACAAGCCAGGGCGGATAGCACTTCCATCCGGTCTTCCAGCGAGTTTACCGGGCGTTCTTCGCCCTTCAGGCGACGCACAGAGGCGTCGGAGTTCAGCCCGACAACCAGTCGGTCACCGAGCGCCCGGGCCTGGGCCAGGTAGCGTACATGGCCGGCGTGCAGGATGTCGAAGCAGCCGTTGGTAAAGACAATCCGCTCGCCCTGTTGGCGGGCGTAATCAATGTGCAGCAGGCTCTGCTCGACGCTGGGGTGGTAGCCGCTGGTCTTGGCCGACCACTGATGGCTGGCGCGGGCCGCCAGTTCCTCCGGGGAAACGGTTGCGGCGCCTAGTTTGGCCACCACAATGCCGGCCGCAAGGTTGGACAGCCAGGCCGCGTCTTTCAGATCAAACCCGGCGCTCAGCAGGGTGCCCAGGGTGGCGATCACGGTGTCACCGGCACCGGTGACGTCACTCACTTCCAGGACTTCCGCCGGGAAATGGTGGTGCTCCGTCGGGGTGATCAGGCTCATGCCTTGCTCGCTGCGGGTCAGCAGCATGGTATCGATGCCCGCGTCGGTCAGCATGGCGCGGGCCGAGCTCAGCATGGCGTCATCTGAGGAGGCATCTCCGCCGGCGGCCTTGAATTCACTCAGATTCGGGGTAATGACGGTTGCGCCACGATACAGGGAAAAGTCTTTGCTTTTCGGGTCAACCAGCACTTGCTTGCCGGCGTTTCGCGCAGCCTGGATCAAGTCGCCAACACGGGCGAGGGTGCCTTTGGCATAGTCGCTGATGATGACGGTATTGTATTGCTCAACCAGTTCGCCGTAACGCTGCCTGACGCTTTCGGCCTGGGCGATGGGGAAGGTGTCTTCCATGTCGAGCCGAACCATCTGTTGATGGCGGGAGATAATGCGGGTTTTGGAGATGGTGCGTGCGTCGTCCAGTTCCAGAAGCTCGGAATGAACCTTTTCCTTGACCAGTAGGTCTTTCAGCAAACGACCGTCTGTGTCGTTGCCGATGATGCCAAGAATGGCGGCCTGGCCGTCAAGGTGGGCAATGTTTCTGGCAACGTTGGCGGCACCTCCGGCCCGGTCTTCTGTGTGCGCGACACGCACCACGGGTACCGGTGCTTCGGGCGAAATACGGTTGGTGTCACCAATGAAATAGCGGTCGAGCATGACATCGCCAATCACCAGCACAGAGGCGTTCTGAAGCTGGTCCAGCCGGGCCAGATCAAGCATCAGTCAAGGCCTCCGGACAGTACCACTTCATCCATTGCTTCACACAGCCAGTGGCCAATGAACATGTGAGCCTCCTGGATGCGGGCGGTTTCGTCGCTGCGAATAATGATAGACAGCTTTGCGATGTCTTTGACTTTGCCGCCGTCCCGGCCGGTCAGTGCCACGGTGGCCGCACCCATGTCGTTGGCGGCTTTCAGGGCACGGTTGATGTTCTCGCTCTGGCCGGAGGTGGTCAGGCCGATCACCAGGTCTTCCGGCTTGCCCAGCCCCAGAACTTGCCGCTCGAATACGGTCTCGAATTCGTAGTCGTTCGGGTGTGCCGTCAGAATGGAGGTGTCTGTGGTCAGGGCGATGGAGGCCAGGGGGCCGCGCTCTTTTTTATAGCGGACCATGAACTCGGCCGCCAAATGCTGCGAATCTGCGGCACTGCCACCGTTGCCCAGGAAGATGATCTTGCCGCCCCGTTTCAGGCTTTGGCGAGTCAGTTCCAACAGTTGCTCGACGGATTCCTGGTGTTCTTCCATCACGGCAAAGGTTTTGCGGTGCCGTTCCAGGGTGGCGAGGTAACTGCTTTGCTGGGACATATGAGCCTCCGGTATGAACAATCCCAAAGTCGACCCGGTGCGGCGCAGCACCAGTTCCAAGCGCGAAGTGTACCATGGCCGCAACAGGCGTCCCATATGCTTTTTCACCGACTAACCGCCCGTTAATCCAGTGTTCATCATGCTTCTGGCCGATGGCTGCTCGGTCTCTGGTTGTTTTAGGCAGGTACAAAAGAGGTTAGTATTACGGCTGAACCCAGCGGCCATTATCTGGCCTGTCTGCACAGAAATTTCAGGAGCCTTACCATGATTGTCGTCACTGGCGGTGCCGGTTTCATTGGAGCCAACATTATTCACGCCCTTAACCTGCGTGGCGAAACCGATATTCTGGTGGTGGACGATCTGACCGATGGCACCCGTTTCCGGAACCTGGCGGAGCTGGATGTTACGGATTACATGGACAAGGGTGAGTTTCTGGAGCGGGTGAAAGCCAATGATTTGCCCATGGGTATCCGTGCGGTGTTTCACGAAGGTGCCTGTTCAGACACCACAGAGTGGGACGGCAAGTTCATGATGGAGAACAACTACACCTACTCCAAGGTGTTGTTGCACTGGTGCCTTGATCGCAAGGTGCCCTTCCTCTACGCGTCCAGCGCGGCGGTCTACGGTGCCAGTGACGAATTCCGCGAAGAGCGGGAGTGCGAACGGCCGCTGAACGTTTACGGTTATTCCAAGTGGCAGTTTGACCAGTATGTACGCAAGATTCTGCCCTCCGCCCGCAGCCAGATTGTTGGTTTCCGCTACTTCAACGTGTACGGCCCCAGGGAGCAGCACAAGGGCAAGATGGCTTCGGTTGCCTATCACCTGCACGAGCAGATCAAGGCCGGCCAGAACCCCAAGCTGTTCGAGGGGTGGGATGGCTACTCTGATGGTGGTCAGCAGCGGGATTTCGTGTACGTGGATGATGTCTGCAAGGTCAACCTCTGGTTTTATGACAACCCGGAACAGTCCGGAATCTTCAACTTGGGTACGGGGCGAGCCCAGTCGTTTCTTGACGTTGCAGAGGCCGTTATCCGCTACCACGGCAAGGGCAGCGTCGAGTTTATCCCCTTCCCGGATGAGCTGAAAGGTCGCTACCAGAGCTTTACCCAGGCCGATATTACCGCTCTGCGTGATGTTGGCTACACCGCTGAGTTTGCTGATGTGGCCAGTGGTGTTGAGAGCTATCTGGCCTGGCTGAACCGATGAAATACCTGGTAGTAGGGCCGTCCTGGGTGGGGGACATGGTCATGGCCCAGGCGCTGTTCAAATCTCTGAAGCAGCAGGACCCGGAAGCAGACATTGATGTGCTGGCTCCGGGCTGGTCGTTACCAATCATTGATCGCATGCCTGAGGTGAGCAAAGGCATTGCCGCCCCCTGGAAAAGCGGCGAGCTGGCCTTGAAGGCACAGTGGCAGTTGGCCAGGTCGCTCAAGGGCTATGGCAAAGCGATCATCCTTCCGCGTTCCTTTAAATCCGCTTTGATCCCCTTCTTTGCGGGGATACCGGAAAGAGTCGGGTTCAGCGGTGAAGGGCGCTCCATTTTGTTAACGGATGCGCGGCGCAGACATCCTACCAGGGATGGCGCCGTTATTACTGATAAAACCGTCTGGCGGTACCTGGGGCTAGGTGCCACTAAAGCTGATTATGAAAAGTATCACTTTGATGTGCCGGAGCCGTCGTTGACCATTAACGAGGTCAACGCACGGAGTGTCGTCGCGAAACTGGAACTGGAGCCCGACCGGCCCGCCATTGCGATCTGTCCGGGTGCCGAGTTTGGACCTGCCAAGCAGTGGCCGCTGGAAAGCCACCGCGCTTTGGCAGAACAGTTGGTGCAGCAGGGTAACCAGGTATGGGTCATCGGTGGGCCGAAAGATGCGGAGGCGGGTGACCAGATTTCCAAAGGGCAGGCAGGGGTATTCAATCTCTGCGGTAAAACCCGCCTGGAGGACACCGTCGACCTATTCAGCCTGTGCCGTAAGGTGGTCAGCCATGATTCGGGGCTGATGCATGTAGCCGCAGCAGCGGGAGCCGAGGTGGTGGCTATCTATGGCTCCACCAGTCCGGATTTTACGCCGCCGTTAACGGAGAATGCGATCATTGTTCGGCACCCGGTGGAGTGCAGCCCCTGTTTCGAACGCACGTGTCGTTTCGGGCATTACCATTGCCTGACTGGCATCTCCGTACAACGGGTTCTGGAGGCGTGCCAGTGAAATTGAGCGCCGTCCTGATCACCAAAAACGCCGGGCCAGACTTTGCCAAGTGTCTAGAAAGCCTTGGGTTTGCCGATGAGATCGTGATCCTGGACTCTGGCTCAACCGACGATACCTTATCGATTGCGGAGCAGTTTGGCGCTCGCATCTTCCAGTCCACGGACTGGCCGGGGTTCGGCCCGCAGCGCCAGCGAGCTCAAAGCCATGCCCGTGGCGAGTGGTTGTTCTGGATTGATACCGATGAAGTTGTGACCGAAGAGTTGGCCAAATCCATTCAGGATGCTGTGGGGCAGGCTTCGGAGAATAGCGTGTTTCAGGTGAAGCGCTTGTCCTGGTTCTTTGGCCGGTTCATTCGCCATTCGGGCTGGTACCCGGACAAGGTGGTTCGCTTGTACCGGCGTGACGCCTATGGCTATGACGATGCCCTGGTGCACGAAAAAGTGGATTGTCCGGGCGCTTCAGTAAAAACCCTAAATGGCGACCTCCTGCACTACACCGCCACCAATTTCGCCGAGTACATGGCGAAGTCTGTCCGCTACGCCGAGGACTGGGCCGAAGGCCGGGCCCGCCGAGGCAAGACAGCTTCGTTGTTCTCTGCGTGCACTCACAGTGCCGGCGCCTTTGTCCGAAAGTATATTTTGCAAAGAGGCTTTCTGGACGGCCGGCATGGTTTTTTGTTGGCTGTAACAACGGCCATTTACGCTTTCAACAAGTACGCTGCGCTGTGGATTAAAACTCGCCGCTGACGGTTTCCTCGATAACCTGCAACAGGGCCTTTGCTGACTGCTCAACGTGAAAGCGCGAATTTATGCGTTCTCGAGCCATGCGCCCCATGCTCTCGCACAAACCCTGATCCCCATAAAGCTTTCGGATTGCGCTCGCAATCTCATCTGCGCTACCGGGTGTGACCCGGATGCCAGACACCCCGTCTTCTATCAGCTCGGCGCTACCACCGGTATCACTGACGATGGGGGCAACTCCATACGCCATGGCTTCAATCACGGTTTTCGGCAGGCCTTCTCGCTTGGTGGAGGCCAGAACGGAAACCTGGCAAGAGGCGATGATTGCCGGCGCGTCTTTGCGAAAACCCGTCAGGTGGATTCTGTTGGCCATGGGGCTGTCATTGATCAGCTTCTGCACGTCTGGGTTGTCCATGCCCCTGCCGACCAGCACCAGATGGATGTTGCTGTTTTCCGGTAGTTTGTGAGTTGCCTCAAGCAATACTGGCAGCCCCTTCCGGGGGCGAATGTTAGCGACAGAGCCGACGACGAACGCGCCTTCCGGCACCCCGAACTCTTTGAGATCAACGGGTGTGTCCTGATACCAGGCAAGGTCATGGCCTTTGTATACTGCGCAGACTTTGTTTTTGTTGCCCCAAACGTGATTTTGCAGGTCGTCCCGGGTAGCTTTTGATACGCAGACAATGCGATCCACCCTTGGGTTCAGGTGAGTCAGATAACAGCTCGGGTCCCAGCGACTGATGTTGCCTGTCTGACCACGGTAGGTCATGACCTTGACCGGCAACCCGACGGCAGCAAAATTTGTGTTGGTGATGGCCTTGTTGTTAAAGCAGTACACCGCGTCAAACTTGCCCTCGATCAGCAGGTGACGAATGCGACGAATGGCTTCTGGCTCTATTTTCTTGCGGGGATGGAAACCATGCACCTTGATTCCGTTTTCTTCAAAACGGGAGCGGTACTCTGCATCCGGTTGTGTCATCAGCTCAACGTCGACACCCAACTTTGCCAGCCCGATCAGCATTTCGGCTTCAGGCCGAACAGAATTCCAGGTATCTACATAGGAGCTGATTACAAGTAGCTTCACAGTGTTATGTCCTTTTCATGGTCGATCTCTTACACTTCCGCCATTAAAACATCGACGGGGCCGAGTTGGTATGCACATTTGCCACGTAAACCTGGCCGGAGGTTTTTCCGGTGGCGAGCGACAGACTGTAAACCTGATTCGGGAGCTGGCGAAGCGCGGTATTCAGCAAACGCTGGTGGCCAGGCCTGGGAGTCGCCTATGGGCAGAGCTGGAAGACACCCAGTCGCTCGGAATGCGCGAGTGTGCACATTTTCTGTTGGGCCACGGCAAGGGAAGCTGGGACCTCGTTCATTGCCACGACGGCAAAGCAGTCTACTGGGCCTGGATCGAATCCCGCTTGCGCGGAACGCCTTACGTCATCACCAGGCGAGTCGATAATCCCATCGGAACAGGGCGATTGACGGCTGCGGCCTATGGTGGAGCCGCGACCATCGCCTGCCTGAGCTCTGCCATTGAATCTGTTGTGCAGCACCGGCTGGGCGATGTCGACACTGTCATCATCCCGTCAAGTTTTTCAGGCTTCCCGGCCGCACCAGAGGCCGTAGCAGCCATCAGACAGCAGTATCCCGCCAAACGTCTGGTCGGTCAGGTGGGCCGCCTCCTGAAGCACAAGGGTTATCACATCACGATTGAGGCAGCGCGTTTAATGGCCAATCTCAGGCCAGACGTGCAGTTCGTATTTCTGGGAGAAGGGCCAGATGAACAATGGCTCAAATCCCAGGCACAGGATTTGCCCAACGTCAGTTTTCTGGGGCACCAGGATAGCGTTGGGGATTGGTTGGCAGCTCTGGATGTCTTCGTGTTCCCCTCACTCTCCGAGGGGCTTGGCTCAACGATTCTTGAGGCCATGCAACATCATGTGCCGGTGGTTGGGGCCAAAGCCGGAGGCATTCCTGACCTGATCTCCGATAAAGCGAATGGACTTCTGGTATCCCCGGGTGACCCGGAGGCTTTGGCTTCGGCGATTCAGTTTATCCTCGATAACCCAGAGAAGGCCGCCGCTTTCGCAGACGCTGCCCAGGCAGGCTTAACAGCGTTCAGCCCTGCATCGGTGGCGGAACGTTACCTGGGACTCTACTCCGCAACCTTGCAATCCCAAGGGAGTTCCTGGCAGCCAGGCGGTTAGTCGCATATCTGCCCAGGCTTATAAGGATTCGGATTCCCCGGCGGCCGGTGCCGCATGCGTTTGTACTCCCACTGGTACTGCTCAGGGGTCATTCGCACCACCTTTTCCACGGATTGATTCAAGGCGGTGGCGCCGGCCACTGTATCCTCGGCACCAATGCCAGGCTCCGCCCGAGTGACCAGAATCTTGAAGCCTTCGCCGTTGGGCAGGCGCTCGGCGTAGGTCACCAGAACATTGGCCCCGGTTTTCTGTACCAACTTGCCGACTAGGGTCATGGTCATCACGTCCATGCCGAAAAAGGGCGCGTAGGCGTTGGTTTTGCCCCGGGGAGACTGGTCGGGAAGAATGCCGGCTACGCCGCCTTCCTTCAAAATACCCATCAGGCGCATCAGGCCTTTACGGTCGCCGCGCACCAGTTCGGAGCCAAGGCGCCCCCTCACCCTAATCATGTAATCTTCGAATTCCTTGATGTGCGGAGGGCTGTATAGTGCGGCCATTTTATAGCGGGAGGAGAAAAACAGGCCCGCCAGCTCCCAGTTGCCAAGGTGCGGCGCGAGCAAGATCAATCCTTTGCCGGTCGCCAGGGCCTCATCAACCAGTTCCAGGCCTTCCGTTTCCTTGATCAACCCAAGGCACTTATCTACGGGCCACTCCCACATCAGCGGGATTTCCAGGGCCGTCATGCCGGTATGGGCCAGGGAGTCTCTGGACAGGTCCCTGCGCTGCTCTTCGGTGAGTTCCGGCAGGCAGATGTCCAGATTGATGTCGGTGATCTTCTTTGGCCGGCCGCCCAGTTTCCAGGCCAGGAGTCCCAGCCATTTGCCAATGAACTGTGCGGCGCCCAGGGGCAAATAGCTGACAATCCGCAACAGGCCGGCAATCAGGTAATACTTGAATTTGCTCATGATCTGCCGTACCGGTCCTCGAATCGTACAATGTCATCTTCGCCCAGATAGGATCCGGACTGCACTTCAATCAGTTCCAGGTCAATAACGCCGGGGTTTTCAAGGCAATGAATCTGGCCGACCGGTATGTAAGTGGACTGATTTTCGGTCACCAGGTACGACTCCTCGCCATTGGTTACCTTTGCGGTGCCGCTGACGACAATCCAGTGTTCTGCCCGGTGATGGTGCATCTGGACAGACAGCTTGGCACCGGGCTTCACGGTGATGCGTTTCACCTGGTAGCGGTGGCCGTTATCGATGGAATCATATACACCCCAGGGGCGGTAGACTTCCCGGTGATTCATGTGCTCGTGCCGGCCATCATTCTTGATGCGTTCAACCACCTTTTTGACATCCTGGACCTGATCTTTGTGGGCGACCAGCAAGGCGTCTTTGGTTTCAATGATCACCAGATCTTTCACGCCAACCGTGGCCACAAGGCGGCTGTCTGCGCGGACCAGAGTGCTCTCTGTGTTATGGGCAATGACATCACCGCTGAAGGCGTTTCCGCAGCTGTCTTTTTCAGAAACTTCCCATAAAGCGGACCAGGAGCCGATATCGCTCCAGCCGGCATCGAGCGCCACCACGGCGGCGTTATCGGTCTTTTCCATCACGGCGTAATCGATGGAATCTTCCGGGCACTCGGCGAATACGCTTTCATTTACGCGGGTGAAGTGCAGATCCTCGCTGGCGTCGTCCAGCGCTGCCTGGCAGATCGCAAGAATGTCCGGGCGGTGTTTCTGCAGTTCCTGAAGGTAGGTGCGGGCGCCGAACAGGAACATGCCACTGTTCCAGAGGTAATCACCGGATGCGAGGTATTCTTCCGCGGTAGTCTGGTCGGGCTTCTCCACAAACCGGCTAACGCTGAAGCTGTCGTCGGCCAATTTCGGGCCTTGCTGGATGTAGCCGTAACCGGTTTCCGCATGGCCGGGTACTATGCCGAAGGTCACCAGCTTGTCCTGCTGAGCCAGGGGTATGGCCTTCTGGATGCCGCTCTGGAACGCAGCGATATCTTTGATCAGGTGGTCTGCGGCCAGAACCAGCATCAGCGGGTTCTGGTTTTCATCTATGTTCTTGACCAGTTGCAGGGCTGCCAGAGCGATGGCCGGTGCCGTGTTGCGCCCACAGGGCTCCAGAATAATTCGGGCATCTTTGTAGCCCGCCTGGCGCATTTGCTCGGCCGCCAGAAAGCGGTGGTCTTCGTTGCAGATCAGGAGTGGATCGGCGGATTCCATACCATCCAGCCGGGCCACGGTCAGCTGCAGCATGGATAGATGTTGGTCCGTCAGTTTCAGGAACTGCTTGGGGTTCAGTTGCCTGGATAACGGCCAAAGGCGAGAGCCGGTGCCTCCGGCCATAATGACGGGGTGAATCATGTGTGCACTCCAGGGTGTTGAATTGTTACCAATTCGGCTAAGAATCACTGACACTGTATGTTAACACGCAGATCTTAGCGGTTTTATCTTAAGCGTTGGAAATCTTCCCAGGAAAGGCCTTTACTGTCTTGCTCCCAGGCCAGTCGTTTCCTGAATCTGTCGATCTTTCTGTCGATGTAATGCGAGCTCCAACCCGGCACTGGTGCCAATGCCCGAGGTATCGTGGGCGCTCCCAGGCCGTCCACGAGAAACAATTGAGTGCGGCCAATCCGATCCGTGACGACCAGGTTATGAGGGAGCAGGTTTCTGGTGAGTATTCGGGTTTGTTTCAGCCAGTCGAGAAATTCTCTGATGCCTGTTTCCAGTTCCGGTGTCAGGCCGTGGTCTTGCATCAATGTTTCGAGCGTTGGCGCAACACTGCCATTCGCACGGCAAATCAGTTCGCTTTCATTGGCCTCGCCAAGGGAGGTTTGCACGCTTCCGTAGAACCTTGGCAGATGCGCCCAGACAAGATTTTCGTGACCTTTAGCGAGCAGCCCTCGTATGGCGCGCTGATTGTGCGCGATGATCTCCTGGGTGTTATCGTTGAGCCGATGGGTTCCTAAAAGCTGTTTGAGGCGTGACTGCCTTTGGGCGCGGGCGGCGATATTTTCCGGGCGAACGATCTTCAGGCAGCGGGCTGAATCTAACGGGTGTTCGTAACACAGGCGATTGTAGCCCTGCGCGAACGGCAGTTTGTCAGACAGGTCTAGCATGGTTTCATTATTTGAGGCGAAAGAGTGAATCGGGCGATAGCATACGGGGATTGCAACACAGAAGGGCTTAAAGGTGAATGTTTCCCTTTATGGCCACAGATTGTTTGCGAGTCGGAAGCGCTGGAGTTGACCAATTGCGGACATACCATGAGCACGACTCGTGAGCTGCTTGAGTACAATCGAGCTTTCCCCGCGTCACAGTACGCTGTTGCTTTTGTTCAGTATGGTTTGGTGGACTCCTGGCTGACGTTTCGTGGGGCACCCTATGTGCTTTATTACCCTGATTTCCCCTTGCGTAAACTGGCTCGAAAGCTGGTTAAAAAGCTCAAGAAGCTGGCGCGGGTGTGGCAGTTGCAGAAGAGGTTGGGTGCCGTTGAGCAAGTGCCGTTATCAGAATATACGGATAACCTTCGTAAGGTGATTGCATCGGCGCCCCAGACCCGTTTTGTTCTTGTGGCAACGGCGCCCAACCTGGACGAGCCCCGCAACCCGAGGATCAAGATTTATAATGAAGCCTTAGCCCGGATTGCGGAAACCTACGACCATGTAATGTACGTGGATATTTATGAGGACATCTGGGCGCACCGTGGCCTCACTCTCATGGGAGACGGTACTCACCTCACAGCTGCCGGTCATGAACGGATTGCGGCGAAGATTATTAACGCACTCAAGGAAGTTCAGCGGTAGCTTTTTGATAGACGTTTAGCGTTTGCCTGGCCATGGTAGGGAGCGAGAACGTGTCGGCAGCGAAGGTTCGGGCTTCGGCCTGCTCAGCGGCCAATGATGCCGTGTCTTGCCGCAGAAAAGCAGCAAACCGCTTTGGGTCGTCACTATGGAAAATATGCTTTTCAGGCAAGACTTCGTTGGCGATGGGCACGTTGGTTGAAATGACGGGTTTGCCGAGCAATAGCGCTTCTGCACATGCGTAAGAAAAGCCCTCTCTTTCAGAACTGATCACCACCCCGTCTGCCGCCGCCATCAGTGCGGGAACATCAGTGCGGAAGCCAAGCAGCTTGACCGTGTCTGACTGAGAGGTTGAACGGATCAGATCAGCCAGTCGCTGCCGCTCAGGTCCGTCACCGGCAATGAGCAGTGTGCCCGGGCAATACTGGAAGGTCTTGATGAGAAACTCGAAGCCTTTGACGGGCACCAGCCTGCCCACGGCTAACCAAACCGGCTTTTCTGTTACTGCGGGAAGCAGGGCTGGCGCCTGGGCAATAACCGAGACGCCATTGTAGATGACCGTAACGCCCGGTTGGGCGATGTCCGTTGCGAGGGCCTGACTTACGGCGATCAGTTGGTGAAACGCAGCGGCTTTAGGGTAACGCGATTTGAAGCCGTGAATGGTCGCTACTCGCCCCCGGCCCTTTGTAAAAGGTGCCAGCCGCTGAAGAACGAAGGCCGCTTTCGTGCCCTGTGCATGAACAACATCGAAACCGGTGGCCCGAATCAGACGAAGGACGGTGAGTAGCAAAAAAGGAGAATGGCGTGAGCCACCGGTATCCAGCGCCCGCGTTGTCACGGCTGGTTCAAGGTCTGAAAGGTGCTGTGGTGCAGCGGCCAACGTCACCGTGTGCCCTAGTCGTGCCAGCTCGCAGGAGAGTTCGCGGGCGTGTTTTTCCATACCGCCGACACCGGGACTGTCCGAGAGCATCAGCATCAGGATGTTCACTGCGCAGGTTCCTGCCGCACTGCCACCAGTGTTTGATAGACGGCGAGGGTAGCCTCCGTCTGCGCCCTTAACAAAAATCGCTCAGGCAACTCAATCTCCGGTCGGGGCTTATCCAGCAATCCCAGTACCGCGCCCGCAAACGCCCCGGTATCATCCGGCGGCACCAGCCCATCCCGAAAGCAGGCTTGCAGAGTTTCTGCAGCACCACCTCTATTATAGGCCACCACCGGTGTGCCAGAGGCCAAGGCCTCGGTAACGGTTCGCCCGAAGGGTTCTGGTTTGGTGGACATATGGCAAACCACATCGGCGAACAGATACAGGTTGGTCATGTCGTTGCGCTGGCCGAGGAACGTAACTTTATCGGTCAGGCCTAACCGGCTGCGCTCTTTTTCAAGCTCTTGCAGGAAGCGTTCTTTTCCCGGTTCAGCCCCGCCTACGATGATGCCATGACAGTCCGGCCGCTGGCGTATAATGCGGGCCATGGTTTCCAGGTAGTCCAGCTGGCCTTTCCAGCGGGAGATGCGCCCGGGCATCATAATGATTTTTTTGCCGGCCAGCTGTGGGAAGCGGGACAGAAGAATGTCGAGCCATTGAGCGTTAATGGCTCGGTTTCGGAAGGCGTCAATGTCGACGCCGCGCTGGATAACGGTCAGCTTGCTTTCCGGCACGTGGAAATTCTTCAGCACGTAATCCCGTACGCAATTGGAGACGGCAATGACCTGATCTGCCTTGGCCATAATGGCGCTGTAGGGATTAACGGAATACATGCCGTGAAAGGTCGAGACAACGGCGGGCTGTTGGTTGGCAGGCAGGGTCTTCAGGGCCAGGTGGATAATCCAGGCGGGCATGCGTGAGCGCACATGCACGATGTCTGGTTGCAGCTCCTGCAACAGCTTGCGCATGGGCAGAATCTGCCCGAAAGACGCTGGCGTTTTCCGGTGGATGGGCATGTGGATGTGGGTTGAGCCCTGGCCGCGAACCTGTTCCGCCATGGGGCCGCCGTTGGAAACCACATAGGATTGATGACCACGCTTGACCAGTTCTGCGGCAAACTCCACGGTGCCCCGCTCCACGCCGCCGCTGTAGAGCGCCGGAAGAGCCTGGAGGATCTTCATTGTCTGGCCTCCTTTCCTGATTGTTGAAAAGCAGCCAAATAGTTGCCCGCCACCCATCGCGCAGCCCGGTCGGCCTCCCAGAGGCGTTCATGTCTTTCCGCCTGTTCGGCCATCACGCTGGCATGGTCTGCCCAGTGGGCAATCAGCCCCCGCTCTGCCAGGCGTTTTACTCCGTTCGCCACGCGGCTGTTGGCACGCGCATTCAGGTTCAGCAGGCCGGTGGGAACGCCGGAAGTGGCGGCTTCGCACACCATGGAAATGCTGTCCGGCGTTACCCAGACCGCGCGGGAAGCAGCGAGCTGGTGGCTGAGCCAGTCGTCGTGGGTACGAGTGTGATGCACTACCGAGATTTTCGGACTCTGCAATTCGGCCAGTCGCTCGCTGGTCGTTTCCGGCGTGCGGCGGGAATTGGTGATGGTCCAGCGCCACTGAGGGTAGCGCGCAATAAGGTCACTGATCTGGTTCAGAATGGCATCGTCGTCCCAATCGAAATGTTCCGAACGCCCACCCACCAGTATCAGGGCTTCCGGTTTGCTGGTCAGCCGGGCGAGGGGCGTGATGGTGTTGATCACGCCTTCGGTCTGCAGAATGTTGTTAGCAGGCTTTACCTCATCATGGGCCGGGATAATCGCGCCATTTACCCAGCCCAGCGGGAAAGCCGGTTTCATCAATACCAGGGTTTTGGCCTTGCCCAGGCGCCGAAGAGCCAGTAATAAGCGGTGAGTACCGGTACCTGCGGCCACAATCAGGTCCGGTTTGGGCAGTGCTGTATCCATAGCTGGGGCCACACCCAGCAGGGCCCGCCACAGAGGTACCGGGTATTCTTCGGCACTGATCCAGTAGAGCGCCGCGCCGGTCAGCACCCGCAGGCGATTGCCCAGTCCCTTAAGTTGGTTCTTGTGGCCGGGCTTGTTGTCTGTCAGCAGCCAGACAACCGGTGCTTGCGAGTGATTGCTCACGGGTTATTCCTTGCGCTTGCGCCCGTAAAAGCCGGGGTCTTCGCGGTCGGGGCGGGTTTTGAAGCGCCGGTGCATCCACAGGTATTGGTCTGGCGCTTTGCGAATTTCCTGCTCGATGACGGCGTTGATCCGGGTTGCATCGTCCAGGTCGTCACCGCTTGGGAAGTTCTCAAGGGCGGGGTGGAAATAGATGTCATAGCCGGGCTTGTCATCGCGGCGAAAATGGCTGAAGGGCACGACTTTACAGCCGCTGCGTTCGGCAATTCGCGAGGTGGCTGTGATGGTACCGGTGGGAATGCCGAAGAAGGGGGCGAACACGATGTCCTTGCGGCCGTAGTCCTGATCTGTCGCGTACCACACGGCGCGATTTTTCTTGAGACTCCTGAACAGGCCGCGCAGGTCGCGGGCACCCAGTACGGTGCCATAGCGCCGGCCCCGGGCCCTGGTCATCACAGCATTCATCAAAGGATTGTTGTGGTCACGCTGCATGACGTCGGCTTCTATGTATTCGGTGACCAGGCTGCCACCCAGGTCGAGCGTGCTGTAATGGCCGCCCAATAGCAGCACACCCTTGCCGGCTTCCAGCGCTTTCTCGAAATGTTCGATACCGTGAATGCGGGTCATGCCGGTCAGCTTGGCCGGGTCCCGGAACCAGGCAATGCCGAGCTCCATCAATCCGATACCATTGGCGATAAATGTGTTGCGCACCAGGGCGGTCTGTTGCTGTTCGTTCAGTTCCGGGAAGCACAGCCGGATGTTGACCTCGGTAATGTGTCGCCGGCTTTTCGCCAGTTTCCAGGCCAGCAAGCCCACCACCTTGCCCAGCCACCATTGAAACCGGATGGGCAGTTGGGCAACCAGCCACATCACGCTGATACCCAGCCAGGTTGGCCACCAGCGAGGATGACGGTAAGCTGAATAGTCGGTATTCCTTGGAAGTTTGCGGTACTTCTTTTTCAAAATCGTGAATCCTGCATCGACAAACGTTGAACCCGGGGGCAAGATGCAACCCCTCGACATTTTTCGCCCTATGATAACGCACTGTTTTGCCGGGAGTCCTGCGTGTTCCAGTTTATCTATTCCCTGCTGATTCGCCTGGCTCTGCCGTTTATTCTCATCCGGCTTTGGTGGCAAGGCCGCAAGGCGCCGGCGCTCAGGCAGGACTGGAAGCATCGCCTGGGCTGCGTGCCTTCCATACCCGGGCCCGTCATCTGGGTGCATGCGGTCTCCGTGGGCGAGACCATTGCCGCCGGCCCCATGGTGCGCCGACTGCTGGCGCGCAATCTCGGTGCCACCATTCTGATGACCGCCATGACCGACACCGGCCTTGCCCAGGCCCGGAAAATGTTTGGTAACAGGGTAACCTATGCCTACGCGCCATACGACACACCGGGCGCCATCCGTCGATTTTTGCGGCGGGTCAATCCCCGCATTCTGGTCATTATGGAAACCGAGATCTGGCCCAATATGATCAGCCAGTGCCGCCGGAAAAAAGTGCCGGTGTTTTTGATCAATGCCCGGTTGTCGGAACGCTCTGCCAGGGGCTATGAGCGGGTCAGGGGGCTGGCGGCGCCGATCATGAAAAGCATCACCTGGGTGGCCGCCCAGGCTAATCCGGACGCAGAGCGTTTTCGACGCATTGGGGTTGCCGCAAGCCATGTTGAGGTGACGGGCAGTGTGAAGTTCGATGTCGACATCCCGGACGATGTCCGGCTTGCCTCTGAGCGTTTTCGTGCCACGCTTGGCCCCCGCCCGGTGTGGATTGCTGGCAGCACCCACACCGGAGAGGACGAGCAACTGCTTCAGGCCCACCGGTCGGTGCTTGCCGCCCACCCGGAGGCATTGTTGATTATTGTGCCGCGTCATCCGGAACGTTTCGATACAGTGGCCGGCATGGCACAGGAACTGGGCTTCCAGGTGGCGCGTCGGTCGCAATCGCAGAGTGCCGAAGGGGCGCAGGTTTATCTGGCCGATACCATGGGCGAGCTGATGATGCTCTACGGGGCCAGCGACCTTGCCTTTGTTGGTGGGTCACTGATCGAGCGGGGCGGGCATAACCCGCTGGAGCCAGCAGCGTGGGGGATTCCGGTGTTCTCCGGGCCTCATGTGTTCAATTTCGAGACCATCTATGAACGTTTGCTGGCGGACGACGGTGTGCAGTTGGTTCAAGGCGCGGATGAGCTGGCCCGGGCCATTAACCTTTTGTTTGCCGCTCCGGAAGAATGCAAGGCATACGGCGAACGTGCGCTGGCCGTGGTGGACAAAAACCGGGGCGCGCTGGACAGGGTGGTTGAGGGGATAATAGAAAGGCTGTGATTCCGGGGCAGTCGCCACCGGAATCACATGAACGATGGCGCTACTTACTGCGTGGGATCATCCAGGGTCAGCTCTTGCTCTGCCAGAGCTTCAATGCCGCGGGCGTTTGCGCTGAGCCAGTTGTTCAAATCAATCAGGTCTTGCGGGCTTAGAGTGCCAGCAGCCTGCTTCAGCTGCAGCGTGTTGATCACGTAGTCGTAACGGGCATTGGCATAGTCCCGAAGTGCCACGTAATAGGCACGCTCTGCGTCCAGCACTTCCACAATGTTCCGGGTTCCCACATCGTAACCAGCACGGGTCGCGTCCAGCGCGCTACGACGGGAGATGATGGTCTGCTCCAGGGCAGAAGCCGTCTCAACGTTATTGTTTACGGTCAGGTACAGGCTGCGTGTGTTAACCCGAACATCCCGGCGCGTGGTGTTCAGGTCTTCCTGCGCGGCGGTAACCAGTGAGCGCTGCTGGCGCACGCCGGCTTGTGTGCCGCCACCCATGTAGAGGGGAACGTTCAGCTCAAGGCCAATAACGCCTTGTGTGCCTTCCTGCTGGGTATTCTTGGCGCCATCCAGTTCAGACTTGCCATAAGACGCGAACAGGTCAAGCGTAGGCAGGTGGCCGGATTTTGCGACCTTCAGGTTGGCCTCGTTGGCATTCAACTGATACAGCGCAGACTGAATAACCCAATTCTGTTCGAGCGCCGTATTCTCCCATGCTGCAGGGTCCATAGGCTCAGGGCGGCCGAGGGGGAAGTTTTCCCTGAGGTTTTCCAGGTCTTCAGCGTATTCGCCGGTAAGGCGGGCGAGTTGTTCTCGAGCGACATTCAGCTGATTTTCAGCAGCAATGCGCTGGCTCTTGCTGTCGTCGTAGCTGGCGCGCGCCTCGTACACTTCGGTAATGGCGATCAGGCCAACGTCAAAACGTTCCTGGGCCTGTTCATACTGGCGCTGAATGGCTGCCTCTGTAGCACGGGCCGTGGTGACCGTATCCTGGGCGCGCAGAACGTTGAAGTAGGCGGTGGCGACGTCCAGAATCAGTTGTTGCTGGGCCAGGTTGTATTGTGCTTGCGCGGCTTCGGTCTGGAACTGGCTGGCGTCGTACCGGAACCAGCTGTCGGCGCGAAACACCGGTTGGGTCAGGCGAACACCGTAGTTGAAGGCCTTATAGCTATCACCCGGGCCATTCTTGGCGTCGAAATCGGTATGGTTTGCTTCCGCAAACGCGCCGACCTGAGGCAGTAGCGAGCTTCTGCTGACGTCACTGGCTGCCTGCTGAGCCTGAAATTGTGCCAGTGCCGAGGCGATGCCTGAATCGTAAGACAGCGCCTTCTCGTAGGTTTCCATCAGATCCAGAGAAAAGGCAGGCTGGGCTGCCAGCAGGGTGATCAGTCCTGGAAGTAGACGTTTCTTCATTATTGCTCCTGAAAAAAAATACTCCGGGAATCTGCCCGGCAATGACCCAAAGGTATTGGTCGCTCATTATGGACAATAATCAGTCCGGCCTCTACACTTGCAAAGTTCACTCATTTTGTGAGCAAAACAGAATATCTATCGCGTCTTGACGGGGTGCTGAATTACCGAATGGTGATCGGCTGAGATTGCAACGCAGAACCCGCGACCTGATCCGGATAATACCGGCGTAGGGATTAAGACAGTACGAACCATGCCAGAATGCCCCGGTGGGTGAATCCTGCATAGCTCCGTCATACGCGACCCGACCCCAAACTCAACGGGAGCAAATCATGACGGACGTACCAGCATACCTCAGCGACTCCGCAAAAGTAGACTCCGCAGCAATCAAACCATTACCAGGCTCACGGAAAATATACGTGCAGGGTAGCCGACCCGATCTGCGCGTGCCTATGCGGGAAATTACTGTGGGAGACACCCCCACGGAAATGGGCGGCGAAAAGAACCCGCCAGTCGTTGTCTACGACACTTCCGGGCCGTACACCGACCCTGGGGCTACCATTGACCTGAGAAAGGGCCTGCCCCCGGTTCGCGCCAACTGGATTGCCGAGAGGGGCGATGTGGAGCAGCTGGATGGCTACACCTCCGAATTCACCCGCCGGCGCATGAAAGACCCCCAGCTCGACCCGTTGCGCTTTATGGATGAGCGTAAACCCCTGCGGGCGAAGCCGGGCAAGAACGTGTCCCAGATGCATTACGCCCGCCAGGGCATCATCACCCCGGAGATGGAATACATCGCCATCCGGGAAAACATGAAGCTGCAGGAAGCTCGTGACAATGGCCTGCTGGCCGATCAACACCCGGGCCAGTCCTTCGGTGCCAACCTGCCACCAGAGATCACCCCCGAGTTTGTTCGCGATGAAGTGGCTCGTGGCCGGGCGATTATTCCCGCCAACATCAACCACCCGGAAACCGAGCCGATGATCATCGGCCGTAACTTCCTGGTGAAGATCAACGGCAACATCGGCAACTCGGCGGTCACCTCGTCCATCGAAGACGAAGTCGAGAAGCTGACCTGGGGTATCCGCTGGGGTTCCGACACGGTGATGGACCTGTCCACCGGCAAGAACATCCACGAAACCCGCGAGTGGATCATTCGCAATTCCCCGGTTCCAATTGGTACGGTCCCTATATACCAGGCCCTGGAGAAAGTGGGCGGCGTGGCCGAAGACCTGACCTGGGAAATCTTCCGCGACACGCTGATCGAACAGGCTGAGCAGGGCGTCGACTACTTCACCATCCACGCCGGCGTGCGGCTCCACCACGTGCCGCTGACCGCGAAACGTACCACGGGTATCGTGTCTCGCGGTGGCTCCATCATGGCCAAATGGTGCCTGGCTCACCATAAAGAGAGCTTCCTGTACGAGCACTTCGAAGACATATGCGAAATCATGAAGGCCTACGATGTTTCCTTCAGCCTCGGCGACGGCCTGCGCCCGGGTTCCATCGCCGATGCCAACGATGCTGCCCAGTTCGGAGAGCTGGAAACCCTGGGCGAGCTGACCAAAATTGCCTGGAAGCACGATGTCCAGTGCATGATCGAAGGCCCCGGCCATGTGCCCATGCACCTGATCAAAGAGAACATGGACAAGCAGCTGGAATGCTGCGATGAAGCGCCGTTCTACACCCTTGGCCCGCTGACCACCGACATCGCGCCGGGCTATGATCACATTACCTCCGGCATTGGCGCTGCCATGATCGGCTGGTTCGGCTGTGCCATGCTCTGCTACGTCACCCCGAAGGAGCACCTGGGGCTGCCGAACAAGGATGATGTGAAAACCGGCATCATCACCTACAAAATCGCCGCCCATGCTGCCGATCTTGCCAAAGGTCACCCCGGCGCCCAGATCCGCGACAATGCGTTGTCCAAGGCCCGTTTTGAGTTCCGCTGGGAAGACCAGTTCAACCTCGGCCTGGACCCGGACACCGCCCGCGCTTTCCACGACGAGACCCTGCCCAAGGAATCGGCGAAGGTGGCCCACTTCTGCTCCATGTGTGGGCCGAAGTTCTGTTCCATGAAGATCTCGCAGGAAGTAAGGGATTACGCGGCAGAGCAGGGCATCGACGAGGTATCGGCGATTGATGCCGGGATGCAGGCCAAATCGCGGGAGTTCGTGGAGTCCGGCTCCAAGCTTTACGACAAGGTCTGACTTTGGCGCTCTAGATCGCCTAGCCTGCTGGTTAGGCGTTGTGAGTCGGGGTGGGGGTGCCGTTCAGGAGACGCCTCAAGACGTCCCTGTGCGGCTTGGGCTCCGCCATCCCTGGCTCCGCACACTCCTGAACGGCACCCCCACCCCAACTCTCTTGGGCTTTGGCAGTAATCGCTCCCAAGAGGGCGTCAGGCAATGTTGGGGCGTGTCGCACAAGCGTCGGCTGCAGTCGTTGGGTATTGCTTTCCAAAACTGTGCGGAGCCAGGGATGGCGGAGCCCAAGCGCCCCATGGATGGGCCGAAGGAGCGTGTTTTGGAAAGCAATACCCAACGACTGCGATGCACCAACCTGAGCAGGCTAGGGCCAGAACCAAACCATTACGCCAGCCGTAAGACACTTGCACCCAAGCAACCCCAAAGGCTATCGTTCCAAGCCGAACACCAAACCGGAAACACGAATGCCGAAACCGTTCCAGTTCAACGCCAGCGACGTCACCGTCGAAAAACGCGAAACCGTTTTCCAGGGCTTCTTCCGCATGGACAAGCTCTGGCTGACTCACCCGCGCTTTGACGGCCGCGACATGCCCACCTTCACCCGTGAACTTTTCGTTCGGGGCGACGCCACCTGCGTGTTGCCCTACGACCCGGAGCGGGACGAAGTCGTGCTGCTGGAACAGTTCCGCCTCGGTGCGCTCGGCCGTAACCAGTCTCCCTGGTTGCTGGAACTTGTCGCCGGCATGAACGAAGACGGCGAAAGCCCGGAAGACGTGGCCCAACGCGAAGGACAGGAAGAAGCCGGGCTGAGTTTCAGCCGGCTGGACAAGATTTGCGATTACCTGGTGTCCCCGGGTGGCACTACCGAAATGATTCACCTTTACTGCGGACAGGTCAGCACGGCCGAGGCTGGCGGTGTTTTCGGTGTGGAACACGAACACGAAGACATTCTCAGCCACGTGGTCAGCGCTGAAGATTGCTTCGCCATGATTGCCGATGGCCGTATCAACAACGCTGCCGCCATCATCGCTATCCAATGGCTGCAGCTTAATCGGGACAGGCTGCGCCGGGAGTGGCGGGCATGACCGAGTGGGTAAAACGGCCCAAGCCATATGTGCCGGATCTGCGTCAGTTGGGTGCGCTGTGTGATGGAAACTACCAGCGCCTGCGCAAACTGCGCCAGTTGGAGGCTGATGGTAAGCCCGTTTGCGAATTTGAGCTGCACCGGGAAAGCCAGTATTTGGGCCGGGTGCGCATCGAAGTGCTGCAAACCGCAAAGTTCACCGAAACCCTGTTACTCGAGCAAGTGCATAACAGTGGCCGGTGGCTGAACAACCCGCAAATGACGGTGCGGGTCTACCATGACGCGCTCATGGCTGAGGTGATCAGCTGCTACCGACAGCGCCAGATAGCGCCGGTGAACGATTACCCGAATCGCTTTATGCACCATCCGGATGAAAAGGTTCAGGTGAATGGCTTCCTCGCTGACTGGCTGGATTACTGCCTGCGTTTCGGCCATTTGCCTATGGAGCATGCCGCCTGGTCCGCGGGCGAAGGCGGCGAGTAGTTTTTTGTATACACCGGGAGCTGTATCGCAGTGCGCTGAAAGTCTGACTTGCTCCTGGCTCCCCTGTGCCGTAGTTGGCAAAAAATGCAAAATCTTTGTGGTGGCGGGCCAGAATGTGACCCACCTAACATTTAATTCTGATCAAACGAAACGCAGCCATCGTACACTTGTCTGAATTATCAAATGGGTTTAATCAAGATAACAGGCCCTGAATGACCGTAGACCAAACTGCTCGCCCTATGAAGGTACTTCAGCTGACCGATCCACACCTGATGGCGTCGGCAGATGGTGCGCTGCTCGGGGTAAACACCCGGGACAGCCTGGCGGCGGTGATTGATGAAGTATTGCGCAACCATGGCCAGCCGGATCTGATCCTCGCGACCGGTGATCTTACTCAGGATGCGTCATCTGAGGCCTATCGGTATTTTGGCGAGCAGTTGAAAGCGTTTAACTGCCCCTCACTCTGGATTGCCGGCAATCACGACGATTCCGACTTGTTGGCGTCCATCGCAGCGGAGTTTCAGGCGGAGCAAAAACAGCTCGTGCAGGGAGGCTGGCATTTTGTGATGTTGGACTCTTCCGTGCACGGCAAGGTTTTCGGTGAGCTTTCGCAGCCGGAGCTTGCTTTCCTGGACGAGTCACTGTCGCAGCAACCGGAGTTGCCCACCATGGTGTGCCTGCACCATCACCCGGTGGATATTGGCTCTGACTGGATGGAAAAAATCGGCCTGAAGAACCGCGATGCTTTCTGGCAGGTGATCGACAGGCACCCGCAAGTGAAAATCGTGCTCTGGGGTCACATCCACCAGGACTTGCAACAGCAACGCAACGGCGTGCAACTGCTGGCTTCCCCGTCTACCTGCATCCAGTTCGCCCGTGGCTCCAGTGACTTTGCCGTAGAGCCTTTGGCGCCGGGTTACCGTTGGTTCGAACTTGAGGCTTCCGGGGACTACTCCACGGAAGTATGCCGGGCCAATGAGTTCACGTTCGATCTGGACGAGAAGAGTACCGGTTACTGAGCGAACTCTGGCTGCCCTGCCAGGATTCCCTCTTCCCGCTGATATCCGCACATACAGGCCTTTGCCTGCCTCCGGCCCGCTGAGCAGATAATGCTGCAACTACACGGATAATGCCCGTAGATACATAGTGTTCCGATGTTGGATTGAAATCTAAAATGTCCCTATATGTTCTCATGGTGAAGGTTTTCTGGTATTTTGAGAATATATAGGGTCAGGCGTGGTTGTATGGGAGCGATTACCAGGCAGTTGGGGCAACAGATCAAAGAGCGCCGAAAGGCTTTGGGCTATCAAAGCCAGCAAGCCTTGGCAGATGAAACCGGTGTTCTTCGTAAGCGCATCAGCGAAATGGAAACGGGTCGTTATACCGGTCGGATAACAGACTTGCAGAGGGTTCTGGCGACGCTGGGGCTGGAAATGGAATTCAGGGTGAAAAGCCGTCCTACATTGGATGATCTGGATGTTCTTTTCCCTGCTGAGGATGATGAATGACGCGAAAAATCAAAACGCTTGGCGTGTCTGCAGGGTGACAGCTCTATTGGCCGACTGGGGTTTCAGTCGAAGGAGGTGGAGCGTCAGGCTGTCGTAGGAATGTCTCTGGGCTCTTTGGTCGAAACCGACAACCCCCAGTTGTTTGAGCAATTGGTGGAGCGCTATCTGGGTCAGACAACGATCGCCGGCGTCCAGCCGAAGGTTCTGGTGCCCGAAAATACTGAGCCGAAGTCCTCGATGGTTTTGCCTGAATTGATTGTAAAGTCCGCTGGCGCCGAATTCCCGGGTCTGACGATCAATGAGTTTGTCTGTATGTCTATTGCAGCAAAGGCAGGGCTTTCAGTGCCTGAATTCTACCTGTCCGATGATACTCGAATGTTTATCATGCGCCGTTTTGACATCGGTGAGAGCGGTGAGCGGCTCGGCATGGAGGATATTTGTGGACTGATAGGCCTGGTGGCCAACGACAAGTACAAGCGCAGCTATGAGCAGGTGGCCAAGGCAATCGAAGTTTATTCTGAAGCCCCCAATCGGGATCTGGAGATACTTTTCCGGTCACTCTGTGTGTCGGTTCTGGTCGGGAATGGCGATGCGCATCTGAAGAATTTTGCCATGCTGTATCGGGATGCATCCTCAGGCAAAGCCTGGATGTCGCCGGCCTATGACATCGTTAACACCACGGTTTATCTGGAGGCGGATACCCTGGCCCTGAAGCTGGGCGGCACAAAGGACTTTCCAAACCGGGCGACTATGATCCGGTTCGGCCGGGAGCACTGCAACCTCACAGAGAAAATGGCCGAAGCGGTTATTGATGAGTGCATCTCTGCGGTTGAATGGGGTATGCGTGAGTTTGCTGACTATGCAGAATCGGTCGAACTGGGAGGGCGATCGATGCTGGGTGAACTGGGTAAAGGCGTCGGCCGGCTGATGAAACCTGAGCAAAAACAGAAAGTCTGGAAAGGCGAGGCGCGCCTGCCAAAGCGCACCCGCTGATTCCCATGGAGGCTTGTTACGCCCGCAAAGCCTGGGCCGCTGCAACCATCGTCTCCAGCGCTGGCGTCACTTCCTCCCATTTCCGGGTTTTCAAGCCGCAGTCCGGGTTGATCCACAATCGTTCTGCCGGGATGCGTTCTGCCGCCAGGGTCATCAGATTGATGATGTGTTGCTTGTCCGGAATGTTGGGGGAGTGAATATCGTACACGCCTGGGCCGATGTCATTCGGGTATTCAAAGTTCCGGAAAGCATCCAGCAACTCCATGTCAGACCGCGAGGTCTCGATGGTGATCACGTCGGCATCCATGCGGGCGATGGCCTCGATGATGTCGTTGAACTCCGAGTAGCACATGTGGGTGTGAATCTGGGTGCTGTCATCCACGCCATTGGCAGCGATGCGGAAGCTGTTAATCGCCCAGTCCAGGTACGTTGCCCAGTCTGACTGGCGCAGGGGCAAGCCTTCCCGCAACGCGGCTTCGTCGATCTGGATGATGTTCACGCCGGCCTTTTCCAGGTCCTGTACCTCCTCGCGAATGGCCAGGGCCAGCTGCAGGCAGGAGTCTTTCCTTGGCTGATCGTCCCGAACGAAAGACCAGTTCAGGATGGTGACCGGGCCGGTAAGCATTCCCTTGACGGGTTTGTCGGTCAGGGATTGAGCATAGCGAATCCAGTCCACCGTCATGGCCTTGGGGCGGTGGATATCCCCGAACAGGATGGGCGGTTTTACACAGCGGGAGCCGTAGGATTGCACCCAGCCGAAGCGGGTAAAGGCATAGCCCTCCAGCTGCTCACCGAAGTATTCCACCATGTCGTTTCGCTCTGGCTCACCATGAACCAGTACATCCAGCCCCAGCTTTTCCTGCTCTTCGATGCAGCGGGTGATCTCTGCCTGCATCTGCTCGGTGTACTGCTTGTCGCTCAACTGTCCCTTGCGGAACTGCAACCTTGCCTGGCGGATTTCCGGGGTTTGCGGGAAGGAGCCAATGGTAGTGGTCGGGAAGGCCGGCAGGTTCAGAATTTGCCGTTGCCTGGCAATACGCTGGGGGTAGGGGCTTTGGCGGTTGCCCAGTTCTTGCGTCACTGCGGCAATGGCACGGCGAACCTCCGGGTTGATAACACGGTCGGAGTTCTGGCGACTGTCAATGGCCCGCTGGTTTGCGGCCAGCTCTGCGCGAACACTGGCGTGGCCTTCGTTCAGGGCCTTCGCCAGCGTGCTCAGCTCATCAAGTTTTTGCACAGCAAAGGCCAGCCAGCTGCGGATTTCAGTATCCAGCTCCTGCTCACGATCCAGGTCTACCGGCACATGCAGCAGTGAGCAGGACGGCGCCAGCCAGAGGCGGTCAGCCAACTTCCCGCTCAGCGGTTCCAGCCAATCCAGAATCTTGTTCAGGTCGGATTTCCAGATGTTACGGCCGTTGATGACGCCAAGGGAAAGCACCTTATGGCTGGGCAGCCAGTCCGCCACCCGGCTGACTTCCGCCGGGGCGCTCACGGCATCAATATGCAGCCCGGCCACCGGCAATTCACAGGCCAGTTGCAGGTTATCCCGGAGCTCTCCGAAATAGGTAGCCAGCAGCAGCTTCGGGCGATTGGCCTTTAACTGGTGATAGGCCAGGTTGAACGCATAGCGCCAGTTGGCGTCCAAATCGGTCACCAGGGCCGGTTCATCAATCTGCACCCATTCGGCACCGGCATCGGCCAGGGCTTCCAGTAGCTGCGAGTAGACTGGCAGCAGGCGCTCCAGCAAATCCAGGCGATGACTGCCATCCGAGGTTTTGCCTAACCACAGGTAAGTAACGGGCCCGATGATCACGGGCTTGGCATTAACGCCCTGTTTCCGTGCTTCAGCCAATTGGGCCAGAAGGCGTTCGGGATTCAGCTCGAACTGGGTGTTGGCATGCAGCTCCGGCACGATGTAGTGGTAGTTGGTATCGAACCACTTGGTCATTTCGCCAGCGGCGGTGGCGCAGCAGGGGCTGTCGTTGGCACCCCGGCCCCGGGCGGCACGGAAGTAGGCGTCAAGCTCTGAGCCTTCTTTGTCTTTGGCCCGTGCTGGCAGGTTGCCGAGGGTGACGGACATATCCAATACCTGGTCGTAAAGGGAGAATTCACCTACCGGTGCATAGTCCAGCCCGGCTTGCTGCTGCCAGTGGCGCCGGCGCAGGTCGGCGGCCGTAATGGCTAATTCTTGCTCGGTCTGCCGGCCAGCCCAGTAGGCTTCCAGTGCGAATTTCAGCTCCCTCTGGCCGCCAATGCGGGGGAAGCCCAGGTTGTGAGTGATTGCCATGATTGAATCCTTGAATTCCGTGGTTTGTTAAAGGCCTTCAAGATTAGGTGGGTGATGGCATGAATAAAAATGGTATTATTTCACCTATTCATGAGAATAATTCACGGGTTGGCCATGATTGAACGACATCACCTGGAGATATTGCGAGCGGTGGAGCGCCATGGCTCGTTGACGGCGGCAGCGGAACAGTTGCACCTGACTCAATCCGCGCTGTCCCATGCGGTTCGTAAGTTGGAGCAGCAACTGGGCACGCCGGTCTGGCTGAGGGAGGGCCGGCAACTGAGGTTTACCCAGGCGGGCAGTCAGCTATTGGGATTGGCAAACCGCCTGTTGCCCCAGTTTGAACATGCGGAAATGCAGGTTCGACAGATTGCCAGGGGGCAACGCGGGAGCCTGCGCGTGGGAATGGAATGCCACCCCTGCTATCAATGGCTTCTGAAGGTAGTGGGTCCTTACTTGCAGCATTGGCCGGATGTGGATGTGGATGTAAAGCAAGAGTTCCAGTTTGGTGGTATGGGGGCGCTTTTCGGCCATGACATCGATCTTCTGGTAACGCCAGATCCGCTGCACAAGCCGGGAGTATGTTTTGAGCCGGTGTTCGACTACGAGCAGGTGTTGGTGGTGCCTGAAGGGCATCCGCTGGCGGGCAAGGCATGGGTAGAGCCCCACCAATTGGAGAAAGAAACCCTGATTACCTACCCGGTGGCGGTGGAGCGGCTGGATATTTTTACCCGGTTTTTCCTGCCGGCCCACTGCGCGCCCGCCCGGCACAAGACCATCGAAACCACTGATATCATGTTGCAGATGGTGGCTGCGGGCCGGGGAGTGAGTGCGTTGCCACGCTGGCTGGTGGATGAGTACGCCAGAAACCTGCCAATTACTGCGCTGAAACTGGGTAAAGAGGGTATGCCCAAACAGATTTTTCTGGGCTTCCGGGAGCGGGATGAGTCGGTGGATTATCTTGCGGAGTTTGTGAAGTTGGCGCGTGAGGTTCGCTGGGGCTAGGATCTTCGGTTAAACTGCGCGAAAAATTTCAACAGGACACACAAAATCATGAGCGATATTCCTGCAGATCTGAAATACATCGAAACTCATCAGTGGGTTCGGGTGGATGCCGATGGCACAGCCACCGTGGGGATTACCGATTTTGCCCAGGAGCAGTTGGGTGATGTGGTTTATATTGGTGTGCCGGAGGTTGGTGCGACGGTGAATGGTGGTGAGGAGGCCGGTGTGGCCGAGTCGGTTAAGTCGGCTTCGGATGTTTTTAGCCCGGTGACGGGTGAGGTGATTGAGATTAATGAGAAGCTTGAAGACGAGCCGGAGATTGTGAACGAAGATCCTTATGGCGATGGTTGGATGTTCAAGGTGAAGCTGGCTGATAAAGGCGAGCTTGATGGCCTGATGGATGCGGCAGCCTATGGTGAGCATGTGGCAGCAGAAGAGTAAGATCCGCTCCTGGTGCAAGCGTGTTTCCGGGGACAGGCCTCCCGAAACACGCTCCTTCGGCACATCCATGTGGCGCTTGGGCTCCGCCATCCATGGCTCCGCACAGTTTCGTGAGGCCTGTCCCCGGAAGCACGCCCAAGCAATGGCGCGGTCCTCTATTTAACCGAACTCTCAGGTAACTATTCGATGGATTTTCCCGTTCTCTACCTGCGCAAGGGCGCAGAACGCCGTCTTCGTGCCGGCCATTTGTGGGTGTACAGCAACGAAGTAGACACCCGGCGTAGCCCGCTGCCAGGGTTTGAGCCCGGCGCGCAGGTTCAGGTGCGTGCATCGAACGACAAGCCGATGGGTGTGGCGTTTGTGAACCCTCACGCATTGATTTGCGGCCGGCTGATCAGTCGGGATGCGGACCATGGCATGACGCCTAAGCGGCTGACGGATCGGATGGAGGCGGCGCTCAGTCTTCGGGAGCGTTTGTTTGATAAGCCTTTTTACCGTTGGGTGTTTGGTGACAGTGATGGGCTGTCTGGCTTGGTGGTGGATCGGTTTGATGATGTCGTGGTGGTGCAGATTTCCACCGCGGGCATGGAGCAGATGAAGGATGCCATTGTGCGTGCCGTTCAGCGGTTGGCTCATGCCCGGATTATCGTGCTGAAGAATGATGGCAAGATGCGCAAGGTTGAGGGGCTGGACACCTATGTGGAGTTTGCTCATGGGCCGGAAGCGGATACGGTGCTGGTGGAGGAGAACGGTGCTCGTTTTGAGGTGCCGTTGGCCGGTGGTCAGAAAACCGGCTGGTTCTATGATCATCGTATGAATCGGCAACGCCTGCAGGCCTATGCGCCGGGTAAGAAAGTGCTGGATGTGTTCAGTTACGTGGGCGGTTGGGGTATTCAGGCCGCTTGTGCCAGGGCATCCCAGGTGACCTGTGTGGATGCGTCCTCATCGGCGGTGGATGCGGTGCACCACAACGCCAAACTGAACGGGCTGGACAATGTAGATACCATTGAGGGCGATGCCTTTGATGCCCTGAAAGCCCTGGCGGATGAGAAAGAAAAGTTCGACATTGTGGTGCTGGACCCGCCCGCGCTGATTCCCCGCCGCCGTGACCAGAAGGCCGGGGAGCAGGCCTATGCCCGGCTGAATCAATTGGGGCTCAGGCTGCTGGAGCGTGATGGATTGCTGGTGTCAGCATCTTGCTCCATGCATCTGTCCCAGGAAAAGCTGATCGACATTATTCGTGGCAGTGGCCGCAAGATTGATCGGTTTGTGCAGCTGCTGGAGCAAGGTCACCAGGCACCGGATCATCCCATCGTGCCGGGGATTCCGGAGACGGACTACATCAAGTCCTGCTTTGTGCGGTCGCTGACAGGGTTTTTCTAGGTTTTAAGGGTCTGTCCCCGCATGGGGACTGACCCATCTTGGAATCCAGTACCATTGTCTAGGGGTCTGTCCCCGAACGGGGACTGACCCATCTTGGACTCCAGCACCATGGTTCGATCTGGTTGCAACAGACGGGCAAAAGTGGGTCAGTCCCCATGCGGGGACAGACCCCTGGAGCAGACCCCTGTCAGACCCGTAACGACATAACCCGCCAGCCATTCTCCACAGCCGTCTTCTCCAACGTCGGGTCTGGATCAACCGCCACCGGGTTCTCCACCCTCCGCAACAGCGGCAGGTCGTTATGTGAGTCGCTGTAGAACCAGGCGCCCTCAAGGCTCTCACCGTGAGCTGCCAGCCAGTCGTTCAGCCGTTCCACTTTGCCTTCCTGAAAACTTGGTGTGCCAGCCACTTCACCGGTGAATTTGCCGTTGACCAGCTCGGGTTCGGTGGCGATCAGGTGCTCAATGCCCATTAGTTCAGCAATTGGCTCGGTAATGAATCGGTTGGTGGCGGTGATAATCATCAGGGTATGGCCCTGTTCGCGGTGGTCGGCCAGTAGCTTCGCCGCCTTATCCTGCATCATGGGCTGTACTTTCTTGGCCATGAAGGCTTCGCGCCAGCGTTCCAGCTCGTCCATGTTGTGCCGGGTCAGTGGTGCCAGGACAAAGCGCTGATAGTGGAATACGTCGAGCTCTCCGTTCAGATACTCTTCGTAAAAGCGGTCATTGGCGCGCTTGTACTCTTCGGCATCCACCATGCCCTCTTCCACCAGAAATTCACCCCAGGCGTGGTCGCTGTCACCGTTCAGCAAGGTGTTGTCCAGATCAAATATTGCGAGCGTCAAGCCGTTTCCTCCCATTGTGACAGGCTCTGAAGCAGGAGCCACAGTCTACCATGACCTGCCGCTAACGGCTCCGTTTGCCGAAGCCTTGGGATTCTGTAAGAATGAGAGCAACTTGGACAATTTTCGCCGGTTAAAACTTAACCGGTGCCGACTTTAATGAGGACTGTGCCGTGATCGACTCAGACGGTTTCAGACCCAACGTCGGAATCATTCTGGCCAACCACAGGGGAGAGGTTCTCTGGGCAAGGCGAATAGGGCAGGACTCCTGGCAGTTTCCACAAGGTGGTATCAAGCACGACGAATCACCGGAGGATGCGCTTTATCGGGAGCTTGGAGAGGAAATCGGCCTGAGTGCCAGCGATGTGGAAATCATCAGCTGCACCCGGGGCTGGCTGCGTTACCGGCTTCCGAGGAGGATGGTACGCCATAACTCGCACCCCGTTTGTGTGGGGCAAAAACAGAAATGGTTCCTGCTGAGGATGATGTCGCCAGACGCGCATGTGCGCGTGGATGGTACCGATTCACCGGAATTCGACGGGTGGCAGTGGGTAAGCTACTGGTATCCGTTAGGACAAGTAGTTTCATTCAAGAGAGAAGTGTATAGGCGCGCGCTGAGAGAACTGGCTCCCAGGCTGTTCCACAACATGGAACAGTGGCAACGGAGTGAGCAGAACCGGCGTTTGAAGGAACACCAGAAATGACGGACTGACTCCATGCTGAGCATCCTGCGAAGTCTAGTACAAGAGGTAAACAGCGCCCGCGATTTGCAGGAGGCGCTGGATATCATTGTCTCGCGGGTGCAAAAGGCCATGAATACCGAGGTCTGCTCCGTCTATCTTTTAGATCCGGCATCCAACCGTTACATCCTGATGGCTACCGAGGGTCTTTACAAAGACTCTGTTGGAAAGGTCAGTCTTGCTTATTCTGAGGGCCTGGTGGGCCTGGTGGGCTCCCGTGAGGAGCCTATCAATCTTGAAGACGCCCCTGCCCATCCCCGCTATCGTTACTTTCCGGAGACGGGTGAGGAACGCTTCCGTTCATTTCTGGGTGTGCCCATCATTCACCACCGCCGGGTATTGGGCGTGCTGGTGGTTCAGCAGCGGGAGAGCTCCCGCTGTTTTGACGAGGGCGAAGAAGCCTTTCTGGTCACGGTTTCGGCCCAGCTGGCGGGTGTCATTGCCCACAGCGAGGCCACCGGGGCCATCAGCGGCTTGTCGTTGACCGGGGAAGAAACCCAGGATGTCAGTTTCAATGGTGTGCCTGGCTCCCCTGGTGTCGCGATTGGTACTGGTGTGGTGGTGTATCCGTCCGCCGATCTGGACGTGGTGCCGGAGAAACCGACCGAGAACATCGAGCAGGAACTGGAGCTGTTCCAGTCTGCCGTGCAGGCCGTTCGGGAAGACATCGAGCGGGTAGCGAACCGCCTGGCCTCGCAACTGCGCCCCGAAGAACAGGCCCTGTTTGACGTTTACCTGCGGATGCTGGATGACGGTGCCCTGCCAGGCGAGGTTGCGATCAAAATTCGCGAAGGCATCTGGGCTCAGGGTGCTTTGAAACAGGTGGTGCAGCAGTACATCCGTCATTTCGAGATGATGGATGATCTTTACCTGCAAGAGCGGGTGGTGGATATCCGGGATCTCGGCCGGCGGCTGCTGTCCCATATGCAGGAAGGCGAGCAAAAGCTTCAGGAATACCCGGAGCACACGGTACTGGTCAGTGAAGAACTGACGCCAGCCATGCTGGGCGAAGTGCCGAAAGGGCAACTGGTTGGCCTGGTGTCCGTCAAAGGGTCCAGTAACTCCCATGTGGCCATACTGGCCCGCGCCATGGGTGTCCCCACCGTGATGGGATTGGTGGATATTCCGGTCAACCAGCTGGATGGCCGAGAACTGGTGGTGGACGGCTTTGAAGGGCAGATTTTTGCCTCGCCGTCATCGGATCTTCGCGCTTTCTACCAGGCCATCTGTGAGGAAGAAGACGAGCTGATCCGTGGGCTTGAGGTGCTGCGGGACAAGCCCTGCGAAACCACCGATGGCCATCGGGTATCACTGCTGGTAAATACCGGCCTGATGACCGATGTGGTGCGCTCGCTGTCTCACGGGGCCGAAGGCATTGGGCTGTATCGCACCGAAGTCCCGTTCATGATCAAGGACCGCTTTCCGTCTGAGCAGGAGCAGCGGGAGTATTACCGGGAACAACTGGAAGCCTTTGCGCCTAATCCGGTGACCATGCGTACTCTGGACATCGGTGGTGATAAAGCCCTGACCTATTTCCCGATTGAGGAGGAAAACCCCTTTCTTGGTTGGCGGGGCATCCGGGTTACCCTGGATCACCCCGAGATCTTTCTTGTTCAGGTGCGGGCCATGCTGAAGGCCAGCGAAGGCTTGAACAACCTGCAGATCATGCTGCCGATGATCAGCAACATTTCCGAGGTGGAGGAATCCCTGCACCTGATTTACCGGGTTTATCACGAAGTGCGCGAAGAAGGCTACGACATCCACATGCCCAAAGTGGGTGTGATGGTGGAAGTGCCGGCTGCCGTTTACCAGATTCGTGAACTGGCTGAGCGCGTGGACTTTCTCTCGGTGGGTTCCAACGACCTGACCCAATACCTGTTGGCGGTAGATCGCAACAACCCGCGTGTTGCCCAGCTTTACCATTCTTATCATCCGGCCGTTTTACAGGCATTGGTGCGCATTGCCCAGGATGCCCACTCCGTGGGTAAGCCGGTGGGCATCTGTGGCGAGCTGGCCGGCGACCCGGGTGGCGCGTTGCTGTTAATGGCGATGGGCTATGATTCCCTGTCGATGAACGCGGCCAGTCTGCCGAAGGTGAAATCCGTTATCCGCAGCATTGATCGGGAGTGGGCTATCCAGTTGCTGGAAGATGTTCTGCTGCTGGATTCCCCCCACGTCATCAAGAGCTGTGTCGACCTGGCCCTGCGTAATGCCGGGTTTGGCCGGTATTTGCGACCGGTGAAATCCTCCAGCGCCGCGATGGCAGAGCAGGCGGTTTCCTGACCGACTGTGACAGTAATAGGGTGCTTACTCTAAAATCCGTTGATAGGTTAGTAACGTAATTCTTACTGCAGTACCTACGAAGGACAGGCTATGACCAAAGCGACCGAGCTCAAGCCAGCACCGCGCATTGGCCTCGCCCTTGGGGGCGGTGGGCCACTGGGTGGCATTTATGAGATCGGAGCGCTAAGGGCGCTGGACGAAGCCCTGGATGGCCTGGATTTCAACAACATCGATGTTTATGTCGGGGTTAACTCTGGCTCCTTTGTGGCGGCTAACCTGGCCAATCAGATGACCACGGCCCAGTTGTGTCGTATCTTCGTGCGCAATGAAGCCGAGGTTCACCCGTTCCACCCGGAAGTGTTCTACCGCCCTGCATTCCGTGAGATTGGCAGCCGCTTGCTGGCCGTGCCCGGGCTGCTGTCTTCCGCTGTCAGCCGTTTCATCAACAACCCCTACGATCAGAGCCTGCTGGAGGCCATGACCATTCTGGCCCAGGCCGCGCCGGCCGGGTTGTTTGATAACGAGGGCCTGCACGAATACCTGCGGCGAGCCTTTACCATGCTTGGCCGCACCAACGATTTCCGCCAACTCAAACGTAGCCTCTACGTGGTGGCAGCGGATGTGGAAAGCACCGAAGCCGTGTGTTTTGGTGCGCCTGGATACGACCATGTGCCGATCTCCAAAGCTGTTCAGGCGAGTACCTCCTCACCGGGCCTGTACGTGCCGGTAGACATCGATGGTCGTTACTATGTAGACGGCACCTTGCGTAAAGGCTTGCATGCCTCGGTCGCCTTCGAAGACGGCGCCGATCTGGTGCTTGCGGTGAACCCCCAAGTGCCTATCGATGCCAGCGCCGCGGTGAGGGCCGGTACCATGAAGCCGGGCGATCTCACCCGCTCCGGCATGCCTAACCTGTTATCCCAGATGTTCCGCACCATGGTCTATTCCCGCATGCAATCGGGCATCGCACAGTACGGGCGAGACTACCCGGACAAAGACATCCTGCTGTTCGAGCCCACCCGGGACGACGCCAAGCTGTTTTTCTCCAACGTGTTCAGCTTCCAGAGCCGGCGCATGGTGTGCGAGCACGCCTATCAGATGACTCGCCGGGACTTGCTGAACCGGGCAGACGAACTGGAGCCGAAACTGCTCAAGTACGACATCAAACTTCGTCGCGATCGCCTGGAAGACGAACAACGGACCATCAGCACCAGCCTGTATGGCGAAATGCTGCCGTTGTATGTGGCCAAGGGGCGCAAGAAGCAGGCGGAGAAGGGCACGCTGGCAGCCAGCATCAGTAACGTGACCCACCTGTTTTCGAAAGCCCAGTAATGTAGGGCGAGCCCGGTGCGCTATGGGTGATCGGTGATCAATAGTCAGATGCCGGGAGCAAGCTGAGGGAAGTAGTAAGGCTCTGCATGCTCTGGTATTTCCCATTTCAGAGGGGATCTAGAGCTTGTCTCGCTCAGCAGCCCATCGTCTTTCAATTGCTTGATCAGTCTCCTTGCAGTCCGGCTTTCCGAAGTACCGGTCATGGCCAGTGCGCTGGACCGCTCGAGCGTGCCTTGAATAAAAGCCTGAAACAGAATTTGCGTAGCCTCCGGCTTTAGGCCGCCTTCAGCTCCCGGAACGCGACCTTCATTTCTGGCCTGAACATAATTCTGAATTCGTTTCTGCATGCCCCCAAGGTCAAGGAGTCTGGCTACGTAAGCCACTTGATCCTTCGCAGCTTCAAGCATAAACCGGACAAACAGGGCCAACTCTGTTTCACTGAGGTGCCCGCGACCATCCTGATTTCCTTGTCGCGGGAAGTCGGCTCGCGCCAGCTTTGCTTTGTAATTGCCTGATTGTCTGGCCAGACCGCGGCTCAGACACCATACGCCGATGCTCTCCAGGCCAGCGGCTCTCCATGCGGCATCAGTCCAGAGCCTGATAACCCTGCCATTTCCGTCCAGAAAGGGGTGGATCCACAACAGGCGATGGTGAGCGCAGGCCAGGGCAATGAAACGTTTATCTCCGGCATAGAGTCTGCTGGAGTAGTGTTCAAGGGCCTGAGAAACGAGTTGTTCTATATGTTCTGCTGCTGGAGGGATGTGTCGTCCGACGGCGACCGGCTGTTTTCTGAATTCCCCTGGCTCGACCAGAAACTCTTCTCCCGTTTCAGTCTTCATACGCCGCAGCGAGTCGGGTAAATCCCGATAAAAGCGCTCATGAAGCGCCAGCAGAAACTCCGGAGAGCACACGCGAGCCAGCTCCGGGTTCTGCTCTTGTATCCAGTTCTGGGCTGAAATGTGTGCAACGGATTCCAGCTGATGATCCCTTGCTACCGGGTCGTGACTGAAATCACCACGTTGAGCCTCTCGGATCTCATGGGGTAAAGTCCGATTGCCTTCGATAAGGTTCGAGTAGTAAGAATTAATAACAGCCATGTGCTTCCGGATTGTTTCTGCAGTCTCACTTGCCAGCTTGCCGGTCAGTTTGGCCGCTTCACGATTAAGTTCGCTGGCAAGGTCGAGAAGTCCGTGTTCAAGTAAAGCGTCTTCTCGGGGCACAAAAGGGGCGAGATCCAGGAATGATGTCATAAAGCGCCTCTGGCTTATCCGTGCGAGCGAAACTGGTTGGCGTGTCCGGTTTGATGTCCGCTTTTATAATGCCATATAGGGCTTGAATAGAAAGGGTTATTAAGAGATTTCTGCGAAACTGTCCCAGGTAATTTGCGGGATAATGTCCGGTTAAGCGAACTGACTTTTTTCACCAAGTACAAAAAAGGCCGAATGCGCTAAGCACATCCGGCCTTTTCAGTGTCGGGCGAAGCCAGTTAGAGAATATACCGGCTCAGGTCCTCGTCCTCAGACAACTCACCCAGCTTCTCATCGACGTACTCCGCAGTAATCTCGAAGCCATCCGTTACCTTGTCACCGGCATCGAACGACAGGCTTTCAAGCAAGCGTTCCAGCACCGTATGCAGGCGACGGGCACCGATGTTCTCGGTGGTTTCGTTGACCTTGAAAGCCACCTCTGCGATCCGCGCAATGGCATCTTCGCTGAAGTTGAGCTTCACGCCTTCGGTGCCCATCAGGGCTTCGTATTGCTGCACCAGAGAGGCGTCTGGTTCGGTCAGGATGCGTTTGAAGTCCTCCGGTGTCAGCGCCTGGAGTTCTACCCGGATCGGCAAACGCCCCTGCAGTTCCGGGATCAGGTCTGACGGCTTGGACAGGTGGAAGGCGCCGGAGGCGATAAACAGAATGTGATCGGTGCGCACCGCGCCATACTTGGTGCTGACGGTGCTGCCTTCAATCAACGGCAGCAAATCCCGCTGCACGCCCTCGCGGGAGACATCCGATGAGGTGTTCTCCGAGCGCTTGGCGACTTTGTCGATCTCATCAATGAACACAATGCCATTCTGCTCAACCGCATCAATGGCCTTGTGCTTGATCTCTTCCTCGTTCACCAGTTTGGCGGCTTCCTCGTCTTTCACCTGCTTCATGGCGTCCGCCACTTTCATCTTGCGGGTCTTACGCTTGTCAGATGACAGGTTGGAGAACATGCTTTGCAGCTGGTTGGTCATCTCCTCCATGCCAGGAGGAGCCATGATTTCAACACCGGCGCCGCCACTGCGAACGTCAATCTCGATTTCCTTGTCATCCAGCTCGCCTTCCCGCAGCTTTTTGCGGAACATCTGGCGAGTGGCGGAATCGTTACTGGCGCGCTGGCTGTCTTCGTTGAAATCCCGGGCTGGTGGCAGCAAGGCATCCAGAATACGGTCCTCGGCGGCATCCAGGGCACGGTTCTCGTGGCGTTTCATCTCCTTCTCGCGGAGCAGTTTCACCGCCATATCCGCCAGGTCCCGGATGATGGATTCCACATCCCGGCCGACATAGCCCACCTCGGTAAACTTGGTGGCTTCCACCTTCAGGAAGGGCGCATCCGCCAACTTGGCCAGGCGCCGGGCGATCTCGGTTTTACCCACGCCGGTGGGGCCAATCATCAAAATGTTCTTGGGAGTGATTTCGTCACGCAGACTGCTGTCCAGCTGCATGCGGCGCCAGCGGTTACGCAGGGCAATGGCAACGGCGCGTTTGGCTTCATCCTGACCCACGATGTGTTTATTGAGCTCGTGGACAATCTCACGGGGAGTCATTGCAGACATGGTCGCTCCGGTCAGTCTTTGAAGGACAGCACTTCCAGAGTGCGGTTCTGATTGGTGTAAATGCAGATATCACCGGCGATCTCGAGCGCCTTTTCGGCGATTTCATGCGCACTCAGGTCGGTATTTTCAAGCAGCGCACGAGCCGAGGCCTGGGCAAACGGGCCACCGGAGCCAATGGCAATCAGCCCTTGTTCAGGCTCGATGACATCCCCGTTACCGGTAATGATGAGCGAGGCGGTTTTGTCGGCCACGGCCAGCAGGGCCTCCAGCTTTCGCAGAGCGCGATCGGTACGCCAGTCTTTGGCAAGCTCTACCGCAGCCCGGGTCAGATTGCCCTGGTGCTTCTCCAGCTGGGCTTCAAAGCGTTCAAACAGGGTAAACGCATCAGCGGTGCCGCCGGCAAACCCGGCAATCACCTGGCCGTTATAGAGCCTGCGAACCTTACGGGCATTGCCTTTCATGACGGTGTTGCCCAGAGAAACCTGGCCATCGCCGCCCATGGCGACTTCATCGTCCCGACGGACGGAAACTATGGTAGTCATTTTGGCTCCAGTTGCCTGATGTAAAAGTGTCTTGGAGCTTTATGGAGGCTTCTGGCGGGAATTCAAGAGGGCCGGCTTGGGGTGGAGGCCAGCTTTGTGGGGGTGCTTTCCTGAGCCCCGACAACTCCAACAGTCTAGCCTTCTTTCGGGATCTTCCGAACCAGCGGCTGAATATTAATAGAAACCAGCTTATCCACCGCCGCATTCATCTGGCTGCGAGACTCAAATGGCCCCACATTCACCCGATACCACACACTGCCACTTTCCAGATCAATGCGCTGAACCTGCGCCCGCAAACCCTGGAACGCGATCTGAGCCCGCTGCCGTTCGGCATCCGCCTGGCTGCGGAAAGAGCCGGACTGGACGATATAATTGAAGTCTTGCTGAGCAGGGTTGGGGGAGTACTCCTGAACCTTGGGGGGCACCACTTCTGATTCCGGCAACATATCGTAGAACCGGAAATTCTGCTCCCGTGGCCGGCTTGGCTCCTGCTTGGCCGTGCTGGGCGCGGGTGTTTTGGGCTGGGCAGACTGCTGTGCGGGTTGGCTCGGCCTGGCGGATTCCTGGCCCGTAGGCAGCGTGTTGAGATACACGATAAAGCCGACAAAACCACCCACCGCAGCCAGAGACAGAATCCATTTGAACGACAGCGCCCCGTGCTGGGAGTGCGATGGCGCACTCCTCTTGGCGGGGGAAGCTTTGCGGGGCTTCGGCGCGGCCTTTTTGGGGGCAGCCGCACCTCGGCCGGCTGGCCTGTCCTTCTTGGCGTAATCTCTGGCCATGGTCTTTTTACATCTCCTCTGGCGCGCTAACGCCCAGCAAATCCAGGCCGTTGGCAATCACCTGGCGCACGGCCAGGTAAAGGCTCACACGGGCATCCCGCAGGGCGGTATCTTCAATCAACACCTTGTGGGCGTTGTAATAGGTATGGAACTGGCCGGCCAGCTCACGCAGGTAATGGGTGAGGTGGTGCGGCTCCCGCTGGGTGGCGGAGTTGGCAATCAGCTCCGGATACTTGGCCAGCTGATTGGCCAGTTCTTTCTCTTCGTCCAGGGTTAACAGGCTGAGATCGCCAACACATTCGGTCATGCCCCGTTGTACGCCCTCGGCTGCGAGCTTACGCAGCACGCTGCAAATACGGGCATGGGCATACTGGATGTAATACACCGGGTTTTCATTGGTCTGGGAGCGGGCCAGGTCGATATCGAAGGTCAACTGGGAATCGACACGGCGCGCGGCCAGGAAGAAACGGGTGGCGTCGCGGCCTACTTCGTCGATCAGGTCGCGCACGGTTACGTAACTGCCGGCCCGCTTGGAGATTTTCACTTCCTGGCCGGAGCGGGTCACCATCACCATCTGGTGCAGAACATAGTCCGGCCAGCCCTGTGGGATGTCGGCTTTCAGTGCCTGCAGGCCGGCGCGCACGCGGGTCACGGTGGAGTGGTGGTCTGCACCCTGTTCGTTGATCACGGTGGTAAAGCCACGCTGCCACTTGTCCAGGTGATAGGCCACATCCGGCAGGAAGTAGGTGTAGCCGCCGTCCTTTTTGCGCATAACCCGGTCTTTGTCGTCGCCGAACTCGGTGGTTTTCAGCCACATGGCGCCGTCTTGCTCGTAGGTGTAGCCGTTGGCCTTCAGGCGCTCAACGGTGGCCTCCACCTTGCCGTCCTCGTACAGGGAAGATTCCAGGAAATACACATCAAACTGAACGCCAAAGGCTTTCAGGTCCAGGTCCTGCTCCCGGCGCAGGTAGGCCACGGCAAAGTCGCGGATGGCGTCCTGGTCGTCCGGGTCGGCCTTGGCGGTCACTTCCCGGTCATCGGCAATCACGGTTTCGCCGGCCATATAGGCGTTGGCCACGTCGACAATATAGTCGCCCCGGTAGCCGTCTTCCGGCCAGCTTTCGTCTTCTGGAGTCAGGCCCTTAACGCGGGACTGAACCGACAGGGCCAGGTTGTTGATCTGGGCACCGGCGTCGTTGTAGTAGAACTCCCGGGTAACGTCGTAACCGTTGGCTTCTAGCAGGCGGCACAGGCAGTCGCCAATCGCGGCGCCACGGCCGTGGCCTACGTGCAGCGGGCCGGTGGGGTTGGCAGACACAAACTCCACCTGAACCTTCTCACCTTTGCCCGAGTTGTTACGGCCAAACTGTTCCGCTTCGCCCAGGATGGTATTCACTATTCCGAACGCGCTGGCGGTGCTCATGAAAAAGTTAATAAAGCCCGGCCCGGCAATTTCCACCTTCTCCACCGCTGAACTCTCCGGCAACGCCGCCACCAGGGCCTCGGCCAGCTTTCGCGGCGGGCAGCCAGCCGCCTTGGCGGCCATCAGGGCAATGTTGCAAGCGTAATCGCCATGGGATTTGTCCTTGGTGTTGCCAACCTGGGGGGTAAAGGTCTGGTCAGCCGGCAGAGTGCCTTCAGACTGCAGGGCAGCCAGTGCGGACTGGAGAAGCTCGGATACGGTCTCTTTCATGCGTCAGATGACTCGGTTTTCAGGAGAATGGGTGCAGGGCAGGCGCCCGTTGAAATCAGAAGAGGCGTATTATCGCGGAAAGTTTGGGTGTAAGCAAAAAGCCCGGCGCTGGGGCCGGGCTCTGTTAGGAAAATTATTGATTAATCAGTAATCGGTGCCTGTAGCGTGAAAGGGTCGCCGTTAAATGGTGCTGGAGGCGTCACTTCGACGGTGAAGGTGCCTGTAGATGATGTGCCGTCGGCCTCGACCGTTACGCATAGCTCGATCGGTGTTGTCCTGTATGACGTGGTGGACGTGAAGCTGGTTGGATCAACCAATGTTCCGTTTGTTGTCGCGAACGAAACATCGGTGCCTCCTGGCGGTGGGCCTGCAACTGTAGTGCCCAAGTCGTCGTTCCAAAACATGCCGGCAACCTGTGCGCATACAAGTCCTGGCGCGACCGGCGTTGTAAACGTGATCATGATGTCGTCACTGGCAAGGAAAAGTTTGCCTGTTTGCGTGATTTCCAGCAGAGAGCTCGTACAGTTCTCTTCCGTCACGCAGGCTGTTCCGTTATAGATGCCGTTGGGCGGGTCATACTGGCCATTGTTGTTGTAATCGAAATACTCTTCACCAGGGTCGTAAACGCCGTTTTGATTTCTATCTAGAAACGCTTCCCCCAAATCATCTGCAACTGTGTTGAATTGATCTGTCCCGAAAGTATATTGTCCGTCACTGTTAACATCGCGGAAGCTCTCCTCACCAACGGTTCGAGCTAGTATTAAAACAACGCCGTCTGAGCTGCGGGGGTTCTGGCTGATCCATTCAATTGAGCAAGCACCATCAACTAGGGTGCACTCGCTTTGAACAGATCCAGCGTTGGTGAGAAAGTTAACTACAGCATCTCTGACCCTGTTGTTGTTTCTGTCTGCGGCGCGAATAGTAATTGGGACCTCAATACCATCGTAGTTGCGGGCGTTTGGAAGAAAATTTTCTTCAATAGAGATCGAAAAACTGTCTTGGTCTGGGATTGCTGCACTGATAGATATAGGGGCGGAAGTGGTTTGGATCGTCGCGCCTGAGTCGGTGGTGTGACTTGCGGTGACGCTTACAACACCGGGGACGGAGCCGGCATTTACTCGTGTTGTAGCTACCCCATTGCCATCAGTTTCGACTGATTCACGTGAAAGCGAGATGCCTCCTACTGTTGTGGAAAGCCTGAATCGGACCTCCTTGCCGGTTGTAATCGGCTCACCACCATTCGCAGTAAGTCTGAAAGAGACTTCTGAGACACTTGGTCTGGAAGCGTTCGAATTTCCGCTTAAAGCAATTGAATCTGGTACAACACTAACAAATTCAAGCTCGCCTACTTGAGCTGAGGCCACTGAGAGTACGACGGTCGCACTCGCGCCATTATCCAGCCTTGCGGTAATTGTGTCGGAGCCCTCACATGCAGCATTATAGTTAAACGTAAATGAGCCAGAGTTAGAGGTGATCAATCGGTCGAAATCAGCATTTTGGCAAAGCGAAGAGATTGCTGCCGAAGTCGGTTCTGAGTTGTAAATGGTGTTTCCGGTTCGCGCATCAACCACGTTGAATTCGAGACGTGCAGAACCCCCAAAAGACAGCTCTGTCGCAGAAGCCTGAATTCGACCCGACTGGAAGCTAGAGCCGCTGCCGCTTCCAAGCTCAAGGACAGCTGTTTGGGCCCCATCACCGTTGCCCGTTCCTCCATTATTCCCGCCGGTCCCACTGCCACCGGCCAGAGGAGTGGAGTTTTCATCTCCCCCGCAAGCGGCCAAAACAAAAGCCAGCGACAACGCTGACGCACGCGCAAGGAATTTCCCTGACATTTTTATATCTCCAGTTTTCGTTACAGCAAAAGCCTTTTCGCTGCGCATTCCCTGCTTGAGAACCGCAACCTCAGGTGTTGTTACAGCTTTATTAGGTAGTTTGCTGAAAATCATAGCACAGTCGGCGCGAACGCAATGCTTACGGGTGCCGATTTCTGCAAAAGATTGTAACGATTTGCAGGTTATCGACTGCGTCACATTTTTGTTGGCTGATCAGGTTAGCCGGTTTCCTGCGGATCTACATCAACCACCCATCGGGTACTGGAGGGCAGCCTGGCTTGGTCCAGGTATTGGCAGAGCTGTGTCAGCACGCGGTTCAGGTGGCCACGGCTATCGCTGCACAGAATCAGTTGGGCCCGGTGGCGGTCGGCTTTGCGGGCGATAACGGCAGGTAACGGGCCCCAGATTTCGATGCCGGGGCTTTGCGCCATGGGTTTCAGGGTGTCCAGAAGTTGCAGGCTGTTCTGCATGGTGTCGGCTTCGGCCCGTACGATCGCCATAGCACGGTAGGGTGGCAGTGCGCCGGTTTCTCGCTCGGCCAGGAGCTGGTCGGCGATCGCAGCGTAGTTACCCTGGCACAAGTTGGTGAGAAGCGGGTGGTCGCTGTGGCAGGTCTGGATCAGCACTTTTCCCGGTTTGTCGCCCCGGCCGGCGCGTCCACTAACTTGTAGCAGAGTCTGGATCATCTGTTCCGGCGCCCGGAAATCAACACTGAACAGGCCGCCGTCGGCGTTTACCACGCACACCAGGGTGACGTTGGGGAAGTCGTGGCCCTTGGCGAGCATTTGGGTGCCTACAAGAATGCAGGACTCACCAGTGTTTACCCGTTTCAGGATGGCTTGAATGCTGCCTTTGCGCTGGGTGCTGTCCCTGTCTACCCGCACGATGGGCGTGTCCGGAAATTGCTCGGCAAGGGTGTCTTCGGTGCGCTCGGTGCCCTGGCCAACGGGTTTGTAGTTTTCGCTCTGGCATTTTGGGCAGGTGTGGCTGGCCGCCATCTGGAAGTCGCAGTGGTGGCAGCGCATGGCGTGGTCGCGGCGGTGGTAGGTCAGGCGGGTGTCGCAGCGTGGGCATTCTTCAAGGTGGCCGCAATCAAAGCACATCATCACAGGGGCAAACCCCCGTCTGTTGACGAAGACCAGCGCCTGCTCGCCCCTCGCAATCGTTTCTTTGATCGAATTCAGGGTCGGGCGGGACAATCCCGCTTCAAGTGGCCGGCTTCGGATGTCCAGTAATTCAAGCTGGGGCGGCTTCGCGTTGCCGGCCCGTTCTTCCAGTCGAATCAGTTGGTATTTGCCCTGTTGCGCGTTATGCCAGGATTCCAGGGACGGTGTGGCCGAGCCGAGAATCACCGGGCACCGGTTCAGGTGAGCGCGGTAGACGGCAACATCCCGCCCGGAATACCGGAAACCTTCGCCCTGTTTGTAGGAGCTGTCGTGCTCCTCATCGACGATGATGGTGCGAAGGTGGCTAAAAGGAAGCAGTACTGCCGAGCGGGTGCCGATCAGGATCACCGGTTCGCCATTGCGGATTTTCAGCCAGGTGCTCAGGCGCTCACCGTCATTCAGGGCAGAGTGCCATACCTGAATGCGGTTGCCGAAGTAGCGGCGAAAGCGGGCGAGTGTTTGTGGTGTCAGGTTGATCTCGGGTACCAGTACCAGTGCCTGCTCGTTCGCGTTGAGGTGCGTTTTTAAATAATGAAGGTAAAGTTCGGTTTTACCGCTACCGGTTATTCCATAGAGCAGGATGGCAGAGAATTCGTGTGTGTGCTCCGGCATCTGAGCTGACGCTGCCTGTTGGGCGGCGGACAGGGTCGGGGCCGGCAGGTCTTTGGTGGCCGGCGCAGTTATGGCTTTGGCGCCCTCGGTGATCAGATCTTTCTGTTGCAGATTGCGAATCTGGGCCCGGCTGAAGCCGGATTTCACCAGCGCGCTGGAGCTAATGCCGGGTGATTCCTTGATGGCATTGAACAGGGCGACTTGCCGATGTGCGTTGGCTGGTAAGACGGCCTCTGTTGCTGCCGGGTGCCAGCTTTCATCGGCTTTCTCCTGAGCGGGCCGACCCCGTCGCAAGGCCGGGGGGAGGGCGGTAAACAGGCATTCTCCCAGCGGATGCTGGTAATAATCGCTGGCCCAGGTGAGCAGGTTAAAGGTGTTGTCTGGCAGGGCTGGCCAGGCTTCCAGTGTGCCTTTGATAGCCTTCAGGTTGACGCCGGGCGGGGGCTCAACGCCAATCTCTACTACCAGGCCAGTCAAAGTCTGGCGCCCGAAAGGCACGGTAACCCGCTGGCCAGGTGCGAGCTCAAGGCTGTCGGGAATCAGGTAGTCAAACAGGCGCCTCAGGGGGCGGTTCAGGGCGATTCGGGCGATAGCTGGCCGTGTCACGGTATCTGCGTATCCTGATGGCGGGCCTTCTGGCGCCGGGCGTTGTGTTCTGGAGTCTTGTGAGGCGTCAAGATACTTGCCTGTGGCCGGGTTTGTCAGTAAGATTCGCGGTCTGTTTATGGCCGGGCATGATTGTGCACGGTCTTTCCAATTGATTCAAACATGCGGTGCCTGGCATGTAGGCCGTTTTCGGCGGGTGATCAGGTAGCGGCATGACCGACAGAGGTTCGCCATGAAAGAAGGTATTCACCCGAAGTACGAAGACATTACCGCCACCTGTTCATGCGGTAACGTGATCAAGACTCGCTCCACTGTAGGCCACGACCTGCAGCTGGACGTATGCTCCCAGTGCCACCCGTTCTACACTGGCAAGCAGAAGGTTATGGACACCGGCGGTCGTATTGATCGGTTCCAGAAGCGTTTCGGCAGCCGTATCGGCGGCAAGAAAGCCTGATCTGCACCGAAATGTTGCAAAAAAGCGCCTCAGGGCGCTTTTTTTGTGTCTGGACGTCGGTTTTTTCGATGTCTTATACGCAAAATGCACTATTGACTGGTCATAAAATATTCGGTTTTGGCTTGTCGTTTCGGGGCGGTCGCGCCATAATGTCGCGCTCCGTTGGGCGAGCCCCGGCGGTTAATACCTTTAAACGTGACAAACGGAACAGTGGCAATGTCTCAAGATCTGAAAGAAGCAGCCCTTGAATATCACGCCAAACCGCGGCCGGGTAAGCTGAGTGTTGAAATCACCAAGCCAACCCAAACTTCCCGCGACCTTTCCCTGGCGTACAGCCCCGGGGTTGCCGAACCGGTCCGCGAGATCGCGAAGGACCCCGAGAACGCATACAAGTACACGGCCAAGGGCAACCTGGTAGCTGTGATTTCTGATGGTACTGCGATCCTGGGTCTGGGTAATCTCGGCCCCCTGGCAAGCAAGCCGGTAATGGAAGGCAAGGGCGTACTGTTCAAGCGCTTTGCTGGTATTGACGTGTTCGATATCGAAGTCAATTCCGAAAGCCCGCAAGCGTTTATTGAAACTGTAGAGCGTATCGCGGATACCTTCGGTGGTATCAACCTCGAAGACATCAAGGCACCGGAGTGCTTCGAGATTGAGCGTGCGCTGATCGAAAAGTGCAACGTGCCCATCTTCCATGATGACCAGCACGGTACTGCCATCGTGACTGCAGCTGGCATGATCAATGCCCTCGAGCTGCAGGGCAAGAAAATTGAAGAGGCGAAGGTAGTTTGTCTGGGCGCCGGTGCGGCTGCCATCGCCTGCATGAAGCTGCTGATCAGCTGCGGCATTCGCTCTGAGAACATCTTCATGCTCGACCGTAAGGGTGTGATCCACTCTGGTCGTGACGATCTGAATCAGTACAAGGCGATGTTCGCCAACGATACGGACAAGCGTACACTGGATGACGCCATTGACGGCGCCGACGTGTTCCTGGGTCTGTCTGGTCCGGACCTGTTGAGTGCTGAGCAGCTGGCGAAGATGGCTCCGAACCCGATCGTATTCGCGTGCTCCAACCCGGATCCGGAAATCAGTCCGGAAGTGGCTCTGGCTACCCGCGATGATCTGATCATGGCGACCGGCCGTTCGGACTATCCGAACCAGGTGAACAACGTTCTGGGCTTCCCGTTCATTTTCCGCGGCGCGCTGGACGTTCGTGCAACCGCCATCAACGAGGAAATGAAAGTGGCAGCGGTTCATGCTATTCGTGAACTGGCTAAAGAGCCCGTGCCTCAGGAAATCTGTGCCGCTTACGGTGTCGACAGCCTGGAGTTCGGTAAGGAATACATTATTCCCAAGCCGATGGACGTTCGTCTGCTTGACGTAGTGCCTGCTGCGGTTGCCCGTGCTGCCGTAGACTCTGGTGTGGCGCGCAATCCTTACCCGGCGCACTACCCGCTGAAGTCCATGGACGACATCATCTGATCTGGATGTAGTTGTTGGGCTACAAAAAAAACCGGCGGAGATCCCGCCGGTTTTTTTGTGTCTGCCCATTGCTGGGCTCGGCTGCGCCGGATCAGAAAATCTGTCCGGGAAGGCTCTCAGAGTCGTTGGCGCCAGACCCGTTGCCGTTGGTGTCCTGTGATAGCGGCGCTGGGGCATCTTCCTCTTTGAAGATTTCAAACGTGCCATCTTCTCCAGGGCGCGCCCGTTCGCCGGTTCTGGGGTTAATGCGGATGTTCACAATCCCGTTGGGTCTTGCCATGGTAGATTCGGGTGCGCCTTGCATGGCGGTTTTCATGTAGTCAACCCAGATTGGCAGGGCTGTGCTTGCGCCAAATTCCCGACGGCCGAGGGGGGCTGGCTGGTCGAAGCCCACCCATACGGTTGTTGCCACGTCGTGATTGAAGCCGGCAAACCAGGTGTCTTTCTGTTCGTTTGTGGTGCCGGTTTTACCGGCCAGGTCTTTGCGGTTCAGTGCCAGTGCGCGGCGACCAGTGCCGCGACGGACCACGTCCTGAAGAATCGTGTGCATGATATAAACCGAGCGTTCGTCGGCCAGGCGTTTCATCACGCGTTTTTCCGCAGACTGCTGAGCGCTTGCCGGCAACAGAATGCCATCCGTTTCCGGTGTGTCGCTGTTGCTCTCTGTGAGCGGGCCTTCACTGGCGTTATCTGTCAGTTGCTGTTCGCAGTCGCTGTCGCAAAGTACGGTTTCAGGTGCCTCGTAGACAACGGTGCCATCCGGTTCCTGGATGGTTTTAATCAGATACGGTTCCACGTCATAGCCGCCGTTGGCGATAACGGCGAAGCCGCGCGCCAGCTCCATTGGCGTGAGCTGGCCTGCCCCCAGGGAGAGAGACAAGTTGGCTGGCATGTTGGCGGTCGGGATCTTCAATTGATCCAGATAGTTCAGTGTTTGGCGAATGCCCAGATCTCTCAGCAGCCGGATTGAAACCAGGTTGCGCGAGCGATAGAGGCCTTCCCTGAGTGTCGTTGGGCCATAAAACTGGCCCGATGAATTCTGGGGGCGCCAGGCGCCTTCGAGTTCTGAGTCTTCGAAAACGATGGGGGCGTCATTATAGATGGTGGCGGGTGTTCTGCCGCTCTCCAGTGCCGAGAGATACAGGAATGGCTTGAATGTGGACCCCGGTTGGCGGTTCGCCTGGGTTGCCCGGTTGTATTTACTCTGGCTGAAGCTGTAGCCGCCGGCAAGGGCCTCAATGGCGCCGGTTTTCGCCGACAGGGAAATCACGGCGCCTTCCACTCTCGGGGCCTGGGAGAGCGCAACCTGCAGTTCAAGCTGCTGCTCGCTGCTGTCAGTTTCGTTGTCCTGTTCCTGAACCTGTGGCAGTTGTACCACCTTGACGTAGACTACATCGCCAATACTGACGACATCCGAAGGCTTTTCGGGGGTTGGGCCCGTCAGATTCTCGGTACGGTAACGCTTGGCCCAGATCATGGTGTTGAAGTTCATCTTGCCAGGGCCGAGATGGCGGGTGTGCACCCGCGCTTCGCCTTCGTCATCATTCACTGCGGTGACTACCGCTGGGATCAGGCTTTCTACCCTTGGGTAATTGAGTAATTGGTTGGATAGATCCGCTGCCGACATGCCGGCAATGTCAAATTGGCCGATGGGGCCGCGGAAGCCGTGCCGGCGGTCGTAGTTTTCAAGGCCGGTGCGAAGGGCTTCCGTTGCCGCTTGTTGTTTGGTTCCGTCAACGGTCAGCGTCACGCTGTAGCCATCATTGTAGGCAGCTTCACCAAAACGGCGAACCATCTCCGTTCGTGCCATCTCGGCGACGTAATCGGCGTCTACCTCAGCTTCCCGCATGTTATAGGTGGCGGTGAGCGGGGCTTTGGTTGCTTCTGACCAGTCTTCCTGTGTGATGTAGCCGAGATCCCGCATTCTTCCAAGAATCCAGTTTCGGCGTATCAGTGCTCGCTCAGGGTTGGCCAGAGGGTTGTAGGCAGAAGGCGCCTTTGGCAGTCCAGCCAGCATGGCCATTTGGGCAAGGGTGAGCTCGTCGACGGGTTTGTCGTAATAGACCTGGGCGGCGGCGGCGATGCCGTAGGCGCGGTTGCCCAGGTAGATCTTGTTCAGGTACAGCTCCAGGATCTTGTCTTTATCAAGTTCACGTTCGATCTGAAGAGCCAGAAGTATCTCGTTGAACTTACGAATAAAGGTGCGGTCGCGTGACAAAAAGTAATTTTTTGCAACCTGCATGGTGATAGTGCTACCGCCGGACTGGATGCTGCCGGTGGACACCAGTTCGATGGCAGCCCGCGTCAACCCTTTGATGTCGACTCCGAAATGGTCGTGGAATCGGGCGTCTTCCGCGGCCAGAAAGGCTTGTAACTGAATTGTAGGGATCTGTTCGATTGTGATCGGTGCCCTTCTCTTTTCGCCGAATTCTGCTATTAATCTGTTGTCTGCACTGTATACCCGAAGCGGCGTCTGAAGTTTTACGTCCAGCAGTTGGTGAACAGGAGGCAGACTGGGCCGAAGGTATAAATAGAAGGCCGAGGCGATAATAATGGCGACACTCACGCCGGTGAGCAGGAACCAGGCGAAAACACGAGATGTACGCAGCAAATGAGACATTTTTTTCTGACAACAGTTGGATATAGGTCTATTATTTGAGAAATTGCTTTAGGAGTCTTGGGTTGCTTCACTAAATGCAATATCTCTTGAATAACAAAGAGCCTGCATTGTAGACGGAAAACTTGAAGAATTCTCTTACATAAAAAACACATAAAGCGTCTCTGTCATGATTGCCGTATCAGGGATTGGTTCAGAGGCGCCTTAGCCGGGTGCATTAAACCAGGTATAGGGTGAGCGCGTGTTCGGATTGCTAGGAAAAAAATCCAGTGCAGTGCTGGGCGTGGATGTCAGCTCCAGCTCGGTCAAACTTCTGGAACTGTCAAGGCATGGCGACCGTTACAAGGTTGAAAGCTATGCGGTTGAGCCGTTACCGGCCAACGCAGTTGTCGAGAAAAACATCACTGATGTAGAAGCGGTGGGTGAGGTACTCAAGCGAGTGGCCTCTAAATCCCGTACCGGCGTTAAGCAGGTTGCCGTGGCTGTGTCAGGTTCTGCGGTTATCACCAAGGTCATCCAGATGGATGGCGGCCTCAACGAATTCGAGATGGAAGACCAGATCACCCTCGAGGCCGATCAGTACATCCCGTATCCGCTGGATGAAGTAGCCATCGATTTTGAGGTGCAGGGTCCGTCTGAGTCGAATCCGGACCAGGTCGACGTGCTGCTGGCTGCGTGCAGAAAAGAGAACGTGGATATCCGTGAGGACGCTCTCGAGATTGCCGGCCTGACCACCAAGATTGTCGATGTCGAGGCCTATGCACTGGAAAGGGCGTACAAACTGATCGAGCCCCAGTTGGAGTCCCAGGGCGAAGAGCTGGTGGTTGCCATCGTCGATATCGGCGCAACCATGACCACGCTGAGTGTGCTGGCTGAGGGTAAGACAGTTTATACCCGTGAGCAGATTTTCGGGGGCAAGCAGCTTACCGAGGAAATTCAGCGCCGCTACGGCTTATCACTTGAAGAAGCCGGTCTCGCGAAGAAACAGGGCGGGCTTCCGGACGACTATGAGCCGGAGGTCCTTACCCCCTTCCGTGAAGCGGTTGTGCAGCAAGTTGCACGCGCTCTCCAGTTCTTCTTTGGTGCCAGCCAGTACAACGCCGTTGATTACGTCGTTCTTGCAGGCGGTACGGCATCCATTCAGGGCCTGACCGAGATGGTGGAGGAGAAGACCGGTACTCCAACCCTGGTTGCGAATCCATTCGCCGACATGGCCGTGGGTTCCAGAGTGAATGCATCAGCCCTGAGCAATGATGCTCCATCGTTGATGATTGCCTGCGGCCTGGCAATGAGGAGTTTCGACTGATGGCAAAGATTAACCTCAGACCATGGCGTGAGGAACTGCGAGCGGAGAAGCAGAAGCAGTTCGTGGTCATGATCCTTGGCGCAGCTATTGTGGCGGCTGGCCTGGCATTCCTCTGGAAGTCGGATATGGACAGCCGGATTGCTTATCAGCAATCCCGAAACGCCTATATTGAAACCGCTGCAAAACAGCTTGATCAGCAGATCAGAGAGATCGAGAACCTCAAGCGCCAGCGCGATGAGTTGTTGGCTCGGATGCAGGTAATCCAAGATCTCCAGGGCACACGTCCGGTCATCGTTCGGGTGTTTGATGAGTTGGTTCGCACCTTGCCTGATGGCCTCTTCTACACCGATCTGAAGCGGACGGGAGAACGCATCGAAATCGTGGGTATGGCGGAGTCGAACAGCCGTATATCCAATCTGATGCGTCAGTTTGATGACTCTGACTGGTTCACCAATCCCAATCTCACCAATGTGGCTGCAGCCGACGCTCGTCGTGCAGGTTACAGCCAGTTCAACCTGTCTGTTCAGCAGCAGACACCAGAGCCCGAAGGGGAGGATAATTAATGAGCCTCGCGGACTCACTCAAGAGCTTGAACGAATTTGATATCAACGACCTCGATATCAATAACGCCGGTATCTGGCCTGCACCGATAAAAGCAATTGTTGCTCTGATTATCTTTGGCTTGATTCTTGGCGGCGGCTACTGGTTCTTTATAAAAGATCAGTATGCCCAGCTCGATCGGGTCGAACGCACCGAGCAGGAGCTCAAGCAACAATATGAGCGCAAAGCTTATCAGGTAGCCAACCTGGACGTGTTCAAGGCCCAAATGGCTGAGATGGAAGAAACGTTTGGCGCCCTGGTTCGGCAGTTGCCCAGTGAGACCGAGGTGCCGGGTTTGCTGGAAGATATTACCAATACCGCATTGGGTAGTGGCCTGTCTTTGCAGCAGGTGGCGCTGCAGCCTGAGCAGCGGCGTGATTTCTACTCGGAGTTGCCGATCAATATCCGGGTATCCGGTGCCTATCACGAGTTGGCGACATTCGTCAGCAGCGTGGCAAGCCTGCCACGGATTGTGACGCTGCACGATTTAACCATTCAACCAATTGGCGGTGATGGCGAACGGCTTGATATGCAAGTTGTTGCACGTACCTACCGCTACCGGGCTGGAGAGTGAGCATGACAGGAAAGCATGCGGGAAAAGCCTGGCTGGGTGTGTGTCTGGCGTCTTTGCTGACGGCTTGTTCCCAGGGCAACGGTTTCTCGGATCTGGACAAGTTCATGGCCGATACCCGGGCCAAACCCCGGGGGCACGTGGAGCCCCTGCCAGAGTTCAAGGCTTATGAGGCGTTCAGTTATTCAGCGGCAGATCGCCGGGCCCCCTTTGAGCCGCCTGTTGACGTTCAGTTGACCATGGTGGACGACGAACCGGTCAGTGACGTCGAGCCAGATCTGGACCGGCCGAGAGAGGTTCTTGAGAACTTCGATCTTAAATCTCTGACCATGGTTGGTACGCTTCAGGGTGTCGGCGGCGGATTGTTTGCATTGATTCGTGACGGCAGTGGCGGCATCCATCGGGTGCGAAGCGGAAATTATATGGGTCAGAACTACGGCCGGATTGTCGGTATTAGTGAAACTCGCATTGAATTGATTGAAATCGTTCCAAATGGCCGGGGTGGCTGGGTCGAGCGCCCACGTTCCCTGTCTTTGGATGAAGGATAAGGCCGGGAGCGATAAAGGATGAATGAAAAAAACATGCACGAACAAAATGGTTTAAGGTCGAGGCTAGCGATGTTCAAAAAACTCAATGTCTGCGTGGGCGTGATCGCCATCGGGTTATGGAGCAGCCTGGCCAGCGCGGTCACGCTGGAAGACGTGTCGTTTTCGTCGCTGCCGGGAGAACGCCTGGAAGTGACCATGAAATTCGATGGGCCACCGCCCGAGCCTACCGGGTACACGATTGAGCGCCCGGCGCGCATCGCTGTGGACCTCAAAGACACCACCAGTGGGCTTAACCAGCGGAGTATTCCGCTTGGGTCCGGCAACGCCCAGAGCGTGACCGTGGTGGAAACCAAAGATCGCACCCGGCTGATCTTCAATCTGGTTGAATTGACCCCCCACGAAACGGTTCGCCAGAACAATTCGTTGGTGATGACCATTGGTGGCGCCAGTGGCGCGCCGACGGTGACAGCGGGAGCCCAGCAGAGCAGGACCGGAACGACCAATGCCGCTGCAGCCAACGCCTTGGCTGGCGTTGACTTCCGTCGGAGTAAAGAGGGCGAGGGGCGCGTTATTGTTGATCTGGGTAGTGCGTCTGCTCCGGTTAATCTGTCTGAGCAGGCCGGCCGCATTCGCCTGACCATGCCGGGCCTTGAAGTACCCGTGGATCTTCGTCGTCGCCTGGACGTAACTGACTTCGCAACACCTGTTACTCGGATCGACACCTTTGTTGAAGATGGAAACGCCGTTGTAGAGATTCGCCCGGAAGGAAACTACGACTATATTGCGTACCAGTCTGGCCGTGAGTTCACTGTAAGCGTGGAGCGCCTCACCGAAGAAGAGGCGGAGACCCGTCGCGAAGAGAAATTCCCGTACACCGGCGACAAGCTGTCCTTGAACTTCCAGGACATTGAAGTGCGTTCGGTGCTTCAGTTGATTGCGGACTTTACCGGCCTGAACCTGGTGGCCAGTGACACCGTTGGTGGCAGCATTACCCTGCGGTTGCAGAATGTACCCTGGGATCAGGCGCTTGACCTTATTCTTAAAACTAAAGGTCTGGACAAGCGTCAGATTGGCAACGTTCTGCTGGTGGCTCCGGCAGAGGAAATCGCCGCCCGCGAAAAGCTTGAGCTCGAGACCAGTAAGCAAATTGCGGAACTGGCGCCGGTGCGCCTGGATATTATTCAGGTGAACTACGCGAAAGCGGCAGATATCGTGGCGCTGATTCGTGCGGATGAAGAGTTGATTTCCTCTCGTGGCTTTGTGTCTTCAGACGTCCGCACCAACACGATCAGCGTTCGTGAGACGCAGCAGAAGCTGGAAGAAATTCGTCGCCTTGTCGGCACCTGGGATGTGCCGGTACGCCAGGTATCCATTGAGGCTCGTATCGTTCGCGCCCAGACCAACGTTGCAGAGAATCTTGGCGTTCGCTGGGGTGGTGCGGCATACAATGTCAGCGGGAACGATGTAATCAGCATTGGTGGTTCCCTTGGCACTCTCCAAGAGGCTCGTGATGCTGCAGCTGGCGGTAGTGGGGCAATCTCGTTCCCGGGAGCGTTGGGCGTGGACCTTGGGGTTTCCGGTGACGGCGCATCTTCCTTTGCCATTGGCTGGGGTAGTGATGACTTCCTGATCGATCTGGAGCTCTCTGCTCTGGAAACTGACGGCCGTGCAGAAGTTGTTTCTCAGCCGCGCGTAGTAACAGCGGATCGCCAGAGTGCTTCCATCAAGTCAGGTGAGGAAATCCCTTATCAGGAAGCGACTTCCAGCGGTGCCACTAACGTAGAATTTAAAGAGGCGGTTCTGTCTCTGGAAGTAACCCCACAGATTACTCCAGATGATAAGATCATCATGGATTTGGTTGTGAACCAAGATTCCAGGGGTGAGGTAACCGCGGGTATTCCGTCCATCAATACCAACTCTGTGACCACTCAGGTTCTGGTGGCCAACGGGGAGACCGTTGTGTTGGGCGGTATCTTCCAGTCAGAAGTGGCTACGCAAACCACCAAAACTCCGTTCCTTGGTGACATTCCTTATCTTGGGCGCCTGTTCAAGCGCACAGAACACATCGACGAGCGCAGCGAGTTGCTGATTTTCATTACCCCGAAGATCATCAAAAACGATCTGATCCAGTAATCGTTTAGCTCATAAAAAAGCCGCCGTTAACTCCGGCGGCTTTTTTCTTTGTATCGGCCTCTGTCTTATGGAAAGTCCCGCCCTGTGCTATTCTCACGCGCTTAAACCCTGTTGAGCGGAAATTATGTCTTTGCCCGAACGTGTTGTCCTGGTCGGCCCTATGGGAGCCGGAAAAAGTACGATAGGCCGTATGCTCGCCAAGGAGCTCGGCTATCGTTTCCTTGATTCAGACCGGATAATTGAAGAGCGGTGCGGAGCGAATATTCCCTGGATATTCGATGTTGAGGGAGAAGAGGGCTTCCGGCAGCGTGAAACCGCCATGCTGGATGAGCTTTCAGATGCCGAGGGAACAGTATTGGCAACTGGCGGCGGAGCGGTTATGCGCCCGGAAAACCATGCATTGTTGCGGAAAAATGCAGTGGTGATCTATCTCAAAACGTCGATTGAGCAGCAGGTAGAGCGCACCCGAAAAGATCGAAATCGCCCCCTGCTTCAGAACGATGACCCCGAGGGTGTGTTGAGAAGGCTGTTCGCAGTCCGGGACCCGCTATACACCAAGCTCGCTGATATCGTGATGTTCACCGATCGCAAGAGTCCACGATTGGTGGTGCGCCAGCTGGTGAATCGAATCAATCCCAAAACCCCAAGACACAAACGGCAGAGACGTAAAGAAGGTCGTCAACATGTACCAGGTACTCAAAGAGCTTAAAGTAGAGCTGGGTGACCGCAGCTATCCCATCGTTATTGGTCAGGGGTTGCTGGGGGCTTATGATCTGACACCCTGGGTCTCCGGCAGTCAGGTTATGATTGTCACCAACGAGACGGTTGCACCTTTATATCTTGAGCGCGCGAAGGCTTGCTTCCCAGGAAAATCGGTTGATGTGGTCACGCTTCCGGATGGCGAGAAGTTCAAGGATTGGCAGACCCTTAACCTGATTTTCGACCGGCTGCTGGAGCGCCGGCACTCCCGAAAAACAACGCTTGCTGCCCTGGGCGGCGGCGTCATCGGGGATATGGCGGGGTTTGCAGCGGCCTGCTATCAGCGGGGCGTGCCATTTATCCAGATGCCCACAACCCTGCTTTCCCAGGTGGATTCATCCGTTGGTGGTAAAACCGGAATCAATCATCCATTGGGCAAGAACATGGTTGGCGCTTTTCATCAGCCGAACATCGTCCTGATTGATACCGATTCCCTGACCACACTTCCCCCCAGGGAGGTGTCGGCTGGGCTTGCGGAAGTTATCAAGTACGGCCTGATTCGTGACGTGCCTTTTCTGGAGTGGCTGGAAGCTAACATGGATGCGTTGGTCCGGCTGGAGCCCGAAGCAGTAGGAGAGGCCATTTTTCGTTCCTGCCAGTGCAAGGCAGACGTTGTGGCCTTTGATGAGAGGGAAGGGGGCTTGCGGGCCATCCTGAATCTTGGCCATACCTTTGGTCATGCGATCGAAACCTACGCGGGTTACGGCAACTGGCTCCACGGCGAGGCGGTTGGAACCGGGATGATGATGGCATCTGACTTGTCTTTGAGAGAAGGTATGATCAGTGCCGACGATCATAAGAGAGCGTTGGCCTTGATTCGCCGGGCTGGGCTACCGGAGCGGGCCCCCAAAGGCATGACGCCCGATGATTTCATGTCTCTGATGGCCGTTGATAAGAAGAATGTGGATGGCAAGCTCCGGCTGGTGTTGATGCGGGCCTTGGGGGATGCTTTTGTAACCGCTGACGCCCAGCCGGACAACCTCAGAAAGACCTTATTGGAATTTATCGATTAAGCGTCGTATCACGCAGTGATTGAGCAACGGGCAGGGATGAGTTGTGACCCAGGATAACCTGAACGCGATAGACAGTGGCGGATTGTTTCCCCGCCTCCAGCAACGCTACGGCTTGCGCGATAATCCGCTGGACATGGAGACGCCGTTCTTCCCGGACGCCATGCGCCACCATGCACTGGAGTCACTGCGTCATCTCTGCGGTTTCGGGGATATGGCGCTGCTGGTAACGGGTGCGCCAGGTGCTGGCAAAACGCGGATACTCACGGAGTTGGTTCGCAGCGAATCATCCCGGCTCGATTTTCATCGTATCCCCACGGCAGCGCTGACGAGTGCCCAGGCATTGGCCAGGGATCTCCGTAAAATCGCCCGTTCAGGTGTACCGGCGGACTCGGAGCCTCGAGAGCTGGTTTACCAATTTTTCCGGTGGTCCCAGGCGCGTGCTCAACGTGGGCAGCGGCTGGTGTTGATTCTGGATGATGCCGACCGGGTAGCTCCGGAGTTATTGAATCTTTTACTCTCCGGATTTCTTGCGGCTGACCGGTCGCTGGCCGCTGCTTTGGTGTTCTCTGGTGCCGAAGGTTTGCAGGATCAGTTTCGGGTGGAAGATCTTGCCGTTCACATCCACCACATCAGCCTTCCCCCGTTAAGCCGAGACGAGATTTTCGCCTTCCTTGAGCCCCGGGTTCACCGCGCTGGTGGCCGAAAGGAAGAGTTGCTTTCTTCATCACGGCTAAAGCAGCTTCATGCTTTGAGTCAGGGCAGTTTCGGCCGACTGAAACGCGTTGCACCAGGTATCTGGCTCGACATGGTTGCGCCACAAAGCCGAGCCGCAGCCCGTAGCTGGCCACCCCTTGCTTCAATGCGTTGGCCCGCCTTGGCACTGGTGATATTGCTGGTGTCATGGTGGTTCGTGGCGCGGCAATACGATGACTCGGTCGCTGGTTCTGCGGGTATGGAGACCCCGAGAGAGACTGTTCGAAGGAGCATTACCGTCGGGCCTGAGGCAGGGCGAGGTGCGGGTGAAACACTTCCCGTTGATGCACTGCCGTCGCCGGAGTTGGCACGCCAGCAGGAACCGGATAACCCCGCGTTGACGGACCTGGATGCGGTGACCGAAGCTGAGCCAGAGCCAGAGCCAGAGCCAGAGCCAGAGCCAGAGCCAGAGCCAGAACCAGAACCAGAACCAGAACCAGAGCCAGAGCCAGAGCCAGAGCCAGAGCCAGAACCAGAACCAGAACCAGAACCAGAACCAGAACCAGAACCAGCCTTCGCTCCGGCAAGACCGGAGAACTTTGTGGCTTTGGCGCAACTGAAACAACGTAAAGGTTGGACGCTTCAGCTCGTGGCTGGTCATCAGGAGCGTACGATTCTGAGCGTTATTGATCGCCAGCCAGATAACCCTCAGTTGAGCTATACCGTCGGAGAGCGCCAGGGGCAGCCTTGGTTTATGCTGGTGTATGGCCAGTATCCCAGCCTCGAATCCGCCCGGGAGGCAGCCGGACAATTGCCCGCCGCGCTCGGGATATCTGAGCCTTGGGTGCGATCCTTCGAAAGTTACTAGGTGCACCGTTATGGTGCATTTTCGTCCTGTTCTAGCGGTAAAACAGCGAAAAAAATTGTATACGTAGTTTCACGTGTGTAAAATCGCTTCCCCCTTTTTTTCGGTGTCAGTACGTTTTGCGCACTAATTTGGTGCGCTTCGGGCTGGCGAGAAAGCATTTACACGCGAGAGAACGCTTATGACAACAGGCTTGTATCATCCCGATGAGTTCAGGGACAACTGTGGTTTTGGCCTGATTGCCCACATGAAGGGCGAGGCGAGCCATAAGCTGTTGCAAACGGCCATCGAGTCATTGACTTGCATGACCCACCGTGGAGGCATCGCAGCCGATGGCAAAACCGGTGATGGTTGTGGGCTTCTTATTCAAAGTCCCAAGGCCTTCCTCTACAAAGCTGCTCAGGCGGCGTTCGGGAAAAAACCTGGAGACTTATTTGCAGTCGGCCAGGTTTTTTTAGCCCGGGACGAAAGCCAGGCGGCCGCGGGTCGCGCTGCGGTTGAGAAAAATCTCGTCGATCAGGGGCTGGAAATCGTGGGCTGGCGAGAAGTGCCTGTGGACGACAGTTGCCTGGGGCCGATGGCCCTGGATTGTCTGCCCAGGATTGAGCAGGTTTTTGTTGAGCCGGGTGGAAAAACCGAGCAGGAGTTTGCCGTTGCGCTGTTTGTTGGCCGCCGCCATGCTGAGCGGGAGATGTCGGACGACTCTGAGTTTTACATCTGCAGCTTGTCGCATCGGACCCTGGCCTACAAAGGCCTGATGATGCCGGCGGATCTCGCCAACTTTTATAAGGATCTGGGTGACCCGGATCTGCAAACCGCCATTTGTGTGTTCCACCAGCGGTTTTCCACCAACACCATGCCCAAGTGGCCGTTGGCCCAGCCGTTCCGGTTCCTGGCTCATAACGGTGAGATCAACACCATCGACGGCAACCGTAACTGGGCGATCGCCCGTGCGGCCAAGTTCAGTTCACCGGACCTGCCAGACCTGCAAACCCTGCAGCCGCTGGTTAACCTGACCGGCTCGGATTCATCCAGCATGGATAACATGCTGGAGATATTGCTGGCCGGTGGCGTTGACCTTTTCCGTGCCGTTCGGATGATGATCCCACCGGCCTGGCAGAATGTAGACACCATGGATTCCCAGTTGCGGGCGTTCTATGAATACAACTCCATGCACATGGAGCCCTGGGATGGCCCTGCCGGCCTGGTTATGTCTGATGGTCGCTATGCCCTGTGTATGCTCGACCGTAACGGCTTGCGCCCGGCTCGCTGGGTCATCACCAAGGACGACTTCATCACCCTGGCGTCGGAAGTGGGCACCTACGGCTACTCGCCCGACGATGTGGTTGCCAAGGGCCGTGTGGGGCCCGGGCAGATGCTGGCCATTGATACCGAGTCAGGGGAGGTGTTGCACACAGCGGATATCGATCAGCGCCTGAAAACCGCGCAGCCTTATAAGCGCTGGTTGAAAGACAACGCCCTGCGGGTAGAAACCACGCTGAACCAGGCCACCCCTGAGTTCAAACTGATGGAGCCGGACGAACTTCTGGTTCATCAGAAGATGTTCAATATCTCCTTTGAAGAGCGCGACCAGGTGTTGCGTCCGCTGGCTGAAAGCGCGCAAGAAGCTGTGGGCTCCATGGGTGACGATACGCCGATGGCCGTGCTGTCCAGCAAGGTGCGGCATGCGGCGGATTATTTCCGCCAGAAGTTTGCCCAGGTCACCAACCCGCCTATCGACCCGCTGCGCGAAACCATCGTGATGTCGCTGGAAACCTGTTTGGGTGCGGAGCAAAACGTCTTTGAGGAGACCCCGGAACACGCCAACCGGATTATTCTGACAACCCCGGTGTTGTCGCCGGCCAAGTTCCTCAAGCTCAGCAATAACGATCGCCCGGGCTTTGAAGTGGCCAGAATTGCCATGAGCTACCGCCCGGAGGAAGGCCTTCAGGAGGCCGTTCGCCGGATGTGCGATGAGGCTGAAAAGTCGGTCCGCGACGGTAAGGTACTGCTGATTCTAAGCGACAAGGACCTGGTGGAAGGCGAGTTGCCTGTCAACGCCATGATGGTGACCGGTGCTGTGCACCACCACCTGGTTGAGCGGGGTCTGCGCTGCGATTCCAACATCATTGTGGAAACCGGCTGGGCCCGGGATCCCCATCACTTCGCCGTACTGTTCGGCTTTGGTGCCACTGCGGTTTATCCGTACCTGGCCTATCAGGTCCTTAACGATCTGATCCGGACCGGCGAGTTGCTGATGGATCCGATTGAAGCCAAGAACAACTACCGTAAGGGCATCAACAAAGGCTTGCTGAAGATCCTGTCGAAGATGGGGATCTCCACCATCACCTCCTACCGCGGTGCCCAGCTGTTTGAAGCCATCGGTCTGGCCGATAACGTTGTGGATCTCTGCTTCAAGGGTGTGCCCAGCCGTATTCAAGGCGCGGACTTCTTCGACTTCCAGCAGGATCAGGAGCAGCTAGCAGCCGTTGCCTGGAAGCCCCGTAAGCCGCTGTCTCAAGGTGGCTTGCTCAAGTACGTTCACGGTCAGGAGTACCACGCTTTTAACCCGGACGTGGTTGCCAAGCTCCAGGATGCGGTTATCAGTGGTGATTACGGCCATTACCAGGAATATGCTGGCCTGGTGAACGAGCGCCCGGTGGCCACTCTGCGTGACCTCCTGGTATTCAAGAAAGATCTCAAGCCGATTGATATCTCCGAGGTTGAGCCGGTTGAGAATATCTTCCCCCGGTTTGATTCGGCGGCCATGTCGTTGGGCGCTTTGTCTCCCGAGGCCCACGAGGCGCTGGCAGTAGCCATGAATACTCTGGGTGGCCGGTCTAACTCTGGTGAGGGTGGTGAAGACCCTGCCCGCCATGGCACCAACCGCCGTTCGAAGATCAAGCAGGTTGCCTCTGGCCGATTCGGTGTAACCGCAGAATACCTGCGAAGCGCCGATGTCATGCAGATTAAAGTCGCCCAGGGTGCCAAGCCCGGTGAGGGCGGTCAGTTGCCTGGTGGCAAGGTGAACGATCTGATCGCTCGCCTGCGTTATTCCGTGCCGGGTGTGACCCTGATTTCGCCACCACCGCACCACGATATCTATTCTATCGAGGATCTGGCGCAGCTGATTTTCGATCTGAAGCAGGTGAACCCGGAAGCCCTGGTGTCGGTGAAGCTGGTGTCCGAACCTGGAGTGGGTACTATCGCCGCCGGTGTGGCAAAGGCCTATGCCGACCTGATTACTGTATCTGGTTACGATGGCGGTACCGCGGCCAGCCCGCTGACATCGATTCGCTATGCCGGCTCGCCGTGGGAGCTGGGTCTGACCGAAACCCAACAGGCGCTGAGGGCAAATGACCTGCGGGGCAAGATTCGCCTGCAGACTGACGGTGGTATCAAGACTGGCTTGGATGTTGTTAAAGCAGCCATTCTGGGCGCCGAAAGCTTCGGCTTCGGCACTACGCCAATGGTGGCCCTGGGTTGTAAATACCTGCGTATCTGTCACCTGAATAACTGTGCCACCGGTGTTGCTACCCAGAACGATTACCTGCGGGAAGAGCATTTTAAGGGCACCGTTGAGATGGCCATGAATTTCTTCCGTTTTGTCGCGGAAGAAACCCGCGAGTGGATGGCCAAGCTGGGTGTTCGCAGTCTTGAGGAACTGGTTGGCCGTGTCGATCTGCTTGAGCGCCTGCCGGGCAATACCGAGCGCCAGAAAAAGCTGGATCTGACCCGTCTGCTGCAGAATGATCACATCCCGGCGGACAAGCCCCAGACTTGTCAGGTTGAGCGCAACCATCCGTTCGACGAAGGCCGCCTGGCGGAGCAGATGGTGAAAGATACCGCTGCAGCTATCGCAGAGAAGTCCGGCGGCGCCTGGAGCTACAAGGTTACCAACTGCGATCGCTCCATTGGTGCGCGGCTGTCTGGCGAAATTGCAGCGCAGTACGGTAACCAGGGAATGGTGGATGCACCGATCACCCTGGATCTTACCGGGACCGCAGGCCAGAGCTTTGGTGTGTGGAACGTGGGTGGTCTGAACCTGATTCTTGAAGGCGATGCCAACGACTACGTGGGCAAGGGCATGACTGGCGGCAAGCTGGTTGTTAAACCGCCCCGCGGCAGCGACTTCAAAACCCAGGAAACATCCATCGTGGGTAATACCTGCCTGTACGGCGCGACAGGGGGCAAGCTGTTTGCCGCTGGCACAGCCGGTGAACGCTTTGCGGTTCGTAACTCTGGTGCCCATGCGGTGGTAGAAGGGGCCGGGGACCACTGTTGTGAATACATGACCGGCGGCCTGGTGACCGTTCTCGGTTCCACCGGCTATAACTTCGGTGCCGGCATGACCGGCGGCTTCGCCTATGTGCTGGACCTGGACAACACCTTCGTGGACAAGTACAACCACGAACTGGTTGAGATCCAGCGCATTTCGCGGGAAGACATGGAAGCCTACCGGAATCACCTGCGTGGTGTGATCCGGGAGCATATTTCCGAAACCGGAAGCGCCTGGGCGGAGCACCTACTTGAAGATTTCGACGATTACATCGGCCGCTTCTGGCTGGTGAAGCCAAAGGCTGCGAACCTGCGCAGCCTGCTGGCCAGCACCCGTGCCCGCCCGGAATAAGGCTGGGCAACGCAAAGGTTGATGGGCTGCGCCAGCGGGCGCAGCCCCCGTCGAAATTGAGCTGATGAGAGTAGCAACATGAAAGAACGTCTCAACAATGACTTTCAGTTTGTGGAAGTTGGGCGGGTAGACCCGAAGAAGGTGCCTGCCAAAAAGCGGAAGAAAGAATTCGGTGAGATCTATCACCCGTTTACCGAAACCCATGCGGCATCTCAGTCTCACCGCTGCCTGGCTTGCGGTAACCCCTATTGCGAGTGGAAATGCCCGGTACACAACTATATTCCGAACTGGCTGAAGCTGGTGTCTGAAGGCAACATCATGAAGGCCGTGGAGTTGTGCCACCAGACCAACTCCCTGCCGGAAGTGTGCGGCCGGGTGTGCCCACAGGATCGCCTGTGTGAAGGTGCCTGTACCCTGAACGATGGCTACGGCGCGGTAACCATCGGTTCAGTGGAAAAATACATTACCGACACGGCCTTCGCGCTGGGTTGGAAGCCTGATATGTCCAATGTGAAATGGACAGACAAAAAAGTGGCCGTTATCGGCGCCGGGCCCGCTGGCCTCGGCTGTGCCGATATCCTGGTGCGTAATGGCGTCAAGGCGGTGGTTTTCGATCGTTACCCTGAAATTGGCGGTCTGCTGACCTTCGGTATTCCCGAGTTCAAGCTGGAAAAGTCCGTGATGTCCCGGCGCCGTAAGGTGTTCGAGGAGATGGGCGTGGAATTCCGTCTGAACACCGAGGTGGGTAAAGATGTCCAGGTGAAGAGCATCATGGAAGAATTCGACGCGGTGTTCATGGGCATGGGCACCTACACCTACATGAAAGGCGGCTTCCCGGGAGAAGAATTGCCGGGCGTCTATGATGCTCTGCCGTTCCTGATTTCCAATGTGAATCGCCGTCTTGGGTTCGAGAAAAAAGCGACAGACTTCATCGATATGAAGGGCAAGCGCGTGGTGGTGCTGGGTGGTGGTGATACCGCCATGGACTGCAACCGCACCTCCATTCGTCAGCAGGCGGAGAGCGTCACCTGTGCCTACCGTCGGGATGAAGCCAACATGCCCGGTTCGCGCCGGGAAGTCGCAAACGCCAAGGAAGAAGGTGTGAAGTTCCTGTTTAACCGGCAGCCTATCGCCATCATCGGTGAAGACCGTGTTGAGGGCGTCAAGGTGGTGTCTACCCAGCTGGGAGAACCGGACGAAAATGGCCGTCGCCGCCCTGAAGTCGTGCCGGGTAGTGAGGAAGTCATTCCTGCAGATGCGGTACTGGTGGCGTTTGGTTTCCGGCCGAGCCCCGCTGACTGGTTCGGTGAACACGAGGTGAACACCGATGATTCCGGTCGCGTTGCAGCGCTGGAGGAAGCCGAGTTCCCGTTCCAGACCAGCAACCCCAAGATCTTTGCCGGTGGCGATATGGTGCGCGGCTCTGATCTGGTGGTCACTGCCATCTGGGAAGGTCGCCAGGCTGCGGAAGGCATTCTGGACTACCTCGACGTATAACTCTGAGTTGATCAGAGTCAGAAGGGCGGCTTGCTACGGGTAAGCCGCCCTTTTTTATTCGTATAAACGGGGTATCATTGCTCCCCATTATCTCTGACCATTTACCGACGAGAACGGGATACCATATGACCGAGCTGAAGAATGACCGCTTCCTGCGCGCCCTGATGCGGCAGCCTGTAGACCGCACCCCGGTGTGGATGATGCGCCAGGCGGGTCGCTACCTGCCGGAGTACCGCGCAACCCGGGCCAAGGCCGGCGATTTTCTCAGCCTGTGCAAGAACACGCCGCTGGCCTGTGAAGTTACCCTGCAGCCGCTCGAGCGCTATCCGCTGGACGCTGCCATCCTGTTCTCCGATATTTTGACCATTCCTGATGCCCTGGGCCTGGGCCTGTATTTCGAAACTGGCGAAGGTCCGAAATTCCGCAAGGTGATTCGCACCGAAGCCGACGTCGACGCCCTGCCGAAGATGAATGCCGAGTCGGATCTGGACTACGTGATGAACGCCGTCTCCACCATCCGCCGCGAACTCAGCGGCCGGGTGCCTCTGATCGGTTTCTCCGGCAGCCCCTGGACCCTGGCCACTTACATGATTGAGGGCGGCTCCTCCAAGACTTTCTCCGAAGCCAAGAAGCTGATGTATGGCCAGCCGGAAGTGATGCACCGCTTGCTGGACCACCTGGCAGACTCGGTGATCGATTACCTGAACGGTCAGATCAAGGCCGGTGCCCAGGCCGTGCAGATTTTCGATACCTGGGGTGGGGTGCTGAGCAGCTGGGCCTACGAAGAGTTCTCCCTGCGTTACATGAAGAAGATTGTGGATGGGCTGATTCGTGAAAGCGAAGGCCGCAGGGTGCCGGTGATCGTGTTCACCAAGAACGGCGGCCAGTGGCTGGAGTCTATTGCTGATTGTGGCGCCGACGCCGTGGGCCTGGATTGGACGACGGACATTGGCAATGCCCGCGCTCGCGTGGGCGATAAAGTTGCCCTGCAGGGCAATATGGACCCGGCCATGTTGTATGCGCCGAAGGCGCGGATTCGCCAGGAAGTGGCGGATATCCTGAAGCGGTATGGCTCGGGGTCTGGGCATATCTTCAACCTGGGGCATGGGATAACGCCGGATGTGGATCCGGAGCATGCTGGGGCGTTTATAGAGGCGGTTGTTGAGCTTAGCGGGCAGTATCACCAATAGGTTCGAGTTTGTGCTTTGTTTACTCCTAGCCTGCGGGCTGTGGAGTAGGCAGGGTGGCGATAGGGCCTCCAAAAAAACGCTACGAGCTCATCCCTGAGCGCTTCGCTCCGGCCATCCATGGCCTCCGAGATTTTTTGGAGGCCCTATCGCCACCCTGCAGTCCAACGTTTCGGGAATATCTTAAGCCCTCGGGAGCGAAGCTCTCGTTAACCACTCCACGCTGTACTCCCTTTTATGTCCGGTCTATAGTCATAGAGAGTAATGACCGTCGAGCCGGAGCTGCCCCTTGTCTACCAAAACTTCCGAAAAACGCCGTTTCCATCGAATCAGTTTCGATGCGCCCTGTGAGCTGCATTGTCAGGACCAGGTGTGGTCAACCGAGGTGCTGGATATTTCCCTGAAGGGCGTTTTGGTCCAGCGGCCGGAAGGTTGGAAGGTTCCGCTCAACAAGCCTTGTGAGGTGGTGATTCACCTGAATGAACATGAAGCCGCGATTGTGATGGCGGTGGAGTTGAAGCATGTGGAGGATCATCGGCTGGGATTTCGGTGTCAGTATATTGATCTTGAAAGTGCTACGCATTTGAAGCGGTTGGTGGAGTTAAATCTTGGTGATCAGGCGCTGTTGGAGCGGGAGTTTGCGCATCTGATTGATTAGTCAGAGCTCAAAGCTCCTCCAATGCCGAAAGGGCATCAGAAAGCTTGGTCACCGGAATGACCTTCATGCCTTCTACAGGCTTGCGCGGCACATTGGCCTTGGGAACCAAAGCTCGGGTGAAGCCGTGCTTGGCCGCCTCGTAAATCCGCTCCTGGCCATTCGGCACGGGTCGAATTTCCCCGGACAGACCGACTTCTCCGAAAATCACCAGATCCTGCGGCAACGCCCGATTCCGAAACGATGACACCACCGCCGACAACAACGCAAGGTCCGCGCTGGTTTCGTTGACTTTCACGCCCGCTACCACGTTCACGAACACATCCTGATCTGCCACGTGCATGCCGCCATGGCGATGCAGCACGGCCAGCAACATCGCCAGGCGGTTCTGGTCTGTGCCCACGGCCACACGCCGCGGGTAGCTGCCCTGAGCCATGTCCACCAGAGCCTGGATCTCCACCAGCATGGGCCGGGTGCCTTCCCAGACCACCATCACCACACTGCCGGGAGCCGCCTCTTCGCCCCGGTTCAGGAAAATGGCGCTGGGGTTTTTTACTTCCTTCAGGCCTTGTTCCAGCATCGCAAACACGCCCAGCTCGTTTACCGCGCCGAAACGGTTCTTGATGCCCCGCAGGGTGCGGTAGCGGCTGTCGCTGGAGCCTTCTAGCAGGATGGAGCAATCGATCATGTGCTCCAGCACCTTCGGACCGGCCAGGCTGCCGTCTTTGGTGACGTGGCCAACCAGCAACAAAATCGTGCCGGTTTGCTTGGCAAAGCGGGTGAGAAAGGCGGCGCTCTCACGCACCTGGGATACCGAACCCGGGGCGGATTCGATATCGGCCACGTGCATCACCTGGATACTGTCGATCACCAGAATGCGCGGCTTCTCCATTTCCGCCACCTGCATCAACCGCTCCACGGAGGTTTCCGAGAGCATTTTCAGGTCTTTGGTGGGCAAACCAAGGCGTTTGGCGCGCATGGCGACCTGTTGCAGGGATTCCTCGCCAGTGACATACAGGGCTGAGTGTTGCTCGGCCAACTGGCAGACCGCCTGAAGTAGCAGGGTGCTTTTGCCCGCGCCGGGGTGGCCGCCCATCAAGACTGCCGAGCCTTCCACTAACCCGCCGCCCAGTACCCGGTCGAACTCCTGCATGCCGGTACTGATGCGGGCCTGTTCGGCCAGGCTGACTTCGTCCAGGCTTTTGACCTCGGAGAGGCTGCCCGCGTAGCCCTCAAAACGGGCGCTGCGGGCGCCCTTGCCGGGGCCGGAAACGCCGCGTACTTCGCTGATGGTATTCCAGGCCTGGCAAGCCGTGCACTGGCCTTGCCACTTGGAATAGTCTGCACCGCATTCGGTGCAGACATAGGCAGTTTTTGCTTTTGCCATCAGGCCAGCTTCTTGTACTTCATGCGCTTGGGCTGCATCGCTGATTCGCCCTTGCGCTTCTTGAAGTCGGCGTCGTAGTCGGTGAAGTTGCCTTCAAAATACACCACCTCGCCGTCATCTTCGAACGCCAGGATGTGGCTGGCGACGCGGTCCAGGAACCAGCGGTCGTGCGAGATGATCAGTGCGGAGCCGGGGAAGTTCAGGATGGCTTCTTCCAGGGCGCGCAGGGTCTCCACGTCCAGATCGTTGGTAGGTTCGTCCAGCAGCAACACGTTGCCACCTTGCTTTAACAGCTTGGCCAGATGCAGGCGGTTACGCTCACCGCCGGACAGGTCGCCTACCCGTTTTTGCTGGTCGGTGCCCTTGAAGTTAAAGCGGCCCACATAAGCGCGGGAAGGTGTTTCGTAGTTACCTACCTTGATGATGTCGTTGCCGTCGGACAGTTCTTCCCACACGGTCTTGCTGCCGTCCAGGTCGCGCATCTGGTCTACGTAGGCCAGTTCCACGGTTTCGCCCACGGTAATGGTGCCGGAGTTTGGTTGGTCCATGCCGGCAATCATTTTGAACAGCGTGGATTTACCCGCGCCGTTACCACCGATAATGCCAACAATGGCGCCCGGCGGTACGCTGAAAGACACGTTTTCATAAAGCAGGCGATCATCGAAGGCCTTGCTGATGCCTTCCACTTCGATCACTTTGCCGCCCAGGCGCGGTCCGGGCGGGATATACAGTTCGTTGGTTTCGTTGCGCTTCTGGAATTCCTGTGAACTCATCTCTTCGAAGCGGGCCAGGCGGGCCTTGCTCTTGGACTGGCGGCCCTTGGCGTTGGAACGCACCCACTCAAGCTCCTGCTTGATGGCTTTCTGGTGCGAGGCTTCCTGTTTGGATTCCATTTCCAGGCGCTTCTCTTTGTTCTCCAGCCACTGGCTGTAGTTGCCCTCGAACGGAATGCCGTGGCCACGGTCCAGTTCCAGGATCCAGCCGGCCACATTGTCGAGGAAGTAGCGGTCGTGGGTAATGGCGACCACAGTGCCATCGTAGTCGTGCAGGAAGCGCTCCAGCCAGGCCACGGATTCCGCATCCAGGTGGTTGGTGGGCTCGTCCAGCAGCAGCATGTCCGGGCCGGACAGCAGCAGGCGGCATAGGGCGACACGGCGGCGTTCACCGCCGGACAGTACTTTGACTTTCTGATCCCAGGCCGGCAGGCGAAGAGCGTCGGCGGCCACTTCCATTTTGCGTTCGATATCGTGGCCGTCGGTGGCCTGGATGATGGCTTCCAGTTCGCCCTGCTTTTTGGCCAGGGCGTCGAAATCGGCATCCGGCTCGGCGTATGCGGCGTATACCTGGTCCAGTTCGGCCAGCGCGTTGTGTACGTGGGCGACGGACTCGTCGACGATTTCCTTGACGGTTTTCTCTTCGTCCAGCTCCGGCTCCTGTGGCAGGTAGCCTACATTGATCCCGGGCTGTGGCCGGGCTTCGCCGATGTAATCCTGGTCGACACCCGCCATAATACGGAGCAGGGTGGATTTACCGGAGCCGTTAAGGCCGAGAACGCCGATTTTGGCGCCCGGGAAGAAGCTCAGGGAAATGTCTTTCAGAATCTCCCGCTTGGGTGGTACCACCTTGCCCACGCGGTTCATGGTGTATACGTACTGGGCCATATTGGCAGAATCCTTATCCGAAATTCGCGTAGATAACAGAAAACACGACAGGTGTCTGGCTAAGGCCTTCGGGGTGGGCGATTCGGGATCCTCAAAAACAGGGATGTTTTTGCGGAGCGTACAGGGACGTATTCACAGCGTATCCCGAATCGCCCACCCCGAAGGCCGTCACTGCCAAAGTAGACACCATTGAATGTTGATCGGCTAAGGTATCTAAACCTATCCGGGATAGCAATTGAGTGAAAATCGGGATCCTCGGTGTGCCGGTATCTGCGGACGGCATAAAGGATGATTTTTAACCCGCTTTCGGGATAGAATAGCGGCCCAATTTTTCAGGGGTTACGGCATGCACAGAGGCAGCGCCGGGCCAGCCATACAGACAGGGGCAGCACATCCATGTTTAATCGTGATATGAAAATCGCCGGTTTCGATGACGAACTTTGGAACGCCATGCAGGCGGAAGAGAAGCGTCAGGAAGCGCACATCGAACTGATCGCGTCTGAAAACTACACCAGCCCGCGGGTGATGGAAGCCCAGGGCAGTGTGCTGACCAACAAATACGCCGAAGGTTATCCCGGCAAGCGTTATTACGGCGGCTGTGAGTTTGTCGATATTGCCGAAGACCTGGCCATTGCCCGTGCCAAGGAACTGTTTGGTGCTGCCTACGCCAATGTGCAGCCCCATTCTGGCTCCCAGGCCAACTCTGCCGTGTTCATGGCCCTGCTCAAACCCGGCGATACCGTTCTGGGCATGAGCCTGGCCCACGGTGGCCACCTGACCCACGGTGCCAGCGTCAACTTCTCCGGCAAGATCTATAACGCCGTTCAGTACGGTATCAACACCGACACCGGCTTGCTGGACTACGACGAAATCGAGGCACTGGCCGTTGAGCACAAGCCGAAGATGATCATTGCCGGCTTCTCAGCATATTCCCAGGAATTGGACTTTGCCCGCTTCCGTGCCATCGCCGACAAGGTTGGCGCCTACCTGTTTGTGGACATGGCTCATGTGGCTGGCCTGGTTGCTGCGGGCGTGTATCCGGACCCGGTGCCACACGCCCACGTGGTTGCAACCACCACTCACAAGACCCTGCGCGGCCCCCGTGGTGGCCTGATCCTGGCCTGTGATGATGAAGATCTGCAGAAGAAACTGAACTCCGCCGTGTTCCCCGGTGGCCAGGGCGGCCCGCTGATGCACGTGATCGCTGCCAAGGCTGTGTGCTTCAAGGAAGCCATGAGCGACGAGTTCAAGGCTTACCAGAAGCAAGTGGTCAAGAATGCTGCAGCCATGGCTGAAGTGTTTGTTGAGCGTGGTTTTGACGTGGTTTCCGGTGGCACCAAGAACCATCTGTTCCTGGTCAGCCTGATCAAGCAGGACATTACTGGTAAAGACGCCGACGCCGCGCTTGGCAAAGCGCACATCACCGTGAACAAGAACGCCGTCCCGAATGACCCGCGCTCGCCGTTTGTGACCTCTGGTCTGCGCATTGGCACCCCTGCAGTCACCACCCGTGGTTTCAAGGAAGGGGAGTGTCGTGATCTGGCTGGCTGGATGTGTGACATCCTCGACAACCTTGAAGACGAAGCAGCCATCAGCCGTGTGCGTGAGCAGGTAGAAGCGGTGTGTGCCCGCTTCCCGGTCTATGGCTAAGTGATAGCGTAACAAGACTGCCCGGCTGTTCTTGACGGAGCCCCGGGTTCTTCCTTTCCGGAGCATCTGAATTATGCATTGTCCTTTCTGTGGTGAAGCCGATACCAAGGTGATTGATTCGCGCCTGGTGGCTGAAGGTGATCAGGTTCGCCGCCGCAGGGAGTGTTTGTCCTGCCGGGAGCGGTTCACTACGTTTGAAAACGCTGAGCTGGTGATGCCGCGCGTGGTCAAGCAGGATGGAACCCGGCAGCCATTCGATGAAGAAAAACTTCGGGCAGGCCTGATGAAGGCGCTGGAAAAGCGGCCGGTCAGCATCGAGGAAATCGACGCTGCCCTGAACCGCATCAAGTACCGCCTGCGTTCCACTGGTGAGCGTGAAGTAAAGTCTATGCAGCTCGGTGAGGAAGTGATGACCGAGCTGCGCCAGCTCGACAAGGTGGCCTACGTTCGCTTTGCCTCTGTTTATCGCAGCTTTCAGGACATCAACGAGTTCAAGGAAGAGATTGAGCGATTGTCTCAGGGTAATGGTGAAACCGCGGCTGATGTGGCAAGGGCGTTGGCCGACAAGCAGTCCGGAAAAGGCAAGGCATGATTGCAGACCGTGACCGGGCGATGATGGCCCGGGCCATTCAGTTGGCCTGGCGTGGCCGCTATTCTACCCACCCCAACCCCCGGGTTGGCTGCGTGATCGCCAAGGGCAACCGCATCGTCGGAGAAGGCTGGCACGAACGTGCCGGAGAGGCTCACGCAGAAGTTCGCGCTCTGAGCCAGGCCGGCCAGGATGCCCGTGGGGCGACTGCGTATGTCACGCTAGAGCCCTGCAGCCATTATGGCCGAACGCCGCCCTGTGCCAGAGCGTTGATTGACGCTGGCGTGGCGCAGGTATTTGCCGCGACGAAAGATCCTAATCCGTCAGTGTCTGGCCGGGGGCTGGACATGCTCCGGGATGCCGGCATCAAGGTGACCGAGGGGTTGATGGCTGATGAAGCGGTTCGCTTGAACCCCGGCTTTATGAAACGCATGAATACTGGCCGGCCCTGGGTTCGCCTGAAAATGGCCGCCAGCCTGGATGGCCGTACCGCTATGGCCTCTGGCGAAAGCCAGTGGATCACCGGGCCCGAAGCCCGGAGGGACGTGCAGCGGCTGCGCGCCATCAGCGATGCTATCCTGACGGGAGTAGGCACGGTTCTGGCGGATGACCCATCGTTGACGGTGCGTCGGGATGAAATGGGGGAGATTGGTGATGCCACGGATCCCTCACGCCAGCCTCTGCGGGTTATTGCCGACCGGGACGCCCGCACACCGGCGACGGCGCGTATTCTCCAGGGGGGCAATGTTCAGGTGTTCTGCGCCAGTTCGGCACTGGCATCGGCGCCGGCGCAGGATCTGGCCGCGCTGGGCGTTAGCCTGACCGGTGTGGCCTGGAAAGATAATGGTGTTGACCTTGCTGAGCTGCTGGATGCCCTGGGCGAACTTGGCATCAACGAATTATTGGTAGAGGCGGGGCCAACCTTGGCCGGAACGTTCATTCGGGAAAACCTTGTGGATGAACTCTGGTTGTATCAGGCGCCGGTATTTCTGGGCAGCACCGGGCGACCAACCGCTCATCTGCCGCTTGAAACAATGGCTGATAAAGTGCAATGGAAAGTGCTGGATCGGCGTCAGGTGGGTGAGGATCAGAGGCTGATCCTGGCCCGCAGCTAATCATTCAATTCATTCCCTTCGGTCGCAGCAAGATGCGGCCAGGGTGACAGGGTGCAGAACCGTATGGCACTGAACAGCATTGAAGACATCATCGAAGACATCCGCCAGGGCAAAATGGTGATCCTGATGGACGATGAGGATCGCGAGAACGAGGGCGATCTGGTAATGGCTGCAGAACATTGCACGCCGGAAGCGATCAATTTCATGGCTCGCTTTGGCCGGGGCCTGATCTGTATGCCGATGACCCGAGACCGGTGCGAACAGCTTGGCTTGCCGTTGATGGTGCAACAGAATGCTTCCGGTTTCGGCACCAAGTTCACGCTGTCTATCGAGGCGCGTGAAGGCGTGACCACCGGTATCTCTGCCGCTGATCGCGCCCGCACGGTACAAGCGGCGGTTGCCCGCAATGCCAAGGCGTCAGACCTGGTTCAGCCGGGCCATATTTTTCCCTTGATGTCTGATCCTGGTGGGGTTTTGAGCCGGGCAGGGCACACCGAAGCCTCCTGTGACCTGGCGGCTCTTGCTGGTTGCGAGCCTGCCGGTGTGATCTGTGAAATCATGAATGACGACGGTTCCATGGCGCGCCGTGAAGACCTGGAAAGATTCGCAGAAGAGCATGACCTGAAAATCGGCACCATCGCCGACCTGATCCACTACCGCACCATGAATGAAAAAACCGTGGAGTGCGTGGAAGAGCACGACCTGGATACCGAGTATGGTCTTTTCAAGTTACGTACCTACCGAGACAACATTCAGGGTGCCACCCACCTGGCCATGGTGATGGGAGTTATTGCCCCTGAAGAGCCTGTGTTTGTGCGTGTACACATCACCGATACCCTTCGGGATCTGCTGGGTGCACGTCGTAAGGACTCGCGCAGTTGGCCATTGCATCATGCCCTTGAGAAAGTGGCTGAGGAAGGGCGTGGCGTTGTGGTTCTGCTGAACAGCGCTGAAGACAGCTATAACCTGGAAGATCGAATCCAGGAATTCTACGACGAGGGCACAGCATCTGCCGGGAAAGGCAGTTCTGGCGTGTACTTCACCGTCGGAACCGGTTCTCAGATTCTGCGGGACATTGGCGTAGGCAAAATGCGCTTGTTGAGCCCGCCGGTAAAATTCTCTGCCATTTCCGGTTTCGATCTGGAAGTTGTGGAATACGTACCCTACACCCCCGAATGATAAACCCGGCTGCGGCTCTGAGTGCCGCAGCTCGCGAAGGAGCCCAAGATGGCAGATATCAAAGTAATTGAAGGTGATTTCACCCAGTGCAGCGGCCGTTACGCCCTGGTGGTTGGCCGGTTTAATGGTTTTGTGGTTGAAAGTCTTGTAGATGGGGCTGTAGATACCCTGTTGCGCCACGGTATTTCCAAAGATGACATCACCATCATCCGGGTACCGGGTGCCTATGAAATGCCGCTGGCAGTCAAGCGCGTAGCCGAAACCTCCGACTACGATGCCATCATCGCCCTGGGTGCGGTTATTCGTGGTGGTACGCCGCACTTCGAATACGTCGCCGGCGAAGCCTCCAGTGGTTTGGGCGCTGTCAGCCTGGAAACCGACGTGCCAGTGACCTTTGGCGTATTGACCGTCGATTCGATCGAACAGGCCATTGAGCGCTCAGGCACCAAGGCCGGCAACAAAGGCGCGGAAGCGGCCATTACTGCCCTGGAAATGGTCAGTCTGTTCAAAAAGTTGGGTGAGTAATGAACGAAGCGGGTGATACCTCTCCCCAGCCGGGGAAAACCGGCCAGCCCAAGGCTGGTGATCGGCGCAGGGCGCGGGCCCTTGCCATGCAGGGCCTGTACCAGCGGCACTTCAGCAAAACGCCGATCTCTGACATTGAAGCGGAGTTCATGGTCGATAACGACATGAGCAAAGTGGACATCATGTATTTCCGGGATCTGCTGCGAGGCATCCATCGGGAACAGGCCGAGCTGGATAAGCTGATCGAGCCATTCCTTGATCGCCCATTGAAAGAGGTGGATCCGGTGGAGCTGGCGATTGTTCGCCTGGGCACCTATGAGCTGAAGCATCGGATTGATGTTCCCTACAAGGTGGTGATCAACGAAGGTATCGAGATGGCCAAGCGTTTTGGCGGTACCGAAGGCCACAAGTTTGTGAACAGTATTCTGGATAAACTGAGCCAGCGCTTGCGCCTGGCAGAGACTCGCCCCCGTTGATTCATGGGTGAATTTGAGCTGATTCGTCGCTTCTTTCAGCCCCTGGCCAACAAGGCCATGACAGATCAGCTTATGCTCGGCCCCGGGGATGATTGCGCTATCCAGCGCATTCCCGAGGGCCGGGAGTTGGTCTTCTCTGTAGATACGCTGGTCGAAGGCGTTCATTTCCCTGCACACTATTCTCCTTTCTGCCTGGGTTGGCGTGCGCTGGCAGTGGCGACCAGTGATCTGGCGGCCATGGGGGCTTCCCCGGTCTGTTTTACCCTTGCACTGACCTTGCCTGAGGCGCAGCCGGAATGGCTGGCGGAGTTCACCCAAGGGCTGGCAAAGGCCAGCGACGCTTTCGGGCTTGCCCTGGCCGGGGGCGATACTACCCGGGGGCCGCTGTCGATCTCCATTCAGGTGCATGGCACCGTCCGACAGGGTGAAGCTATCCGGCGCAGTGGCGCCCGCGAGGGTGATCTGATCTGTGTGTCCGGTCCCCTGGGGGGTGCCGGAGCTGCGCTGGATTTTCTCGATGCCGATGATCCGGGGATGGATGAGCAAGCAGTTCTGGCGCGCTATCACTTTCCCGAACCGAGGCTGGAGCTCGGGCAGCGGCTGGTTGGCCGAGCCTCGTCAGCGATTGATATTTCGGACGGACTGCTGGCGGATCTGGAGCACATTCTCGAGCAGTCTGGTGTGGGTGCCGAGCTGGACGCACGCAAAATCCCGATACTACCGGAGCTGAGGCGACTGAAAGGAGACGCCGCGCTCAATCTGGCGTTGACCGCAGGCGACGACTACGAATTGTGCGTCACCATCGCGCCTGATCAGTATGCTGCCCTGACCCCGCAGGAGCGGGGAGGATTGATCACCATCGGGTGTATACAGCACGAGCCGGGGCTGCGCGTGATGGGAGCGGATATGGCGGGATTGCCCGCCGGGTTTGATCATTTTGGGAGGTCGGTTTGAAGGACGAAGACCTGATGCACGAACCAGACAGTCCCGCGGCCCTGCTGCCCCCGGGCTTTCTACGAAACCCGGTGCATTTGCTGGCCTTTGGCTTCGGCAGTGGCGCCATGCCAAAGGCGCCCGGCACCTGGGGGAGCCTGGCGGCGATACCGGTATGGTACACCTTCGCCTGGTTGCCCCCGGTTGCCTATTGGCTGGTGGTTCTGGCGGCTTTCCTTGTGGGTATCTGGTTGTGTGGGAAAACCGCAGACGCGCTCAAGGTGCATGACCATGGAGGTATCGTCTGGGACGAGTTTGTAGGCATGTGGATAGCCCTTGGCCTGTTCCCGGACCAGATCTACGGTGTATTGATGGCGTTTCTGCTGTTCCGGCTGTTCGATGTGGTCAAGCCCTGGCCCATCAGTTGGCTGGATGCCCGAACGCCAGGCGGGCTGGGGATCATGGTGGATGACGTTGTGGCCGGCTTCATGGCGCTTGCCTGCTTGTGGGGGATCGATGTGTGGGTGATGCCCTTCATCATTTGAAGGGCATCACTTGGCGGGTGGGCCAGCCGTGGCTTCCGTTCGGCCAGATTTAATGGAGTTGCTGTTCTTCCGGTAACATCCGTACCACGTGCAGAAAGCGCCTCAGGCCGATCTCTGCCCGCTCTCGGGACGCAAAGGGGCCACTGTCAAAGCCTTCCCGGGTGGTGAAATACCATTTGCTGCCTACACAGAAAAAGCGACTACTGCGAAAGGGGGCCGGGCCTTGTTCCCCGGTCCTGCGCTGAGTGTCCATGGTTGCTCCTGAGCCCGCTTATTCTTTTCTTCTCGGGCGACGCGTTTTGTTTGCCGACCTGTTTAAAATTAATCCAATTGCAGCCTAATTCAACATTTTTTTACATTCTTGTGATCGGTATTGCTTAAAACCGCCAAAAATCCCCGCCGTCGGCGCCTCGCACAGCAAAGCTTTGCTTGCTCCCCGTGGCCTGGATGGTCAGAATGCGAAATCGTGCTATCCCGTCCAGGCCGCCCCGGCCTCTTAAGGAAAAGGAGATGAAATGAGTATGTGTCACGTTTACAGGGTTTTCAAGTTGGTTGCCCTGGTGTTGAGCGTTACTTTGGTTGGATGCGCCTCATCACTGACGCGGGTTGATGCATGGCAGGGCAATCCCGAGGGGGCGGCGACCCCGGCAGTGTTGAAGACCCCGGGTGAAATCCAGGTGGCTGCCATCAATGGCAGAAGCATGACCCGTTTCATGCTGGACGACCTGGCCCTGGATTATGGCTTGCTGCCCGGCGAGACCGAGGTAGTCTTTACCTACAAAACCATCTGGGCCCGTACCGGGGTGGTGCGTGATGGTGAATCCAAAGTGCACACGGTTGAGAGTGAGCAACAGGTCGTGCGCTTCGATGCTCAGCCGGGAGCAGAATATCGGTTCCGTTTTGACAAGCCCTCGTCGCGGCAGCACGCCGAAGCCATGATGGCAGACTTTTCCGCCGCTATTATCGACAGTAACGGGGTGGTGGTGGCTGAATCCGGCAAATGGGATGGACTATCACAGGCTAATGACTCCCGTACACCTCTGGGTACATCCACCAGTGGCGCCAGTGCAGGACCCGGTTCGACCACCCTGGAGCGCCTGCAAGCGCTTTGGAAGGATGCCACTGAGGAAGAAAAGCGAACCTTCCTGCGCTGGGCGTTCGAATAGTTTTGCCAGTATACCGGGCGCCCGGCGCCCGGTCCTGGCTACCGGCGGAATCGCTGAAGCCCGCCCTTGAGTATGTTTTCCAGAAATCCCAATACCTCATCAGTCAGGTTTTGGTTGCTGCTATTCGGAATTTCCAGGCCCTGATCCGGGCCAAGTTCAGGTAGGCATTCCTCGATTCCCGTCAGACTGTCCTCAACCAACTCTTTAAGACTGTCGCCATCGGGAACCACGTCCGGGCACAGGGTAAAGTTCAGCGTCAGTTGCCCTTGGTAGCTCACGGCCACGATGACCAGCCCAAGGCTGTCGAACAGCGGTGCGGTGTTGTATTGCCGTATCAGGCGCGCGCCTTGCAGGAACAGCGGTACCTGTGGTCCGGGTACGTTGGTGATCGGCAAATTGAACAGTGGGTGATAACGCTGCGCCACCTGCAGCTCGGAATACAGCCTGGCAGAAAGGGCCAGCAGGGTGGACGGCAGAAGTTCGGTGAGCCGGTCGGCGGCAATGGCTTCGCGGTAGGGTTCAGACTCAACCGCGTTCTGATGGATTCGCCGGATACGGGCAGCGGGATTAGGTTCGTTAGTGGCAAGATCCAGCAGCATCGCAGACATCTGGTTGCCAGTGGCCTTGCGCAGACTGCTGGACCTTACGGAAATCGGCGTCATTGCCACCAGTGATTTATCGGTGTCGCCCCCCTGTTGCTCGAGGTAACGGTGCAGGGTCTCAGCGCACAATCCGAGCACAACGTCGTTCAGGGTGACATCCCCGAGGCTTGCTTTGATGGCTTTAAGTCTAGAGAGGCTCACACTGGCGGAGACAATGCGTCGATTGGCGGTGATCTGCCGGTTGAACGGGCTGTGGGGCGCGGTAAACAGCGGGAAAGGCACGGGCAGCTTCTGCAGCTGTTTCTTGACCAGTCCCCGGGCCGTGGCCTCGGCCGCGTTGTAGGCGAGTGATGCAACCTGCATGGGTGTTTTGAGCATGTTGGCACCGGCCTGAAGAAAAACCCTTTCCTCCGATGGCTCCGGTCGGGCCATCCAGGGTCGGGGTGGCGCAATAGGCCGGGGCTCTGGTGTGTATTCCAGTAACTTGCCCATGATTTCCTCGCCACTGAAGGCGTCAATCGCGGCATGGTGCAGTTTGACGATCAGTGCAAAACCTTGTTTGTCTCCCTCTGGATCGTCAATACGGAAGCCATCTACAAACGTAACTTGCCACAGTGGGCGGTCACGTTTGAGCGGCTCCTCCATAATTTTTGACGCCAGCGACATCAGGCTTGCCTGTTTGCCGTGTTCACCCAGGTTGACGTAGGCCAGGTGTCGCTCAATGCTGAAACCCGGGTCATCGATCCAGTAGGGGCGCCCCAGGCGCAGCGGGATTTCCTTGAGCTTTTGCCGAAACAGGGGCACCACATGCAGGCGGCTGCGCAGGTAGGACACAAACGTGCTGAATGCCAGGGGGGCGCTCAGGCTGCTGGCGTCGAAAAGGTACACACCGCCAATGTGCATGGGGGTGGTTTCTGACTCCAGGTAAAGAAACGAGGCATCCAGTTCCGACAGCTGACGCATCCAGCGCACTCCCTTGTGTGTCACGGTTAAGGTTGCGGGCCTTGGAGTATAGCCCATGGCATGACGGGGCCTATTGGCCCCGGTGCCCCGATTTTATTCCGGTTGAAGCCATTTGTGGATGGTCTCATCGTGGCTGAGTCGGTCCCAGAACCACATCAGTGCTTTACCCCTGTCTTCGCTATGGCGGGCCAGATGCACGCTGATAGCGGAACGGGGTTCACTGGTCTCTTTGGCGATAAGCGAACCCCTGGCGAGCTGATCCCGGATTCGGGGGGAGGGGAGCCAGCCCACGCCCAGACCTGCCTCCTGGGCCAGAATTTTTTGATCAATGTTGCTGACGGTGAGGGTTCTCTGGCGCCGGAATATTCCCGCATGGCCAGGTGGCAGCGAGCGCGACGTATCGGCCGCTACAGCTGCCGGATACTGTGCAATATCCGCCTCGGCCAACGGGCCGGTTACCCTGGCGAGAGGGTGCTCTGCGCCTACCGCAAACACAAACGGTACCTGCCCCAGCGATTTGGTGGCGAAAGCTCCGGCAGGTTTGCTCAGCAGGTCTGCCCCGACAACCATATCAACGCGACGGCTTTGCAGGGCATCCCAGGCACCGGCGAAGACTTCCTCGATAACCTGAACATCAACCGGAACCCCAAGCTGATGGAAATCCTGAATGGCCGGAAACAGGCATTCCGCCGGCAGCAGCGAGTTAAAACCAATACGCAGCCGGGTTTCCCAGCCCTGGGCCACCTGCCGTGTGGTATGGGCAAGGTTCTCAGCGGCTTCCAGCAGTGAACGCCCCTCCTCAAGCAGATACCGCCCGGCCGGGGTCAGCACAGCCTTATGACCGCTACGGTCAAAGATACTGACGTTCAGATCCTCTTCCAGTTTCTGAACCGTGTAACTGATAGCCGAAGGCACCCGGAACAGCTCCGAGGCGGCGCCGGCAAAACTGCCCTTGCGGTCAATGGCGTCCAGCACTTTGAGTGCGTCAATGGTAACGGCTGTATGCATGTTCGAATAATCTGAAAGTGTTTGCCAGAAATGCTTGCTATCAGCCTACCAGCCCACCCGGTAACCTGTCTCCAACATTTGTAAACGGGGTCAGACCCCTGTGAATTAATGTAGACAGTTAAATCGGGGTCAGACCCCTGTTGATAAGTCTGCAGTTGTACACAGGGGTCTGACCCCAAAAGGAGGTTTTATGGGGTTGTTGGTTGATGGTCAGTGGCACGATGAGTGGTACGACACCGAAAAGACCGGAGGTAAGTTTGAGCGTGAAGCGGCGCGGTTTCGCAACTGGGTGACTGCGGATGGCTCGCCCGGCCCGGTGGGAGAGGGTGGTTTTGCCCCAGAGAGCGGGCGTTACCACTTGTATGTGTCGATGGCCTGCCCCTGGGCCCACAGGACGCTGATCTTCCGGAAGCTGAAGGGGTTGGAGCGTCACATTTCGGTGTCGGTTGTGCACCCGGATATGGTGGAGAATGGCTGGGAGTTTCGGGAGGATGACCCGGCACACCAGGATCACCTCTATCAATCGCAGTTTATGCATCAGATCTACACCCGGGCCGCGCCGGATTATTCCGGGCGGGTGACGGTGCCGGTGTTGTGGGATAAGCAGCAGGAAACCATCGTCAGCAATGAGTCTGCCGATATTATCCGGATGTTCAATTCCGCGTTTGATGGCCTGGAGGGTGTGAATTCTGGTCTGGATCTATACCCGGAGCAGCTGCGCCAGCAGATCGATTCGGTGAACGAGCGGGTTTATGACACCGTTAACAATGGCGTTTATAAAGCCGGCTTCGCCACAGCTCAGGACAAGTACGAAGAAGCCTACAGCGCGCTGTTTAATTCTCTGGACTGGCTTGAGCAGATCCTGGGAGGGCAGCGTTACCTGACGGGGCATCAGCTTACGGAAGCAGATTGGCGCCTGTTCACCACGTTGATTCGGTTTGATGCTGTGTATTACAGCCACTTCAAATGTAATCGACAGCAGATCCGGGATTACCCGAACCTGTCGGGTTATGTTCGTGAGCTGTATCAGGTGCCAGGCGTGGCCGAGACGGTGGATATTCGGCAGATCAAGCAGCATTACTATGTCAGCCAGCGCACGATTAACCCTACACAGATAGTTCCGGTTGGGCCGGCTCTGGACTTCGATGCGCCCCATGGCCGCGAGCAGGCTGGCTAAGGCAGTAGAACGGGCGGCGCCTGATGGGTTGCCGCCCGGCTTGATAGTCAGCTGACTCGGGCTACCGCCACTTCAGTCAGCAACTCCAAGGCCTTCCGGTGCTCAGACTTCGGCAGGCAGGTGAGCAGGTCGCAGGCGATCTGTGCCTGCTCCTTCGCCTTGGCCATGGTGTATTCGATGGCGCCGGAGGCTTTGACGATCTCCAATACCTTCGGCAGGTTGTCCAGCCCGCCTTTGCGGATGGCCTGACGAATCAGTTGTCGCTCTTCATCGCTGCCGTTGGCCATGGCATAAATCAGGGGCAGGGTGGTTTTCCCTTCGGCCAGGTCGTCGCCCACGTTTTTGCCCATGGCTTCGGCATCGCCCAGATAATCGAGAACGTCGTCCACCAGCTGGAACGCCAGGCCTAGATGCTTGCCATAGTCTTTCAGTGCAACTTCTTGCTTGTCATCGGCGCCTGCCAGCAGCGCGCCGGTGTGGGAGGAGGCTTCGAACAGCATGGCAGTCTTGTTATGGATGACCACCATGTACTGCTCTTCGGTAAGATCCGGATTTTTTACATTCATCAGCTGCATCACTTCGCCTTCGGCAATCACCGCCGTGGCGTGGGACAGAACGTTCATGATTGGCAGGCTTTCCAGCTCCACCATCATCTCGAAGGCCCGGGCGTAGAGGAAATCACCTACCAGGACACTGGGAGCATTGCCCCATTTTGCGTTGGCGGTGCTGCGGCCCCGACGCATGTCAGAGGTATCGACCACATCGTCGTGAAGCAGGGTGGCGGTGTGCAGGAATTCGATGACGGCAGCCAGTTTCAGGTGTTCGCTTTCGCTGTATCCTGCAGCCCGACTGGATAGTAGCACCAGAAGCGGCCTCAGGCGCTTGCCGCCGCTTTCAATGATGTATTGAGCGATCTTCTCAACCATCGGGACGTCAGAGGCAAGCCGCTGGATTATCAGATCATTGACGCGGCTGAAGTCTTCCGCCACGGTATCGTGGATGCGCTGGGCTGTCATCGGGCTGGTACGTCCCTTGCTGGTGTTTTCGTTGAGTTTTCGGGCAGGACGCGGCAATGCTAGGTATTGCTGCTTACAGTGTCAACTTGCCCGGGAATCTCGCTTGTATTGCCCGGCGGCTTTTCGTACAATCACGCGCCCAACTCATCCCAACCTGCGCTCCCTGCAATAGGGTCGCCAGAGCGCTTCCCTTAGAACCAGGTGGATAAGAGCAGGGATGGGTCAATCGCGGAGACTATGAATGTACGCAGTTATTGTTAGCGGTGGTAAGCAGCACCGTGTAAAAGAAGGCGAAACTCTGAAGCTGGAAAAGCTGGAAGTTGAAACCGGCGGCTCTGTTGAGTTCGATCGTGTTCTTCTGGTTGCCAACGGCGACGACGTAAAAGTTGGCGCTCCGGTAGTTGACGGTGCCAAGGTGACCGCTGAGGTGGTTAGCCACGGTCGTCACGACAAGATCAACATCATCAAGTTCCGTCGTCGTAAGCACCACATGAAGCGTCAGGGCCACCGTCAGTGGTTTACTGAAGTCAAGATCACGGGTATCCAGGGCTAAGCCCTCGAATAACCCCTTAATGAAGGAGGCTGGTAATGGCTCATAAAAAGGCAGCAGGTAGTACCCGTAACGGTCGCGATTCCGAGTCGAAACGACTTGGTGTCAAGCGCTACGGCGGTGAGACTGTCACTGCAGGCAGCATCATCATTCGTCAGCGTGGCACCCGTTTCCACGCCGGCAGCAACGTAGGCATTGGCAAGGACCACACCCTGTTCGCGAAAGCGGAAGGTCAGGTGAAGTTCGAGACCAAAGGCCCACAGAACCGCAAGTTCGTGAGCATCGTTCCGGCTGCGTAAGCAGCGGCGATCCGGTTCTGTCGAACCTTGGGTGAGCCTGATATGCTGATCTGATCAGCCCTCAGGTGAATCCGGAGCCCCGCAAAGCTTCCATGAGGCTGCGGGGCTTTTTAGTTTATGCAAAGGCATCAGGCGTATGAAATTTGTAGACGAAGCCACCATCATCGTTGAAGCCGGTAAAGGCGGCCACGGCTGTCTGAGTTTTCGGCGGGAAAAGTATGTACCCAAGGGTGGTCCCGACGGCGGTGACGGTGGGGATGGCGGCTCTGTCTACCTGGAAGCAGACAGCGCTCTGAACACGCTGATTGACTACCGCTTCCAGCGTAAACACAAGGCCCAGAATGGTGAGCCGGGTGCAGGCCGTAATTGCACCGGTAACAAGGGCGAAGATCTCGTGCTGCCCGTTCCAGTGGGCACGACCGTAGTCGATATGGATACCCACGAAGTGCTGGGCGACCTCACCAAAGAGGGGCAGCGCCTGAAGGTGGCCCAGGGCGGATTTCATGGTCTGGGGAACACCCGTTTCAAGTCGTCGGTTAACCGGGCGCCACGCCAGACCAGCAAAGGTTCTGAAGGTGAGACCCGGAATTTGCGCCTGGAGCTGAAAGTCCTGGCGGATGTCGGTTTGCTGGGTATGCCCAATGCCGGCAAATCCACCTTCATTCGTTCAGTATCGGCGGCAAAGCCCAAGGTGGCTGACTACCCCTTTACCACTCTGGTACCAAATCTTGGTGTGGTCAGTGTTCAGGCTCACCAGAGCTTTGTCATTGCCGACATTCCCGGGTTGATCGAAGGCGCCGCAGAGGGTGCGGGCCTGGGCATTCGCTTCCTGAAACACCTGGTGCGTACCCGCTTGTTGCTGCACCTGGTGGATGTGGCGCCGTACGATGGCTCCTCACCTGTGGAGGCGGTCCGTGCCATTGCCCACGAGCTGGAAAAGTTCAGCGAAACCCTGGCCAGCCGGCCCCGGTGGCTGGTACTGAACAAGGTTGACATGGTGGCGGAAGAAGATCGCGATGCCCATTGCCAGGCCATTGTGGATGAGCTGGGCTGGGAAGGCCCGGTTTTCCGCATTTCGGCGCTGAGTGGTGAGGGTACCAAGCCGCTGGTTCAGGCGGTGATGCGCTGGATTGAAGAGCAGGCCGAGCAGGAGGCTGAAAATCCGGAAGTCGCCGAGCAAGAAGCCGCCCGCCGTCGAAGGATGGATGAAGAAGCGCGCGCCAGAATAGAGGCGGACCGACAGGCTCGCCGGGCTGCCCGAGAAGCCGATGACGACGATGACTTTGACGACGATGATTACGACGTCGAAGTCGTCTACGCCCCAGAGTAAACCGAAACACCAAGGAACAGAATCGCAATCATGAGTGAACGCCTCCAGCTCCGAAAGGCCCGTCGTCTGGTTATCAAAATTGGTAGCGCCTTGCTCACTGATGATGGCAAAGGGCTGGATGTTGCGGCTCTCGGGTTGTGGGTAGACCAGATCGCTGAGCTGATTGCCGAAGGCGTCGAAGTCGTGGTGGTGTCCTCAGGTTCGGTGGCTGAAGGCATGAGTCGTCTGGGTTGGAATGCACGCCCACAGCATCTGCACGAACTGCAGGCTGCTGCTGCCGTCGGCCAGATGGGCCTGGTGCAAACCTGGGAGGCTCAGTTCAAGCGCCATGATATCCATACTGCCCAGATCCTGCTTACTCACGATGACCTTTCCGATCGCAAGCGTTACCTGAATGGTCGCAGCACGCTGCGCACGCTTCTGGATTACGGTGTGGTGCCTATCGTAAATGAAAACGACACGGTGGTGACCGACGAGATTCGATTTGGCGACAACGACACCCTGGGTGCGCTGGTGGCCAACCTGATCGAAGCCGATGGTCTGATCATCCTTACAGACCAGTTGGGGTTGTTTAACAAGGACCCCCGCAAGCATCAGGATGCAGAACTGGTTACCGAACGCAAAGCCGAAGACCGGGATCTCGACGCCATGGCGGGTGGCGGCGCCGGGGCGCTGGGCCGCGGAGGTATGCTGACGAAGCTGCGGGCAGCCCGCCTCGCAGCCCGTTCAGGAGCCTTTACCGTGATTGTCGGCGGTCGTATCGAGCATGCGATTTCCCGTCTGCGGCAGGGTGATGTGATTGGCACGTTATTGCTTCCAGAGCAGGGTAGAATGGCGGCTCGCAAACAGTGGATTGCCAGCCATCTGCAAACCCGGGGTAAGTTGACGCTGGATGATGGTGCGGTAAAGGTGTTGCGCCAGGGCGGTCGCAGTTTGTTGCCGGTAGGCGTGAAGGCAATTGCCGGCCAGTTCCGGCGGGGCGAGATGGTGTCATGCGTTGACCTGAATGGTCGGGAAATTGCCCGCGGGCTTGTTAACTACGATGCGGACGAAGCAAGGGCTATTGCCGGCCGCTCAAGTGATCGCATTGCCGATGTGCTGGGTTATGTCTCCGACGAAGAGATGATTCATCGGGATAATCTGGTTGTGGTCTGATTGGTTCGTATAACGGGTAAAATTCAGGCACAAAAAAACCGGCACGAAGCCGGTTTTTTATGAGCTCAAGAATCAGGCCGCTTTCAGGGCCTTGATCTTGGCGTTCAGGCGGCTCTTATGGCGAGCAACCTTGTTCTTGGCGAAGATGCCTTTGTTGACCATGCTGTCCAGAATCGGCTGAGCCGTTTTCAGGGCCGCCTGGGCACCTTCGTAGTCGCCAGCTTTGATCTGAGCGTCTACTTTCTTCATGTAAGTACGCGCCATGGAACGCAGGCTGGCGTTGTGCTTGCGGTTTTTCTCGTTCTGACGAGCGCGCTTCTTGGCTTGCGGGGAATTTGCCACCGTAAAACTCCTGAAATTCGTTGCTGTAACTACTGAATATGTTTACATCGCAGGCGCGCCAAAACCAGCGCGTCGGAATAAATGACGCGGAACTATGCCGCTGAAAGCCCCAAATGTCAAGGCCGGCGCCGCAGTAATCCCCGTGTTGTAAAGCCCTGTGGTACACTCCCGCATCGTTGCATGGGGCCAGCGCTGGCTGAGGCTGGCACCCTGTGGATTACCGAAACGCCATTCCGGCCTGAACCCTGGATTTCTGGACGCTCAAAACCATGTCTTCGGAACCCCGACCGACGGAACCGCCGTTGTCTGACAAAACACCGCCCAAGGCGCCCGGGTTGCTGCGCTCATCGGGGGTTGTTGGTGTTATGACCATGCTGTCCCGGGTTCTGGGGTTGGTTCGGGATATGGTGATTGCCCGCTATTTTGGCGCCGGAACCGCAGCGGACGCTTTTTTCGTGGCGTTCAAGATTCCCAACTTCCTGCGCCGCCTGTTTGCCGAAGGTGCATTTTCGCAGGCCTTTGTGCCGGTGCTGTCGTCCTATCGGGAAAATCGTGACATCTCCGAAGTAAAACGCCTGGTGGATGCGGTGTCCGGTTCTCTTGGCCTGGTCCTGCTGGCGGTGACGCTGGTTGCCATGCTGGGGGCGCCGGTGCTGACCACCATCTTTGCCCCGGGTTTTCTCGGTGATGACGTCAAGTTTGCCCTCGCCAGCGATATGCTGCGCATCACGTTTCCCTATTTGCTTCTGATCTCTCTCACCGCGTTTGCCGGCGGTATCCTGAACAGTTATGACCGGTTTGCCATTCCCGCGTTCACCCCGGTATTGTTGAATCTCGCCATGATTGGGGCGGCGATCTTCCTGGCTCCCCTGATGGATGAGCCGGTGATGGCGCTCGCCTGGGGCGTGTTTATTGCCGGCGCCTTGCAGCTGTTTTTCCAGTTGCCGTTTCTGATGCGCCTTGGGCTGCTGCCCAGGCCGCGGGTGGACTACAGGCACGAAGGGGTTAGCCGGATTCTCAAGCTGATGGCTCCGGCGTTATTTGGTGTGTCGGTCAGTCAGATCAACCTGTTGCTGGACACCGTGTTGGCGTCGTTCCTGCAAACCGGCAGCGTATCCTGGCTGTATTACTCTGACCGCCTGGCGGAGTTGCCGCTGGGGGTGTTCGGTATTGCTATTGCCACGGTGATTCTGCCCAGCCTGTCCCGCAAACACGCGGCCGCCTCGAAAGACCAGTTCGCCGCCACCCTGGATTGGGCTGTGCGAGCGGTGTTGTTGATTGGTGTGCCGGCAGCGCTGGCGCTGGCGCTGCTGGCAGAACCGCTGATTGCCACCCTGTTCCACTACGGTGAGGTGACCGACCGTGACGTAGCCATGTCGGCCCAGAGTCTTCGGGCTTATTCCGCTGGCTTGCTGGCGTTTATGTTGATCAAGGTGCTGGCTCCCGGCTTTTTCTCCCGGGAAGACACCAAAACCCCGGTGAAAATTGGCGTGATTGCCATGGTGGCCAATATGGCCTTCAACCTGGCGTTGATTGTACCCCTGGCTCACGCTGGCCTGGCGCTGGCAACGTCGATGTCTGCCTGGCTAAACGGCTACTTGCTCTGGCGTGGATTGCGTAAAGAAGGCGTATGGAAAAGCCAGCCGGGTTGGCCCAGGTTCCTGATGCAGTTGTTGGTGGCCAATGCCGCCCTGGCGGCGGTCGTGTTCTGGTTCAATGCCCCGGTGGCAGACTGGCTTGCTGCCAGCGGTTTGCAGCGGGCCACGGATATGGGGGGTTTGGTTGTTGCCGGGGTGGCGGCGTACTTCTTGGCTTTGGCCCTGGTAGGCGTGCGGGTTCGCCAGTTCCGCCAGAAGTAAGCAGCCTCAAGATTTCTACCGCACCCCTGCATGGGGTATAATCGCGCGTTTTCTCACCAGCGCCTTGCCTTGGGTATGGGCGCCAAAAAGCCAGTTGGCAAGTTAAGGTTCGCAGTACATGCGTCTGATTCGAGGCCTGACCAATCTTAAGCGCCTGTCCGGGCAAGCGGATTCGCCGCTCGCCGATGGCTGTGTGGCGACCATCGGCAATTTTGATGGCGTGCACTTGGGCCACAAAACCATTATTGATCAGGTGAAGCAAAAAGCCGCTGAGCTGGATGTGCCCTCTGTGGTGATGATTTTTGAGCCCCAGCCCCGGGAGTTTTTCCAGGGTGCTGACGCGCCACCACGACTCATGCCGTTCCGCCAGAAATTTGAGGCGTTGTTGGCCGAGGGCGTGGATGTGGTGCTGTGCATCCGTTTCGACGAGCGATTCCGCAGCTATTCTGCGATGGGCTTTGTGGAAGATGTGCTGATCCAGGGCCTGGCGGTGCGCCATCTTGTGGTGGGTGATGACTTCCGTTTTGGCTGCGACCGGGCCGGGGACTTCAGATTGCTGGAGCAGGTGGGCCAGGAGCATGATTTTACCGTCGAAAATACCCGCACTGTGACGGTAGACGGCGAGCGGGTAAGCAGTACCCGCGTGCGCAATGCCCTGAATGTGAACGGCCTTGAGGAAGCGGAACGGCTGCTCGGGCACCCTTACCGCATCCATGGGCGGATTGTGTACGGGCGCCAGTTGGGCCGGCAGATCGGTGCCCCCACAGCTAACATCCTGCTGCATAAGATGCCGGCGCTGCGTGGTGTGTACGTGGTGCGGGCCCGGCTTGAAACCGGTGAATGGCGCGATGGCGTGGCCAATATCGGCCTGCGGCCCACGGTAGACGGCAAGCGGCCATCACTGGAAGTGCACCTGTTCGACTTTGCTGGCACACTTTATGGCCAGCATTTGGAAGTGGTGTTCCGCCATGGCCTGCGGGACGAAGTGAAATTCGACTCTGTTGACGAACTGAGGCAACAGATCGCCCGGGATTTTGAGCATGCCCGGGCCTGGCTGGCGAATAACCCCGCCACGCCGGAAACCTGATTCAACTGACCAACTAAAGAGTACGCACACAAACATGAGCGACTACAAGCATACCCTGAATCTGCCGGAAACCGCGTTTCCCATGCGCGGTAACCTGGCCAATCGCGAGCCGGAGATGCTCAAGCGGTGGCAGGACCTGAACGTCTACGGCAACCTGCGCAAGCAGCGTGAAGGCCGGGAAAAGTTCATCCTGCACGATGGCCCTCCCTACGCCAACGGCAGCATTCACATCGGGCATGCGGTCAACAAGATTCTGAAAGACATGATCGTGAAATCCCGCAGCTTCATGGGCTATGACGCACCCTACGTGCCCGGTTGGGATTGCCACGGCCTGCCCATTGAACACAAGGTGGAGCAGGAAATCGGCAAAGCCGGCGTGAAGGTGGATTACAAAACCTTCCGCCAGGCCTGTCGCGATTACGCTATCAAGCAGGTTGAAGGCCAGAAAGCCGATTTTATTCGCCTGGGTGTGATGGGCGAGTGGGACAAGCCCTACCTGACCATGGACCCGAAAGTGGAAGCGGGCATTGTCCGGGCACTGGGCAAGATCGTGGCCAAGGGGCACCTGGTGCGTGGATTCAAGCCGGTATACTGGAGTGTGGTTGGTCAGTCCGCACTGGCAGAAGCCGAAGTTGAATACCAGGACAAAACCTCTACCCAGATCGACGTGCGCTTCACCGCCGTGGATCAGGACGCTGTATTGAAAGCCTTCGGCACCAGCGATGGCCAGGGCGATGTGTCGGTTGTGATCTGGACCACCACCCCATGGACTATCCCGGCCAACCAGGCGGTGTCCATCGGCGCGGATCTGGAATACGCCCTGGTGCAGTTGGACGCCGGCAACGGCCCGGAGCGCCTGATTCTGGCCACCGATATGGTGCAGGGCATCATGGCTCGCTGGGGGGTGGAAGATTATCAGGTGCTGGCCAATGTGGTCGGTTCAGCGCTGGAAAACCAGCTATTGCACCATCCGGTGTATGACAAACAGGTTCCGGTGCTGCTGGGCGACCATGTCTCCCTGGATGCCGGTACCGGCGCAGTCCACACCGCACCAGACCACGGTATGGAAGACTTTGAAGTAGGCAGGGCCTACGGCATTGGCACCATCAACCTGGTGAAAGCTGACGGTACCTACACCGAAGCGGCTGGCGAGTTTGCCGGCGTGCACGTATACAAGGCCGACGAGCCGGTATGCAGCGCCCTTGAGCGTGAAGGTAAGCTGGTGCGCTCGGAGAAATTCCGCCACAGCTACCCGCACTGCTGGCGGACCAAAACCCCGCTGATCTATCGGGCCACGCCCCAATGGTTCATCAGCATGGACAAGCTCAACCTGCGCGCCGATGCTCTGGAAGCCATCAAGGGCATCCGCTGGGTGCCATCGTGGGGCCAGAATCGTATCGAGGCCATGTTCGAGCAGAGCCCGGACTGGTGTATCTCCCGTCAGCGCACCTGGGGTGTACCGATCACCTTGTTTATCCACAAGGAGACCCAGGAACTGCATCCGAACACCCAGGAACTGATCGAGAAGGTAGCCCAAGCGGTGGAAGCCGGCGGCATCGATGCCTGGTACGACATTGACCAGAAGGAACTGCTGGGCGCAGACGCCGACCAGTACGAAAAAGTAATGGATACCCTGGATGTCTGGTTTGATTCCGGTGTCACCCACGACTCTGTTCTGAGAGTGCGGGAGGAACTGGGCCAGTTCCCGGCCGATCTGTACCTGGAAGGCTCCGACCAGCACCGAGGCTGGTTCCAGTCGTCCCTGAAAACCTCCATCGCCATGAATGGCGTGGCCCCGTACAAGCAGGTGCTGACCCACGGCTTCACCGTGGACGCCAAGGGCTACAAGATGTCCAAGTCCATGGGTAACGTCATCGCACCACAGGAAGTGATGAATGAGCTGGGTGCGGACATTCTGCGCTTGTGGGTTTCCGCCACCGACTACAGCGGCGAGATGAGCGTCTCCAAGGACATCCTGCGCCAGACGGCAGACGGCTACCGCCGTATCCGTAACACCGCCCGCTTCCTGCTGAGCAACCTGACCGGGTTTGATCCGGAGCAGCACACGGTGGCGCCGGAAGACATGATCGCCCTGGACCGCTGGATGGTGGACCGTGCCCTGCAGCTGCAGAAGGAGCTGCACGAAGACTACGGCAACTACGCCTTCCTGCGGATTTACCAGAAGGTATACAACTTCTGTGAATCCACCCTGGGCGGTTTCTACCTGGACATCATCAAAGACCGTCAGTACACCACCCAGGCTGACAGTCTGGCGCGGCGTTCCTGCCAGACGGCGCTCTATCATGTAGCCGAAGCCCTGGTGCGCTGGATTGCCCCGATCCTGAGCTTCACCGCCGATGAAATCTGGCAGCACCTGCCTGGCAAGCGTGGCGACACCGTGTTCTACGAAACCTGGTACGAAGGCCTGACGGCATTGCCGGAAGACTTCGAGCTGGGCCGCGACTACTGGCGTGAAATCTACGCGGTGAAAGAAGCCGTCAACAAGTGCCTGGAAGAAGCCCGTGCCCGTGGCGAAATCAAAGGCTCTTTGAGTGCGGAAGTGACTCTTTACTGCGAAGGTGGCCTGGCCGAGCGACTGAACTATCTTGGTGAAGAGCTGCGCTTTGTGCTGATTACCTCTGAAGCCACCGTTAAGCCGGTGAGCGAAGCAGCCGGCGCAGAGCAAACCAACGTGGAAGGCCTGCTGGTGAAAGTGACCCCCGCCGCCCACGCCAAGTGCGAGCGCTGCTGGCACCACCGTGAAGACGTGGGCCAGAACGAGCAGTACAGTGATCTGTGCGGCCGTTGCGTCACCAACGTGGAAGGCCCGGGCGAAACCCGTGCTTACGCCTGATGGATGCGGTCATGACTGAAAGCACAGGCAGCAAACTGAAATGGCTGTGGCTGGCGGTGCTGGTCATCGCCATCGACCTGGGCACCAAAGCCATAGCCACGGCTATGCTGACCTATGGCAACCCGGTACCGGTGCTGCCCAGTTTCAACCTGACGTTACTGCACAACACTGGCGCGGCATTCAGCTTCCTGGCCGATGCCGCCGGCTGGCAGCGCTGGTTCTTCGTGACCCTGGCGGTTGTGGTCAGTGTGGTGCTGGTGGGCTGGCTGAGAAAACTCAAAGCCCATGAAACCTGGACCGCCATCGCCATCGTACTCATTCTCGGTGGTGCCATCGGCAACGTGTACGACCGGGTGGTGCATGGTTACGTGGTGGACTTCCTGCATTTCTACTGGCAGGACTGGCATTTCCCGGCCTTCAACCTGGCCGACACCGCCATCACCATCGGTGCCGCCATGATGATACTCGACGCATTCCGCAAACCCGCTGACGACAGCGGGGATGCCAACCGGAGCAACTGATTCCCATGAAAGAACTGCCCATCGACAAGGGGACCCGCGTAAAACTCCATTTCGCCCTCAAATTCGAAGACGGCGAAACCGTGGACTCCACCTTTGATAAAGAACCGGCCACCCTGGAAATCGGCGACGAAAACCTGCCGGAAAATTTCGAAGCTTACCTGATGGGCCTGAAAGCCGGCGACCACAAAACCTTCGAAGTACCGCCGGAAAAAGCCTTCGGTCAGCACAACCCCAGCAACGTACAAACCTTCAAACGCCACGAATTCAGCGCCGACATGGTGCTGGAACCCGGTGTGGTGGTGTCTTTCGCCGATGCCCGTCAGCAGGAGTTGCCTGGTGTGATCAAGCGGGTAGAAGGTGATCAGGTGGATGTGGACTTTAATCACCCGCTGGCAGGGCATACACTGAGCTTTGAAGTAAAGATCATTGATGTGGAGCCGGCTGGCCCGACGCATTGACTTGATCGGCTAACCATGAATTAGCGGGATGCGAGGTAGGTTCTTCCGGGACTGTCTGCAGCAGGGATGCTGCAGTCAAGCGTACAGGGACGTATTCACAGCGTGTCCCGGAAGAGCCTACCTCGTAGCACGCGGGCGACAATCTCTAAGGGCAATGTTATGCAAATCCGACTCGCTAACCCCCGTGGCTTCTGTGCCGGCGTAGACCGCGCCATAGAAATCGTAAACCGCGCCCTCGACGTATTCGGCGCCCCCATCTACGTACGCCACGAAGTCGTCCACAACAAATTCGTCGTCGACAACCTCCGCAACCGCGGGGCGATCTTTGTCGACGAACTGCACGAAGTGCCAGACGACAAACTGGTCATCTTCAGCGCCCACGGCGTGTCCCAGGCCGTACAGAACGAAGCCGCCCGCCGTGGCCTGAAGGTCTTCGACGCCACCTGCCCACTGGTCACCAAAGTCCACATGGAAGTCATGCGCTACAGCCGCGACGGCCGCGAGTGCATCCTCATCGGCCACCATGGCCACCCGGAAGTGGAAGGCACCATGGGCCAGTACGACCACAGTAACGGCGGCGACATCTACCTGGTAGAAGACGAAGCGGACGTACAAAAGCTGGAAGTGAAAGACCCCAGCCGCCTCGCCTACGTCACCCAGACCACCCTCTCCATGGACGACACCGCCCGGGTGATCGACGCCCTGCGCGCCAAATTCCCGGAAATCGAAGGCCCCCGCAAAGACGACATCTGCTACGCCACCCAGAACCGTCAGGATGCCGTCAAACAACTGGCCGGCGACTGCGACCTGATGCTGGTTGTCGGTTCCCCCAACAGCTCCAACTCCAACCGCCTGCGGGAGCTGGCCGAACGTATGGGTACCCCCGCGTACTTGATTGATGAAGCTGCCCAGATTGATCCCCAATGGCTGGAAGGTAAGCAGGCCATCGGTGTGACGGCGGGTGCTTCTGCCCCGGAAGTGCTGGTGGCGGATGTGATCAGCCGGCTTAAAGATCTGGGCGGGGAAGAGCCTCAGGAAGTGGCGGGCAGGGAGGAGAATATCGTGTTCTCTATGCCTAAGGAGCTACGGATTGATGCGATTAATGTCTAGGTGGCGGCGCTAGGAGTAGCTCCCCTGATACTCATTTAACAGATCCTCGATCTCCTTGCTCAATAGTAGAATTTTGTGCGCGTTTTCACGTTTTTCGCCAATCCTGTCCGTTTACTCCAGCCAAGAAACCGTTCGTCGAGCACCTGTTCGGCTGATCGACGGTGTCAATATACTATCAGTGATGAAACAAACAATAGAGGCTTAAGGCATGAGGCCAAAGCATTCCGGGTTCACTTTGATCGAGCTTATGATTGTCGTCGCATTAATCGCAATCATCGCGACTGTCGCAGTTCCTGGTTTTCGATCATTAATTGAATCCAGTCGTCTCACTTCAACCACAAACAATGTGATCGGGCTGCTCAACTACGCCCGAGCAGAAGCCGTGCGTCGTGGCGAGCCCGTAGCGTTGAGGGCTATGAATGGAGACCTTCAGCAGGGGCTCGAAGTGCTGTTGGAGCGAGATTTACCTGATGCTAATGCCGACATACTTCGGGCAGCTGAAGCAATGCCCGGTTCAGTAACACTAACGATCACGAATGGTGTAATGCCGGTGTTTCGGGGTAATGGTGAAAAGAAGGGTGGTAACCCGACAGAGTTCCGAATTTGTCCTGGTAATGGCAAGCCGGGAGTGGACATCGTAATCAATCGGGGCGGCCAGGCAAACCGAGCGCAAACTGAGCCTGCGTGTACCTGACAACTCTGACGAAGGCACTCGTTCGCATCACACGAGGTTGGTAAATATGACATCGAAACAAACCGGTTTGACCATGATCGAAGTGATGGTCGCGCTGTTGGTCCTGGCCATTGGTCTATTGGGCGTGGCCGGAATGCAAACAGTCTCAATGCAGCAGACGCAGGGCGCGGATCAGCGCTCTATCGCAGTGTTGCACGTTCAGACCATGGCAGACGAAGTGCGCTCCAACCGAGGTCTGCCATCGAGTGCTGATAGAGCCACTTGGGAAGCGTCAGTCAAGAAGGATCTTGGTGAGGAAGCGACAGCAGAGGTTACGTCTGTGAACGCAAACCAGGATGCAAGGATCATCGTTACCTGGGAGTCCCGGCAGACTGTTTGGGATAGTGCTGAAGAAAGCGAAGATACTGGAAGCTCGATGCACAAAAACTCGTTTTCACTATTGGTGAGGTATGCGCCATGATCCTTCTTGACTTGCAGTTCAAACATCAGAAGGGCTTGTCGATAATCGAACTGATGATCGCCCTACTGCTGGGTTCGCTTTTAACGGTGGGCTTGGTCCAGATATTCACATCGAATAGTCAGGCTTTCCGGATGTCGGAGGCGGTGTCTCGTACCCAGGAGTATGGGCGGATAGCGTCAGACATGCTTGCCAGAGAGGCTCGTAACGCAGGTTATTTTGGCTGCAACTCTGACAACTTCGTCAGTAACCTTGATATTGATGAAAACGATGACGATTGGGATGCGTTTAGTTGGGATATGTCAACGTCCGTCAGTTCTGAAAGCACTCGGCGTCCGGCTAATGCTGTCAATGGCACGGATTTTATTTATTTCAACGGCCTGGATGGTGGTGGCCTAGAAATAGTTGCATCAGCCCCGCCGACCGCCGCTTCCACGAAGGTCGCGAGTCGCGATGGTGCAGACCCGGCCGCCTTTTTGGATTCGGGGGATATCATAGCCATCACAGATTGCCAGGGTACTGACATTGTTCAGATTTCGAATATCAACACCCAAAGTGGCAACTTGGAGGTGACGTTGGTTACGAACTCGGGTTCTGGCTCTCCCGGTAATGACTTCAGCAACAACGTTTGTTCCAACACGGGAAATCAAGGGGCAGGAAATAATTGCTTGTCCAATGACTACGGTGAAGGTGCGCAGATCTTGAAGCCTTTCGAACGAACTTACTTTATTGGTGAAAGCACTACCACTGGTGGTCGGGCCCTGATGATGCAAGAGCGTCAGAATGGAGTATCCAGAACTTTCGAAATGGTGGAAGGCGTAGAAGATTTGCAGGTTCGGTATGGTCTGTCCGGTGACAGGGATTCACCTGTCAATCGATGGCTGGATGCGGAGAATGTGAGTGATTCTGATTGGGGTAGTGTTCGAGCTGTCCGGGTCAGTCTATTGGTTCGGGGTGGGCCTGATAATCTCTACGATGACAGCGCTTCGGTATGCTTTCCTGCCTGGGCGGATTGTTCCGGCGGGAACAATTACGCAGCTCAGGATAAGCGGATGTACAGGGTTTATTCCTTTACATCGAATGTACGTAACAAGTCGAGTTAACGGGGGCAGCAATGATAAGCAGACAAAGGGGCTCTGCCCTTCTGATGTCGCTGGTAATTCTCTTGGTTTTGTCATTGTTGGCTACGTCCTCAATGCAGAACTCGGTTATGCAGGAGCGAATGTCAAACTCTGCCAGAGAGGGTGTTATTGCTTTGGAGGCTGCGGAAGCAGCGCTCAGGGGAATTGAGAAAGATCTGGATGGCTTGACTTCTTTGGCGGGATTCGGCGCAAACACCGCTGGCTGGTTTGACACGGGCGAGGCGCCACCCGCGCTATCGGCGAGTACTTGGGGTACCGGCAAGATCGCTGAGGCTCCGGAGGTTGATGGGTTAACGCCAGAATATTTTATTGAGTACCGTGGGCCGGTAAAGCTGAAACAGGATCAAAGTGGTGGCGCAGACGGGCGAACAGTGCGCAATTTGAATTTTGAGGGGTCTGGCGGTCTGGGTGGTAGTGGTGGCGTAGCTGGTCCTGGTCAGGCAGACGTTATGGGTAGCGCAGAATCGATGCGAATTGTGGTGATGGCGAAAGGTCCCTCGGATGAGAGCCGTAAAGTCATTGAAAGTTTTTACTTTATCAGCGCCAAGAACGTTGGCACTGAAGATTGAGGGTGCGAGCTATGTTCAAACAACTTAAGTTGAAAATATTTGCCCTCGGTATGGCTTTGGTTCTACCAGCTGCGGGTTGGGGAGAAGTCAATTTTGCTCAGAAACCGCTGGCGGCCGGTGGCGGCGTAGACCCTAACCTGTTGTTTGTGCTCGACGATTCAGGTTCCATGCGATGGGGGTTTATGCCTGATAGCTTGATGGGGGGGCGCAATTTAGGGAACTGCAACACCGTTGTCACCTACGGCTCTGATACGCTTTGTGCTCTAAACGTAGGTTCAAGGCCATACCTTCTAAGTCCGACTTTTAATAAGGTCTACTACGACCCTGATGTTACGTATGCTCCGCCTTTGGCGGCAGATGGATCGGCGATGCCAAATGCCAACTTTTATTCAGCGCCAATTAATGGGTATGCGAGCGGCTCTACGACCGTAAACCTGGATACAAACTACAGAGCGATCATGGATGATTACTACTATTACGGGCGTTGGAATGGCCGAAATTATTTCGGTTTTACCGTCAGCCCCTTTGCGAATGCCACCAGAGCGTTTTATTACCGCTGGAGAAGCAATTGTGGTGATGCCACGAATGTAAGTTGCTATGACCAGGTCAGTATCAATGATAATGCCGGTAGAACAAACTTTGCCAACTGGTTCTCTTATTACCGTAGCCGGGAAATGGCGGCAAAAGCTGGGATAGGGACGGTCTTTGCGAATCCGGATCTTAGTTCAGATTTTCGCCTCGGCTGGGGCTTGATTAACCAGGGGCGGAATACCGTTGATGATGCAACCAATGTTCGGGCCATAACCAACGGCGTACGTCCCTATGACTCTGTCCGTACAAATTTCATTAATTGGCTCTACGGGGTAAATTCTACAGGTGCAACACCTTTGCAGAGGGCGCTAGAGGGTGCAGGCCAGTATTATGAGAAGAGCGAGCGTGCGTGGCTTGATGATCCCGGTAAGTCCAAAAGCTCGGTGAATCCAGCCAGGGAGTGTCGTATTTCGGCAACGATGCTGATGACGGATGGTTATTATAATGTCGGGAGCAGTTATGACCCTGATCTAACCGTCAATGCTGATAATGTCGATGGCCCGGAGATTACTAATAGTGCGGGTGACAGTGGTCAATATAAGGCGGTTCCCCCCTTCAGTGACAGCGTGACGAGCCGAGTAACCCTCGCTGATATCGCAGCCCATTACTGGAAGCGCGACTTGCGCCCGGATATTGATAACTTTGTCCCTACGATCGATGAGGTTAGAGGGGGCTCTGATGCCAGATCGACTATAGGAAACCCTGCTTTTTGGCAGCACATGATGACATACGGTATCGGTTTTGGCGTTGAGGGAACCGTATCTAGAGACGATGCCGTTTCAGCGGTTTTAAACGGTACCAGTGTTGATTGGTGGGGTGGGGACACGGATGAAAACAAGATTAATGACCTTCTTCATGCTTCCATGAATGGTCGTGGTGATTTCTTTAGTGCGGGTGACCCTGAAACATTCAGGACTCAACTGGAAGGTTTGTTAGACCAATTTCTTGGTAATGCAGGTTCGGCTACTGGGGTCGACTTCAACGTCGCGTCAATCGAAGCAGATAACGCGCTTGTATTCTCGAGTTACTTCGAACCGAATGGCTGGACAGGGGACCTTGAAGCGGCCACGCTCAAAGCTGGGTCGGATGGCCGCCCGGAAGCGGTAGTGGGTGAAGACAATGAAGGGTGGTCCGCGCGAGCCAAGTTGAACTCTGCTGTCCCTGATGACAGGAATATTCTTACATTTGATGGCAGTCGTGGGCAGCCCTTCCGCTGGACGTCTCTGTCCAACGCCCAGAAGAATGATTTGAATACCGGAACACCATCACTCGGAGAAAAGCGTCTTGAGTTCATTCGGGGTAAAAAACGCGCAACTTTCGAGGCTGAGAACGAGGGAGATGGAAAGTACTTCCGTCAGCGGCAGCATTTGCTGGGCACCATTGTTAACTCGACCCCTCGCTTCGTAGGTGTGCCAGATTCAAACTGGCCGAACAGCAGCGATTTCGGGGATGGTAAGTATACAACCTTCGTCAACTCTAACCTCGACCGAACTGCAGTTGTATACGTGGGTGCTAATGACGGGATGCTGCATGGCTTCCGGGCGACGCCAAACGATGAGGGCGGTGGTGAGGAAGTTCTGGCCTATGTCCCTTCTTTCATATCGTCAACTGCAGAAGAGGAAGGGCTACATTACCTCACAAAGCCCGGGTTTTCTCACCGTTTCTATGTCGATTTGAACCTTGAGGTGGTCGATGTTTATTCGCGAGGTAGAAGAGCCAACGGCAACGTTGAGAACCAGAGAGAATGGAGGACGGTCCTCGTAGGGGGAAGTCGTGCTGGTGCTAAAGGGATTTTCGCCCTAGATGTCACAAACCCTGAAGAGTTTGGTGAGGACAATGCAGGCGCACAGGTCCTCTGGGAATTTACTCACGAGAAGCTTGGCTACCTGGTAGAGCCGCCTGAGATTGCACAAATGGAATGGCCGGATGGCAACATTCGTTGGACTGTTTTCGTGCCGTCTGGATACAACTCGGGTTCCACAGGGTTTTTCATGTTAGATCTTGAGGGAGGCTTGGATGGAAGCTGGGATAGTAGTGACTACATGTATTTTGAATTTAAGTCCGGTGGCACAGGGCTGTCCCCGTTAACGTTGATTGACAACGTCAACGAAGATCATCTTGTTGATCGGGTTTATGCGGGTGACCTTGATGGGAATATGTGGGTTGCGGTTAATAATGAGGGGACCATGGAATCAGCTTATACCCAAGCTGGTTTTAATAGTCCCTATTTCAAGGCGGATCAGCCTATAACATCGGCTCCGGCCGTTGCCTTGTCAATGGATACCGGCAAGGATCCTGATTTGATGATCCTTTTTGGTACCGGTAAGTATCTGGAGACCGGTGACCACTCCAACAAAGATGATCAGTACTTCTACGCTGTGCATGAAACTTCGGACGCTGGAGCTCTTCCCCTTACAATTAATGATTTGGTGGACATGCCGGTAACCGAGCAGGGCGGTACCATTGATGGGGTTAGCCGTACAATTCGGGTAGCGTCGGAAAACCGTGTTGACTATGAGCTCAAGCGTGGCTGGTATTCTAAATTGCCTAGCAGTGGCGAGAGGGTGGTTAACTATCCGGTTATTCGTGGTGAATATGTGTATGTAAATACACTGATTCCAGGCGAAAATCCGTGTCTGGGCGGCGGCGACGGCTGGGTTATGGGCTATGAGATTCTTCGTGCCGAAAACACAACTCCAGGTTTTGCTGCATTTGAAAACAGTACCGAAAATGCGAGTGGGTTCAAAGTAAGTACGCCTCCATCGCAGCTATCGGTCTGGGGCAATCTCCTGGCATTTAATAGCAGTTCTGGTGGAGCCCAGTTTGTTGGCTTGCCTGAGCTAATCATAGGGCTGGGTCGCAAGGGCTGGCGGGAGATAACTGAGTGAGGGTCAATGGTTTGAAATACCGTAGACAAAGTGGCGGGTTCACGTTAATCGAGTTGATGATCGTTGTTGCTATCGTCGGGATACTCGCAGCAATAGCGTACCCGTCGTATCGTAACAATGTGATGGCTACTCATAGAACCAATGCCCAGGCAGACATGATGAAATTGGCACAATGGATGGAGAGAAAGTATCTTCAGCAGAACTATGATTACAGGGACAGCGGCAATCCGCCAACGTTGCCCCAGACAAGATCTCCAGAGTCAGGAACCAAAATGTATGATCTGTCTTTGGCGAGTGTAGATAAAAACTCTTTTACCTTGCAGGCTGTGCCAGCGGGGGCTCAGTCAAACGACAAGTGTGGCACGCTCACGCTGGAGCATTCGGGTAGAAAGGAAGCCAAGAAAGGAGGCACAGTAGTTGCCGACTGTTGGTAGTGGGCTGGCTACCCCTGTCACATACATGTGACAGGGGTGCCGTTAGCTTTCTCTGGAATGCCATCTCCATCTGAGTCGCGGGCTAGTCTTATACTGCCGCCCTTTCTTACGACGATGTGGGCGGCCTTCATTGGATTCCCATCGTCGGGACACCATGTAATGTTTCCGAGGTCGCTATAGATCATACCGTTAGGCTTATATTGAAAGTAGCTTCTACTCAATGATGCTACTTTAAGATAGCCGAGCTTGGGTGGTGGTAGGACCCTGATGACCTGCTCCGAACTGGCTACTCGCCGTAAATTGCCCGGATCTTTAAAAAGGGTTAAAGGTTGAGACCAGTCTCGGCTGCAGTTGTCATCCTGATCTAGCGGACACAGCGTAACAAGGGTACCGTTAATAACAGATTCCTGTCGCCCTAACGCCATGAATCCGAGCGTGTCATTGATGACTGCTCTTCGCTGTGAATCGTCGACCAGTCCCTTTAGTGATGGTAAGCCTGCGGACGCCACTATCGCTATAACGGTGAGGCAAATCATCAACTCAGTTAAGTTTACGCCTGATTGTTTCTGTCTCCTGATCATCCTTGATGCTCCTGTAGGTTTCCATCCTGAAAACCATCACGCTATAGTCTTTTGTAACATCGTGTAAATTGGCAATGTCGAATTGATCTGTAAGAAATTTCTCACTCCATCCCCAACTTCTTCAACCGATACCGCAACGCCCGAAAACTGATCCCCAGCCTCTTAGCCGCCGCCGTCTTGTTCCACCGGGTTGCTTCCAGCGCCTTCTCAATCGCCTGCCGCTCGATATTCTCCAGGAAGCACTCAAGGTCTATCTCCCCCTCAGGCACAGGAGCAGGAGCCTCTGGTGCGCCGGTGTCAGAGCTGCGCTCTGATACCGGGGTTCCGGGGATAGCGCCACCACCCAGATGCAAATCAGCCGCATCAATAAAGTCTTCATCACACAGCGTAAACGCCCGCTCCAGAATATTTTCCAGTTCCCGCACATTGCCTGGGAAATCATATCCCTGCAGGCGTTCGATAGCTCCTGGCGTTAGTTTGGCGGGGTCGCATTCGTACTCTCGGGCGATGCGCTGCAGAATATGGTCGGCCAGCAGGGAAATGTCTTCCGCCCGCTCGCGCAGAGGCGGTACCGCCAGTTCAATCACGTTAATGCGGTAGAACAGGTCCTGACGGAAGCTGCCTTCCTGCACCAGTTCAGGCAGGTTTTTGTGGGTGGCGCTGAGTACGCGGATATCTACTGGCACTTCCTTGGTGTCGCCCACGGGTCGCACAGCTTTTTCCTGAATGGCGCGCAGCAGCTTTACCTGCATGGCCAGAGGCAGGTCGGCGACTTCGTCCAGGAACAGGGTGCCGCCGTCGGCGCTTCGGAACAGGCCATCCTTGTTTTCGACCGCACCGGTAAAGCTGCCTTTCTTGTGGCCGAAGAATTCGCTTTCCATCAGTTCCGAAGGAATGGCGCCGCAGTTCACGGCAATGAAAGGGCCATCGGCCCTTGGGCCCTGCATGTGGATCATGCGGGCGACCAGTTCTTTTCCGCTGCCGGACTCGCCGCTGATAAACACCGGCGCCTGGCTGCGGGCCAGTTTTCGGGTCTGGTTCCGCAGCTTGCGGATTTGTGGAGACTCACCGAGCAGAAGCCCCGGCTCGTCGGTTTCGGCAGTGTCGTGGTTTCTGGGTTCACTCAGCTTCAGGGCACTGTTCACCAGCTCCCTCAAGCGGGGCAGTTCCACGGGTTTTGAGACAAAGTCGAAAGCGCCGGCTTTCAGGGATTCGATAGCCGTGTCCATGTTGCCGTAAGCGGTGATCACGGCCACCGGCGTGCAGGGGGCGTGCTGCTGAATCCAGTGCACCAGGTCTATGCCATTGCCATCGGGCAGGTTCATGTCGGTGAGGCACAGCTGGGGCTTGTGTTGTTCAAGCAAGGCCCGGGCTGTAGTCAGGTCCGGTGCGGTGTAGGTGGTAATCCCCATGCGGTTGAGGGTGATTTCCAGTAAGTCCCGGATATCCGGTTCGTCGTCAACAATCAGCGCTGTTTGGTGTGTCATTATTGGTATTCGGTTCCCTGTTGAATTTCAAACGCCCGATGGCCCGCGCCCGGTTTAGATCATCCTCCCGGGATGCGCAAAGGTAATGCGAAAGCGACAGCCAGGCTGTTCATCTTCCACCAGCGACAAATGCGCCTGGTTGGCCTCGCATAACTCGCGGGCCAGGTACAGGCCAAGGCCGGTGCCGCTCTTGTCGGTGGTGAAAAAGGGCTCAAATACCGAGTGTCGGTGTTCCCGTGCAATGCCGGGGCCGAAATCCCGGACATCCACGTAAGCCCGCTCGCCATCGGCGGTGGCGCCAACCACTAATTGTATCCTGTTTTGGCCGGTCTGCTGTTTGCTGTAGCGCAAACCATTGTCACACAGATTCACCATGACCTGCTCAATCTGGCTCTCGTCAAAGCGAGCGGGCGGCACCGCGTCGTCTGCCAGTAACTCAATAATGGCTTTGGAGCCATCGTCCCGGGTCTGTTGGAAGTCCTGGGTGAATTCGCTAAGCCAGTCCCTCACGTTCACTTGCTCTGAGTTGGCGGCCCTGCGCCGGGACAGGTCGAGCACGTTTTCAATGATGCCATTCACCCGCTTCGAGTGTCGGCGAATGATATCGAGCATCTGTTTGTCGCCTTTGTCCAGGTTGGGCGACTCCTCCATCAGTTGTGCTGCGTGACTGATGGCCCCGAGGGGGTTGCGGATCTCATGGGCGATGCCGGCGGTCAGGCGCCCTAGCGACGCCAGCTTCATTTGCTGGGCTTGCTGGGTGACTTTGCTCATGTCCTCGATGAACACCAGAATCTGGTCACCCCGCTCCTGATCCAGTTGGGTAAAGTTGGCCTGTAGCAGGGGGGAGGTGGGCGACGCCTGAAACGGTTCGATGCGCATGTTGGGGTTTTTCAGCCAGGCCTCCAGGCCTTTGCGCAACGGTTTGGGCAGCAATCGGTTTTGGTGCTCTGCACCACCCTGGCTGTTGACCGACCCGAAAAGCAGCTCTTCCGCCGCTGCGTTAGCCAGTCGGACCTGGCCAAAACGGTCCAGTACCAGAATGCCCGTTCGCATGCGCTGGATGATCTGCTGGTTGATCTGCTCCAACTCCGCAATGCTTCGGGCCCGGCTGGTGGCAAGAGCCTCGCTGCGCATCATGCGCTTCGAGATGCCTTGCAAAACGAAGGCGGCGGCAAAATAGAGGATGCCCAGTGAGCCGGCGCGAACAATATCGTCCGCGGATTCGTTGATCACCAGCACCGCCCAGCCGGAGATGCCCAGGGAACAGATGGCTGCGAGCGCAGCGTAGAAAGTGCCCATGCGGCTGGGATTGAGGATGTTCCCGGCGGCAACGGAGACAATGACCAGATTGGCGAGGCCGTTGGTGATGCCGGTGCTGGCCAGCAACAGCCCATGCATTATCAGGATATCGATCAGAATAGACAGGGTAATGTGCCGCTGCCGTGGCTGCAGCCCGGCCAGCAGCATTAAACCAACAAAGGCGTTGATGGCGAGATAAGACACCGCGCCTGCCTGGTAATAATCCAGCCAGCGAAATTTGGAATCGGTGGTGAATGGGTCCACAAACAGCAGGCCGACCAGCATCAGGCTGATCACCAGCCGGTAATGATTGTAGATTCGGAACAGCCTCACCTGCTGATGGTGTGCTCGTGGCCCGAAAGGAGAGCGCGCGGCTGTGGCTGAAGATGCGTCGGTTACCATGGGTATGGTTATCTGCCTTTGGTCAGGAGAAATCCTTGTCTATGGAGGGTTATAATAGCCTTTTAACGGCAATAAGTTACAGGAGCCCTGATCATGACGGTAACCGGTACAACCACCGAAGACACTGCTGCGCCCCGTAAGCTACGGGTGGTGATGGCCCAGCTGGATTTTCTGGTGGGGGATATTCCTGGCAATACCGACTTGATCATTCAGGCCACCCGTGAGGCAGAGGAGCGGCATCAGGCTGATATCGTGTTGTTCCCGGAACTTTGCCTGACAGGGTACCCGCCGGAAGACCTGTTGCTTCGGCCGAGCCTGGATTTGCGAGTGCAAGAAGCGCTTGAGCGTTTGCAGCAGGCGAATCTGGCACCCGCCATGATCATTGGCACGCCTCTCCGCGCGGCGGGCCTGCTCTATAACGCGGCAGTGATCATCGAGGCCGGGGAAATCCGGGGCCGGTATTTCAAACGCTGCCCACCGAACTACCAGGTGTTCGATGAGAAGCGCTACTTTGCCGAAGGTTCGCAGACCCTGGTGGTCGACATCAAAGGAGTTCCGGTGGGTATCACGGTGTGTGAAGACCTCTGGAAAGATGGCCCCCTGGAAGATGCGGCGGCCGCTGGCGCCCAGTTGGTCCTGAACCTGAACGCGTCTCCCTACGACATCGACAAGCAGGCCCGCCGCAAGGCGTTGCTGGAGCGAAAAGCCACGGAAAATCGTGTCAGTATCGTTTATGTCAACCTGGTGGGTGGGCAGGACGAATTGGTGTTTGATGGTGGCTCGATGGTTTATGACCACTCGGGTACTTTGAAAGTCGAAATTCCCCAGTTCTCCAGTGGCCTGTTCCCGGTGGATTTTCTGTGTGAACACCACTGCCAGCCGGTGTCTCAGCCACTGCCTCCGGAGCCGTCACTGGAAGCGAATGTTTATAACGCGCTAGTCACCGGTGTTCGGGACTACGTTAATAAAAACGGTTTCAAGTCTGTGGTACTTGGCCTGTCCGGCGGCATTGATTCCGCGGTGACTCTGGCCGTGGCGGCGGATGCCCTGGGCAAGGAGCGGGTGCGGGCGGTGATGATGCCATTCCGATACACCTCCAGTGCCAGCCTGGAGGACGCAGAAGCCCAGGCGAGGGCTATGGGAGTCCAGTACGATGTGTTCTCCATTGAGCCCATGTACGACACCTTTATGGCGACTCTGGCCAAACCCTTTGAAGGTACACGTCCAGACACCACGGAAGAAAACCTCCAGGCGCGCCTGCGCGGCGTGTTGCTGATGTCCCTGTCCAACAAGTTTGGCTCTCTGGTACTGACCACCGGTAACAAGAGCGAGATGGCGGTGGGCTATTCCACGCTCTATGGCGATATGGCTGGCGGCTTCGACGTGCTGAAAGACGTGCCGAAAACCCTGGTGTTCCGCCTGGCCTGGTACCGCAACAGCGTTGCGCCGGTCATTCCCGAGCGAGTGATTACCCGCCCGCCGTCGGCCGAACTGGCGCCCGACCAGAAAGACGAAGACAGCTTGCCCGGCTACGACATTCTTGACCAGATTCTGCATTTTTACGTGGAGCGGGATTACAGTGCCGAGGCGATTGTCGCGGAGGGGTTTGATCGTGCGGATGTAGAGCGGGTGGTGCGCCTGGTGGACATCAATGAGTATAAGCGCCGCCAGGCGCCTATCGGCGTGCGTATTACCGAGCGGGGGTTCGGTAAGGATCGTCGCTATCCGATCACCAATGGCTGGAAGCTTGGTTTCTGATTGCTTCCCCTTGAAAGAAATAAGGGCCGGTGGCGAATGCTCCCGGCCCTTTGGGTCTCTGGATGGTTACTCGTCGCCAATCAGGCCAAAGGTGACAACATTGGTGAGCGAGCGATTCTGGCGGCGCAGGCGGTCAGACTGAAATTCGCCGTTCTCATCAAACGCTTCGCTGTTGGGGAAATTGGTGCGCAGGGTGGCAATGGCATCGCTGGCGCCTTTTTTCAGGTCCATTAACCGGAAGGTATCGGCCAGCAGAATCAAAGCTTCTTCCACGGACGGTGAAGACGGGTAATTCTCGACAACATAGCGGGCCCGGTTGTTTGCCGCGATGTATGCCTCACGCTTGATGTAATAGCGGGCAGCGTGCAGTTCCAGTTCCGCCATCCGGTTGCGCACAGCGATCATACGTTGGCGGGCATCCGGGGCGTATTCGCTGTCCGGGAAGCGGTTCAGAAGCTGCGAAAAATCCCGGAAGGCCTGCAGTTGCTCGCCAGGGTTTCGGGCGGCAACATCAATGGCGAAGTATCGCGCCGCCAGACCGATATCGAGATTATAGGAAGCAAGGCCACGCATGTAGAGGGCGTAGTCCAGGTGCTCGCTCTGCGGATTCAACCGCATGAAACGATCCGCCGCTGCCCGGGACCCCTCAAGATCAAGATTCTGGTAACGGGCGTAGATCAGGTCCAACTGGGCCTGCTCGGCATAGCGGCCGAACGGGTAGTAGGTTTCCAGGGCATCCAGGTTCTGCTCGGCTTCATTGAAGTTGCCGGAGTTCATCGCCTTGCGGGCATTGTCGTAATAGGTCTTCTCCGGCAGCACTTCCACGTCCTTCTTGGAAGCGCAGCCCGTGGCCAGCGCTATCATTGTGGAAAGTAGCAGTAATCGGACAACTGATCTCATGCCGGAATCCCGTATAATGGTCACAACTTGAATGAATTTCGCATTGTAGCAAAAAGAGGCTGAATGTCTTCCAATAACCGGATTACCGGACATTACATAGTACCCCCGCAGCTCAGCGACAAGCGCCTGGACCAGGCCGCCTCCGAGTTGATGCCCGAGCATTCCCGCTCGCGCCTGCAGTCCTGGATCAAAAGCGGCGCCTTGACCGTTAACGGCGCCGTTCGAAAGCCCAGAGACAAGGTGATGCTGGATGACGTTCTCGACCTGGACGCTGAACCGGAAGTACAGGTGACCTGGGAAGCTGAGCCGATCAGCCTGGATATCGTCTACGAAGACGAACACCTGCTGGTGATCAACAAACCAGCCGGCCTGGTTGTGCATCCGGCAGCCGGCCACGCCGATGGCACCCTGGTCAATGCGCTTTTGAATCACGCGCCAGAGGTCGAGAACCTGCCCCGGGCTGGTATTGTGCACCGGCTGGATAAAGACACCTCCGGCATCATGGTGGTGGCCCGCAGTCTGATAGCCCACACCTCTTTGGTAGACCAGCTGCAAACCCGCACGATGGGGCGGGAGTATGAGGCGGTTGTGGTTGGCTCCTTGACCGGCGGCGCCACCGTAGACGCACCCATCGGCCGGCACCCCCAGGATCGCAAGCGCATGGCGGTGGTTTCCTCCGGTAAACCGGCAGTTACCCATTACCGTTTGCTGGAACGTTTCGCCGCCCACACCCACATCCAGTGCAAACTGGAAAGCGGCCGAACCCACCAGATCCGCGTGCACATGACCCACGTGCGCCACCCTCTGGTGGGTGACCCTGCCTACGGCGGCCGCCTGCGCCTGCCCAAAGGCACCACAGAAGAGCTTCGCCAGGCCCTGGCCGCGTTCAGTCGTCAGGCCCTGCATGCCAGAAGGCTGACCCTGGAACATCCGGAAACCGGCGAAACCCTCAGTTGGGAAGTGCCGTTGCCGGACGATATGGTCCAACTCATCGAAGCCCTGCGCAAACACGCCCGGGAGCTGGAAAACAGTGATTTCTGACAACAACACCCTCACCCCGAGCTGGCGCGCGCCAGCTCATGTTCGTGCCCTGTGCACCACCCGAAAAGGCGGCGTAAGCCTGCCACCATGGGAAGCCCTGAACCTGGGCGGTCACGTTAACGACAACCCGGATCACGTGGCTGAAAACCGCAGCCGCCTGGCCGGATTTATCGGCTTGGATGCCACCAACATCGGCTGGCTCAACCAGGTACACGGCACCGGCGTGGTGGAACTCATGCCAGATAATGTAGGTGTAATACCCGAAGCCGATGCCAGCTACACCCGACACCCCGGCATCGCCTGCGCCATACTCACCGCCGACTGCCTGCCCGTCATCCTGACAGACACCGACGGCACCGTCATAGGCGCCGCCCACGCCGGCTGGCGCAGCCTGTGCGGAGGCGTACTCGAAAATCTGATCACCGCCATGGCCGTACCCCCGTCCAACCTCCAGGCCTGGCTCGGCCCCGCCATAGGCCCCGACAGCTTCGAAGTCGGCCCCGAAGTCCGGCAGGCCTTCCTCGACCACAACCCCGAAGCCGATCATGCATTCACCCCCTCCAAACAACGCCCCGGCCACTACTTGGCTAACATCTACCAACTCGCAAGTCAGCGTTTGAAAGCAGCCGGCGTTACGTCCATCTCAGGCGGCAGTTTGTGCACCGTCAACGACAGCGACTGGTTCTTCTCGTATCGAAGAGACGGTGAAACCGGAAGAATGGCGACGTTGATCTGGATGAAATCATAATCAAACCCAAGACGTCTCGGGCGAAAAACTCCGAAGCATCGGGCTGGGGCAGGGAGCGCTTTCCAGAACTGTCTGCAGCAGGGATGCTGCAGTCAAGCCTACAGGGAAGTATTTACGGCGTGTTCTGGAAAGCGCTCCCTGTTCCAGCCCCGACGACGTAATAGCATGCCCGTAACGAACCAAACTCCACGCCAAGACTGACCGCCGTCAAATTTCTGACGAAATAGCCCCAGGCCAACTTGAAGTCCCCCAGGTTGCCCCTACATTAATTCTCAAAGCAACACGAATACCCTTCACCAACCACCAACCGGTATTCGCACAAAATTCGGGGAAACGAACACATGAGAATCGACAAACTCACCAGCAAACTGCAAAGCGCCCTGGCCGATGCCCAGTCCATTGCAGTCGGCAAAGACCACAACTTCATCGAGCCCGTCCACTTGATGCAGGCCCTGCTCGACCAGCAGGGTGGCTCGATCAAACCCCTCCTTCAGCAGGTAAGTGTAGAGCCCGGCCGCGTGCGCCAGGCCATCGCCAAAGAAATTGAAAACCTGCCGGAAGTGCAGGGCAACGCCGGCGACGTCTCCATGTCAAACGACATGGGCCGGCTGTTCAACATGGCCGACAAACTGGCCCAGAAGCGCGGCGACCAGTTCATTTCCAGTGAGCTGATTCTGCTGGCAGCCGTCGAAGACCGCGGCTCCCTCGGCCGTGTGCTGAGAGAACAGGGCGTGGACAAGGCTGCCCTGGAAAAAGCCATTGATGCCGTGCGCGGCGGCGAAACCGTCAACGACGCCAGTGCCGAAGAAAATCGTCAGGCGTTGTCCAAATACACCATCGACCTCACCGAGCGCGCCGAAGCCGGCAAACTGGACCCGGTCATCGGCCGTGATGATGAAATCCGCCGCACCATCCAGGTACTCCAGCGCCGCCGCAAGAACAACCCCGTACTGATTGGTGAGCCGGGTGTGGGTAAAACCGCCATTGTTGAAGGCCTGGCCCAACGCATCGTCAACGGTGAAGTGCCGGACGGCCTCAAGGATAAAAAGGTGCTGTCTCTGGACATGGGTTCACTCATCGCCGGCGCCAAGTTCCGCGGTGAGTTCGAGGAGCGCCTGAAAGCCGTGCTTAACGAACTGTCCAAACAGGAAGGTCAGATCATCCTGTTCATCGATGAGATCCATACCATGGTCGGCGCCGGCAAAGCCGAAGGCTCCATGGACGCCGGCAACATGCTCAAGCCCGCGCTGGCACGGGGAGAGTTGCACTGCGTAGGTGCCACCACCCTGAACGAATACCGGGAAAACATCGAGAAAGACGCAGCGCTCGAGCGCCGTTTCCAGAAAGTACTGGTGACCGAGCCCAGTGAGGAAGACACCATTGCGATTCTTCGTGGCCTGAAAGAGCGTTACGAAGTTCACCACGGTGTGGAAGTGACCGATGGCGCGATCATCGCCGCCGCGAAACTGTCCCACCGTTACATCACCGATCGCCAGCTGCCGGACAAGGCCATTGACCTGGTGGATGAAGCAGCCAGCCAGATTCGCATGGAAATGGATTCCAAACCCGAGGCGTTGGATCGCCTGGAGCGTCGCCTGATTCAGCTGAAAATTGAACGGGAAGCCCTGAAGAAGGAAACCGATGCCGCCTCCAAGAAACGGCTGGAGGAGCTGTCATCCGTGATTGTCAGCGTCGAACGCGAATACGCGGATCTGGAAGAAATCTGGAACACCGAGAAAGCGGCACTGCATGGCTCCCAGAAGATCAAGAGCCAGCTGGAGCAGGCCAGGATTGATCTGGAAAACGCCCGCCGCGCGGGTGACCTGGGCAAAATGTCCGAGCTTCAGTACGGCACCATTCCTGAGCTGGAGCGCCAGCTGGATATGGCCAGCCAGGCTGAAATGATGGAAATGAAGTTGCTGCGCAACCGGGTAACCGACGAGGAAATTGCCGAGATCGTCTCCAAGTGGACCGGTATCCCGGTATCGAAGATGCTCGAGGGCGAGCGGGACAAACTGATGCGCATGGAAGACGCCCTGCACGACCGGGTGATCGGCCAGCATGAAGCGGTCGAGGCGGTCTCCAATGCCGTGCGCCGGTCCCGGGCCGGGTTGTCTGATCCCAACCGGCCGAATGGCTCGTTCCTGTTCCTCGGGCCGACCGGTGTGGGCAAGACCGAGCTGTGTAAGGCCCTGGCATCGTTCCTGTTTGATACCGAAGAGGCCATGGTGCGGATCGATATGTCCGAGTTCATGGAGAAGCACTCCGTCGCTCGTCTGATCGGTGCGCCTCCCGGTTACGTGGGCTATGAAGAAGGTGGCTACCTGACTGAGGCGGTACGCCGCCGGCCATACTCGGTGCTGCTGCTGGATGAGGTGGAAAAGGCCCATCCTGATGTCTTCAACGTCCTGCTGCAGGTGCTGGATGATGGTCGCCTGACCGACGGCCAGGGCCGTACGGTCGACTTCCGGAATACCGTGATCGTGATGACCTCAAACCTGGGCTCCCACATCATTCAGGAAAAGGCGGGTGAGGAAAACTACGACGCCATGAAGGCGGCAGTGATGGAGGAGGTGGGAACGCACTTCCGCCCCGAGTTCATCAACCGGGTAGACGAAGTGGTGGTGTTCCATCCGCTGGCGGAGAACCAGATTCAAGGTATTGCCCGTATCCAGATCGAGAATCTGGCGCGGCGATTGAAGGATCAGGATATGAAGCTTGAGCTGGACGATGCGGTTATGCAACTGCTGGCGGAAGTGGGCTACGACCCGGTCTACGGTGCGCGCCCTCTCAAGCGAGCGATTCAGCGGATGATTGAGAACCCCCTGGCTCAGAAACTGCTGCAGGGCGGCTTTGTGCCCGGCGACACCATCCGCGCCAGCGTGGCTGGTGGCCAGTTGGAGTTTACAAAAGTCTGAGGCTCCACGCGCCAGGGCGGCATAAAAAAGGCCAGGCAACGCAAGTCGCCTGGCCTTCTTGATTTTGGGTGTTCATTAGATTTTAGCGTTGTGCTGGTGTGCCGTTTAACGGGCCACAGTTCTCGTCGGCAATCTCCTGGAACCGGCGACGCTGCTCGTCGATCTCTTCGGGAGCCAGATATCGTCTTTCTCCGTTTTCCTCTACCTGTATGCGGGCGTTACTGTTAATTACGTCCAGGTTGGACCGGGCGGTGGCACAATTGGCTTCCCGCTGCTTGCGGCGAGCTTCCTCAACAGCGGTCTCTTGACGGCGCTGTTCCTGGGAGCGCTGCTGCTCCTGCAGTTCTCCCAGCTGTTCCTGGGCACTCTGGCGCTGGCCAGACTGGCTTCTGCTGGTGGTGCCGGAGCGGACATTCACCTGCTCCGAGTTCGCGCCCGTTGGCTGGCGGTCGCCAAAGTGGGTTACCCCGTTTTCATCTGTCCATTTATACACTGAAGCGCCGGCCGCAAGGCCCGGTGTCATCGCCATCAGAAGTGTCAGCATCAGGATTTTTCGATTCATGTCTCTGCCCGTTTCTTGTCTACTGCCTGGGGATATCATGCCATCGAAACGATGGATTTTCCCTTGCCTGGTTCAAATCTCTTGCACGTTATATCCCGTCAGTATGGCAGAGTGTAGAGGAAAATGGTCGCAATTAAGCCGCAGCGCCTATTGACAGTGAGTTTCCCGCTGTCAGAATTACCGATTGCCTGAAGACTGGGGTCAATACGGCAGGCAATCCCGAGCGAGTATCCCCCGTTAATCACCACACTGAGTTCGCCACGCGCTGGCGGGCGCTGGTTGTTGCTTACGTGCAACCCGTTGATTGGTCGTTCTCCGCAACCCTCAGGAGGGCGGCTGGCCAGGAGACAACCTCTTATTCATGGTGTGGAGGAGTTCACCGGTTCCGCTTTCAAAAGAAGCAGGGAAACCGAAAATCCAGGCAACCGGGGCGAAACCCGGCTCATTCACTCGTAGAAGAGGGTAGAAAATCGTGGAGTTATTGTCTGGCGCCGATATGCTGATCCGCTCCCTGCAGGATGAAGGGATCGAATACATATACGGCTATCCGGGTGGTGCAGCCCTTCATATTTATGATGCGCTGTTCAGGCAGGACAAAGTCAAGCATATTCTGGTGCGGCACGAGCAGGCGGCGGTCCACATGGCCGACGGCTACGCCCGTGCAACCGGAAAACCAGGTACCGTACTGGTGACCTCGGGTCCTGGAGCCACCAACACTATTACCGGCATTGCCACCGCCTTTATGGATTCCATCCCCATGGTGGTTCTGTGCGGCCAGGTTGCATCCACCCTGATTGGTGAAGATGCTTTCCAGGAAACCGATATGATGGGTGTTTCCCGCCCGGTGGTTAAACACAATCTCAGTGTGCGCCATCCGGAAGAAATTCCTGAAGTGATCCGCAAGGCTTACTACATCGCCTCTACCGGCCGCCCCGGCCCGGTGGTGGTGGATATCCCCAAGGATATGACCACCCCGAACGAGCGCTATGAGTATTCCTATCCCAAGAAAGTGAAACTGCGCTCCTATAACCCGGCGGTTCGTGGCCACGCAGGCCAGATCAAGAAAGCTGTGGATATGTTGATGGCCGCCAAGCGCCCGATGATTTACGCCGGTGGCGGGGTGATTCTGGGTAAGGCCTCGAGCCAGTTGACTGAGCTGACCAAGACACTGGGATTCCCGATCACCAATACCCTGATGGGCATTGGTTGTTATCCGGCGACTGACAAACAGCACCTTGGCTGGCTGGGCATGCACGGCACCTACGAAGCCAACATGGCGATGCACCACTCAGACCTGATTCTCTGCGTCGGTGCGCGTTTTGATGACCGGGTAACCAATGCCACCGAGAAGTTCTGCCCTGGCGCTCGCATCATCCATATCGACATTGACCCCGCGTCTATTTCCAAAACGATTGATGCCGATGTGCCGATTGTGGGCCCGGTGGATGCGGTCCTGAAGGAAATGCTGTCACTGGTCAAAGAGTCCAAAGACAAGCCGGATGCGGATGCGCTGGCGGCCTGGTGGAAGCAGATTGAAGAGTGGCGAGCATTCCACGGGATGCGTTACGAGACCAGCCCGGACGTCATCAAGCCGCAGGAAGTGGTTGAGATGCTCTGGAAGCTCACCAACGGCGACGCCTTTGTGACCAGCGATGTTGGTCAGCACCAGATGTTCGCGGCCCAGTATTACAAGTTTGATAAGCCTAACCGCTGGATCAACTCCGGGGGCCTTGGCACCATGGGCTTCGGCTTGCCGGCAGCTATGGGCATCAAGCTGACTCACCCGGATGACGAAGTGCTGTGCTTCACCGGTGAGGGTAGTATCCAGATGAACATTCAGGAGCTGTCTACCTGCAAGCAATACAATCTGCCTGTGAAGATCATCAACCTGAACAACCAGGCACTGGGTATGGTCAAGCAATGGCAGGACATGAACTATGAGTCCCGGCACGCTGAATCCTACATGGAGTCATTGCCCGATTTCATCAAGCTGGCGGAAGCCTACGGTCATGTCGGTGTTCGCATTGAGCGCAAGGAAGATCTTGAGCCCAAGCTCAAGGAAGTTCTGGCGATGAAAGACCAACTGGTGTTTGTGGACATCTACGTTGACCGCTTCGAGCATGTGTACCCGATGCAGGTTGCTCGTGGTTCCATGAAAGACATGTGGCTCAGCAAAACGGAGAGGGTGTGATCATGCGTCGAATCATTTCTGTTTTGCTTGAAAACGAACCTGGCGCTCTGTCTCGGGTGGTTGGCCTGTTCTCGCAGCGTAACTACAACATCGAGACCCTGACCGTTGCGCCGACAGAAGACGAAACCTTGTCCCGCCTGACGGTTACCACCACCGGTTCCGACAAGGTCATCGAACAGATCACCAAACAGCTGAACAAGCTGATTGAAGTGGTCAAGCTGGTCGACCTCACCGAAGGTTCGCACATTGAACGCGAACTGATGCTGGTGAAGCTCAAGGCGACCGGCTCCCAGCGTGCGGAAATCAAGCGCACGGTGGATATCTTCCGAGGCCAGATCGTGGACGTGACCAGTTCCGTGTACACCGTGCAGTTGGCGGGTGACAGCGACAAGCTGGATGGCTTTATCCAGGCGGTGGGTACCTCCGGAATCCTTGAAGTGGTGCGTACCGGCGTCTCAGGTATCGCTCGTGGCGAAAAGGTGCTCAGCCTCTGAGGCTGCTTTGCAAATTTGAACATCATGGCCCGGCAGGGCCATTACATATAATAGAGGTTTCTCATGCAGGTTTATTACGATAAGGATTGTGATCTTTCCATCATCCAGGGCAAGAAAGTTGCCATTCTGGGCTTCGGCTCCCAGGGCCACGCGCACGCGTGCAACCTGAAGGACTCGGGCGTTGATGTAGTGGTTGGCCTGCGTGCCGGCTCCTCCTCCATCGCTAAAGCCGAAGCCTACGGACTGAAGACCAGCGACGTGGCTTCGGCCGTTGCTGCCGCTGATGTGGTTATGGTTCTGACTCCGGACGAATTCCAGGCCCAGTTGTACCGTGAGGAGATCGAGCCGAACCTGAAGCAGGGCGCTACCCTGGCCTTCGCTCACGGCTTCGCGATCCATTACAACCAGATCGTTCCGCGTAAAGATCTGGACGTGATTATGGTTGCCCCGAAGGCGCCGGGCCACACTGTGCGCACCGAGTTCACCAAGGGCGGCGGCATTCCTGATCTGATCGCCATCTTCCAGGACGCCTCTGGTAACGCCAAGAACGTTGCTCTGTCTTACGCCAGCGGCATTGGCGGCGGTCGTACCGGCATCATCGAAACTACCTTCAAAGACGAAACCGAAACCGACCTGTTTGGTGAGCAGGCGGTTCTGTGTGGTGGTGCGGTTGAGCTGGTAAAAGCCGGTTTCGAGACATTGACCGAAGCGGGCTACGCGCCGGAAATGGCTTACTTCGAGTGTCTTCACGAGCTGAAGCTGATTGTTGACCTGATGTACGAAGGCGGCATCGCCAACATGAACTACTCCATCTCCAACAACGCCGAGTACGGTGAGTACGTAACCGGCCCGGAGGTGATCAACGAGCAGTCCCGTGAGGCCATGCGCAACGCACTGAAGCGCATTCAGAGTGGCGAATACGCCAAGATGTTCATCTCTGAGGGTGCGTTGAACTACCCGTCCATGACGGCGCGTCGTCGCCAGAATGCGGCTCACGAGATCGAGACCGTAGGCGAGAAGCTGCGCTCCATGATGCCGTGGATTTCCGCAAACAAAATCGTGGATAAAGACAAGAACTGATCCGGGATTTCCGGTACGGTTTTGAAAGCGCGGCCCTAGTGGCCGCGTTTTTCGTATATACTCCGCCCAAATGCTTTCCGGAGTTTATGGAATGACTGAAGACAAAAAATCTGTTGAACATCCAGAGTCCCACGGTGCACACGAGTCAGAAGTGGCGGCCGGAGAGGTTATTGAGGAAGAAGTCGTCGGTGGTGCAAAGGTTCGCCGAAAGGGTATCTATCTACTGCCAAATGCCCTGACAACGGCATCCCTGTTTTCCGGGTTCTATGCGATTGTTTCAGCAGCCAACGGCGTTTTCGATAATGCAGCTATTGCAATATTCGTCTCCATGATTCTCGACGGCCTTGATGGCCGGGTAGCGCGGATGACCAATACCCAGAGTAAGTTCGGGGAAGAATACGATAGCCTTGCCGACATGGTGGCATTCGGCGTTGCGCCCGGCATGGTGGCTTTTTTCTGGGCTCTGAACGGCCTCGACAAGGTTGGCTGGGCTATTACGTTCATCTACGTTGCAGGAGCTGCCCTGCGCCTCGCCCGTTTCAACACCCAGATTGGATCGGTGGACAAGAAGTACTTTGTTGGGCTGCCGAGCCCGGCTGCTGCAGCGTGTGTGGCAGGTCTGGTCTGGTGCTTCCATCAGTATGAGCCAGCCACCTGGCTGACCTTGCTATCTATTATTGTTGTAGGCGGCGCGGGCGTGCTGATGGTCAGTAATGTGCTTTACCGAAGTTTTAAAGACCTTGATATGCGAGGGCGGGTGCCATTTGCGGCCATCCTGCTGGTTGTGCTGATTCTTGTGGTGATCGCCCTTGATCCGGCAACCGTACTGTTCACAGCATTCCTGATTTATGCACTGTCTGGTCCGGTGCGGGCCCTGTTCAGAAACAAGGCCAAGCGCGCCTGACGCATTAGTGCTCCCGCCCGGCTCGATCCGGGCGGGAATTTCTCCGGGAATCAACGGTCACTTGTTTAAACCGCTTCCTCTGGAGTCAGCTCATGCTCATCAAACGGCGTCCGTCCTGGTCTTTGTCCGAATCCGAAGTCACTCCCCGGTCTGTCTATGTGAACCGCCGCAAGTTTATGACCGGTGCCATTGCCTCTGCTGCAGCCCTCGCTGCCCCGGGTCTTTTGCGGGCAAGTGACAGCCCTACGACCACTCCGTTGGCCTTTCGTGAAATGCCGAAGTACTCGACCGACGAGAAGAAAACGCCTTTTGATGCGGTTGCCAAATACAACAATTTCTACGAGTTTGGCACCGGCAAGGGTGATCCTGCCAAGTATGCCCGCGAAATGTCTGTGGATCCCTGGTCTGTGGAGGTTGATGGTGAGTGTGCCCGGCCAGGTCGTTACGCCCTGGAAGATCTGCTGAAGCCCCACGAGTATGAAGAACGCATTTATCGGCTTCGTTGTGTTGAGGCCTGGTCCATGGTGATTCCCTGGGTTGGCGTGCCGTTGGCGGCCGTGTTGAAGCGCCTCGAGCCGAATTCGCGAGCGAAATATGTGTACTTCGAAACCTTGCATGACCCAAGACAGATGCGTGGGCAGCGGTCTCTGTTCAGTACCATAGATTGGCCGTACCGGGAGGGGCTGCGTATGGATGAGGCGATGAACGAGCTTTCGTTCCTGGCTATTGGTCTCTATGGCGAAACTCTGCCTAATCAGAATGGCGCTCCGATCCGCCTCGTGGTTCCCTGGAAGTACGGATTCAAGAGTATTAAATCGATTGTTCGGATTCGGTTTCTGGAAGAGCAGCCTAAAACAACATGGGAATTGCTTGCGCCAAGTGAGTACGGATTTTATGCCAACGTAAACCCTGAGGTGGATCATCCGCGTTGGAGTCAGAAGAGAGAGCGGCGTTTACCCTCTGGTGTGCTCCGTCCGAATTGGATGGAAACCCGAATGTTTAATGGTTACGAAGAGCAGGTTGCCCAGCTCTATAAGGGTATGGATCTGACAAGGTACTACTGATGCCGTCTGCAGCCGAACGGTTGGTGTCCAGCGTTTCCGCAAAAGTCGTGGTCTTTTGTTTCGCCCTTATTCCTTTATTTCTGCTGGTGTTTGATGTGGTCGCCGGCAGAATTGGCCCGGACCCGGGGCAGGAGATAACCGAGCGGCTGGGTATTGCTGCGTTCCAGCTAGTGCTCGTGACGCTTCTGGTAACTCCGTTGAGAAGATTGACGGGTTGGGCTGGATGGCTGCGCCACCGCCGCATGCTGGGTTTGTTCGCCTTTTTCTACGCAGTACTGCACGTGTTTGCGTTCTTACAACTTATCCTTGGTTGGGGCGATCTTTGGGCCACCTTCACCCGCCGACCGTACATTGCGCTAGGCGCGGCCGCATTCCTGTTGCTGGTTCCCCTGGCGTTGACCTCCACCAAAAAGATGATGCGGAAGACTGGTCGGTACTGGAAGCCCTTGCATCGACTCATATACCTTTCTGCCGTGTTCGCTTGGTTGCATTTTCTCTGGCAGGCGAGAAGTGATGTGACGGAAATGGTCGTGTACGGGGCAGCACTGTTCGTCTTGCTCGGGCTGAGGGTTTATTGGTTCGGCGTGTATTCGCTGATTCCGCTTAGAGCCCGTTAATTCAGTACATAAAATGCTCGCTTTGTTGGTGATTTGATCAGGCGAGTAGGTGGAAACGGAATTCTATGTTTTTTTTCACAAGAGGGCGTTGACAGTTTTCCTGACGTCTGTAGAATGCGCACCACTTCTGAGGGACAAGCCGGTAACGGCAACCTCCCAGACGAAAGCAACTGTTTGAAAGTGTTCGAAAATTTGATCTTAAAATTCTTCGAAATAAACGGTTGACAGGGCAGCGGAACGATGTAGAATACGCGGCCTTGATTGAGCAACAGCTCAAACGCTCTTTAAAAAGTTAACCAAGTAATTCGTGTGGGCGCTGGCCGAGGT